>CANLTT010000066.1 GCA_947494115.1 Candidatus Caenarcanales bacterium
TCAGAAATCAGTGAATGCGGCTATAGATTGGGCTTTTCTTGAAATTATAGATTCGGATCTTTCCTCCTATTTTCGCCATTTTCAAAAAACAATCTCAGCTTCTATTTAATCGGGGAAGGCTATAGTGTCAAAGCCAGCAAAGTAATCTTGGGAAACCTTGTTTTCAAGCTCTTCTTCACCGATATTAGCGTAAGCCATTTTTTAATTTTATCGAATTCCAGAAATTTTATTGTAGCAAAACCAAAAAGAAACCAAGCAAACCGAAACTTAAATTGAGCCTCTCTGTCAGACAATTGTGTTCTCAATTTACAAAGCATTTTTTATTTTGGACTGCAGTCGGCTTCTAAGGCTATAATGTCTAAAAGCTCCAAATTCACTTTGGGTAAATGGCTTTTATTTGTTTATCGGGTCTATCTAAAACTATGTCTCAATATAAATTATACGGTCATCCTGTTTCACCTTATAGCTATTTGGTGCACGCCGCCTTGGTTTGTAAAGAAATTGATTTTGAATATATCTATGTTGATTTAACCTCTGGTGCGCAAAAGAAAACCGAGTTTTTAGATTTAAGTCCATATGGACAAGTGCCCTTGCTTTCTAATGGCGATGATTTGAATATTTATGAATCTTGGGCAATTTTTGAATATTTGGAAGAAACTTATCCTAAAATTAATATGCTACCCAAAGAACAGCCTTATAGAGCCATCACTCGTTCTTTGTGTTTGGCTTTAATGACTGGTATTATTCCTTCTTTTCGTGAACTGTTTTTGCATGGCTTAGGCCGAATTCAACTTCCTGTCGAAGTTCAGCAAAATATTATTAAGTCCATGACCGAAAAATTAACCGCTTTTCAGGCTCAAAGATTAACTTTAGGACAACCAGTTGTTTTTTGCCCCATCGATGCGGTTTTTCAGCAAGCTTGGCAAAATATGTGCTTTGCTTGGCCTTTGGCTTCTGAAGAGTTTCCTCAATTGCAAGAATATTTTGAAAGTCTGCAAGAATCACCCATAATTCAAACCGTAGAATCTCATCCAGCTGTTAAGCAAGTGCGTGAATATTTTAAAGGCATTATAGCCGCTCGCACAGCTTAGAACATTTTGGGTTATTAATTATTATTACCTTCCTGAAATTTAACTTGATTTTCAATTAAAGCGGCTTGTTCTTCGGCCTTTTTTAATTCTTCGGTTAAACTTTGAGTTTTTGCTTGACACTCGCTTAAATGCTGATCTAATTTTTCTTTGGCTTTTATGGCTTTAATGCGTGCTTTGCCAGATTGTATTCTCTGATTAGCTAAATCTAGCTCGGGCTTGCCAGTATTTTTGTTTAAGGTTTTACGTTGAAACCAATTTTCTACTTTAGACCAAGGGCCTTCGGCTGGAACTTCGCCATTTTGACTATAAACATCATTACTTGAATTTAAGCTCGAACTATTATTAGTATTTGGATTTGAATAACTTGAATTTAAGCTCGAACTACTATTATTAGTACTTGGATTTGAATAACTTGAATTTAAGCTCGAACTACTATTATTAGTACTTGGATTTGAATAACTCGAATTGCCCGCAGTTGTATTTAAATTACTATTACCCGCATAAGAGCCAGACGAGCTATTGCTGGGCGCATTTGTATTTGTTGAATAAGGTGTATTTGTTGAATAAGGCGAGGAATTATTACTGGGAGTATTATCTAAATAAAAATCGTCTCCGCCATACTGAGAGCCGCCTGTAGCATATGGATTATCAATAGCCAAACTCGCTAAAGAAATATAAAATACTGCACAAAAAGCACAAACAAAACCTTTTTTCATATTAATTATCAATTGGTTCTTTCAAAATCTTAACCAGCATTTTGGCTAACTGCAAGAGAAAAAATTTGCTTGGCTCTTTCTAAGTCTTCAGGTGTGTCTATACCAAAATGCTCTTGATCGGAGGTTTCTTTATAAACATAAATTGGCATATTGCTCTCTAAAGCCCGCAATTGTTCTAGTTTTTCGGCCAGTTCAAGGCTAGAAGGTGGCATTTGACAAAACTTAAATAAAGCTTCTTTTTTAAAAACATATAAACCAATATGCAACCAAGCATTGGCCAAAGGCGCACGTGAAAAATACAAGGCCCTGTTTTGCATATTGAACACAGCCTTAACTTGGTTAGGATTCAAAAAGTCTAGTTCTTTTTTAAAAGATGTAATCGCTGTACCAATTTGACACCCAGGGTTATCCAAGAGGGTTTGTATGGTGCCATCGAGGGTTTGCAAAGGCATTAAAGGCTCATCTCCTTGAAAATTCACAATTATTTTAGCTTGGGGTATTCTCTGAGCAACTTCAAAAACTCGATCCGAGCCAGAAGTGCAGTTTTCAGAGGTCATCTGGCATTCTGCACCAAAAGCTTGCATTGTATTGTAAATTTTCTCACTATCAGTAGCAATTACCACCCGATCAGAAAGTTTACTTTGCAAGGCCTTTTGCCATGTCCACCAGAGCATAGGGCGATCACCAATTAAGATTAGCGGTTTGTTAGGCAAACGAACACTTTTAAGGCGAGCTGGAATTACGGTTAAAATCATAAATACAAATTCAAAATTGACCAATTAATGCGATTTTAGCAAAGTTAGCCCTAAAAGTATTAACCTGCGCAACTCAGTAAAAACCTCAATTGCATTCAAGAAGGCTTCAATTCAGTCGAAGGTAATTTTACAAGTTAAGCGGTTTACAAATATGAAGATGCGTTTGAGTGAAGAATATCAGTCTTTGACAGAACAATTAGCCGAACTGTATCAATATCGTTCTTTCTTGGATGAAAGAATTGCCGCCCTAGAATTTAGATTGAAAGATTTTAATGAAATGCTTGATTTTATGGATATTTTAGAAGATAGCATTCTCGGACAACCTGAATAGTAATTTAACTGATTTTTAAGTTACTAAAGCTTTTTGGTTGGCATTTTGACAAATTTCAATTATTAAAAATCAGCTAAAGTAAAGATCAGTTTATAAATTTACAAGACACTATAAAATCGGGCATAATAATTTTTTAAGTTGTTTTTATAATTTTATGTTTGAAATTTTTGCCCAGCCCGAAACATGGATAAGCTTACTCGCTTTAGTTAGTATGGAAATTGTTTTGGGTGTAGATAATATTATTTTTATTTCGATTTTAGCGGGCAAACTTCCGCCCGAAAATAGGCAAAAAGCCCGCACTATTGGTTTATTAATGGCCATTGGGAGCCGTTTAATTTTATTATTTAGTTTATCTTGGCTTACTAAGCTTACAGAGCCGCTTTTAAATATTGTGCCTTTGAATTTAGCTATTTCTGGCAAAGACCTTGTGTTGCTAGCAGGCGGTTTGTTTTTAATTGCTAAATCAAGTCAAGAAATTTATGACAAAGTTGAAGTTCTTGAAAAACCAACAAGTGATTCTGATTTAAATTTAAAACAAATTTCTATGCGGTCAATTATTATTCAAATTATGATTATTGACACAGTTTTTTCTTTAGATTCTATTATCACGGCGGTCGGCATGGTTCCGCATTTAATTATTATGGTTTTGGCAATTTTGATTTCGCTTGGGGTTATGATTTTGGCTTCGCAACCAATTGGAGAATTTATTGACAAACATCCTTCTGTGAAAATTTTGGCTTTAAGCTTTTTGATTTTAATTGGAACAATGCTTGTGGCCGAGGCTTTTCATGTTCATGTTCCTAAAGGTTATATTTATTTTGCCTTGGTTTATGCTTTGATTATTGAGTTTATTAATTTGCGCTTTCGCCAAAAGAAAAAGCATTTAAGTTAAGCCGAGTATCTGAAATAAAGAAATAAAAAAATTGTCATCGGCTAAATTGTTTTTTTACTCTAAACCAAATAATTATATTAAGTCTGAGTCAGTAATTTGGGCGACTTTCATAAAAAACTTTTGCATACCTAATTTTAAAGATTTATTTCCATGAACTGGTAAGCTAATTTTTTGCTCAACTCCATCTTTTGAATAAATATGATGGCTTCCATTAATCCTCACTAAAACCCATCCTTTTTTTTCTAAAATCTTGGCAAAGTCTTTTGCTGAACAAGTCTTCATATAGCGATTTCAAGTAATTTATCATTTCCGCTTAAATTAATATTAGGTGAGCAAAGCCACCCTTCAATAGCCTCTTTAAGATTAGTAGTTAATTCCTCTAAAGTTTCTCCCTGCGTTGCACAACCAGGTAAAGCCGGTACTTCTGCCCAGTATCCACCTTCCTCTGCGGTATGAATAATTGCCTGAATTTTCATATACTTTTATCAATAAATTACTATTATTAATTAATATACCACTTTATATTTTAAAGTAAATCCAATCAGTCAAAGTCTCTCTCAAAGCAGCCAATTAACAAAAACAAAATATCTGTGTCATCATCACAATAGATCTAATGAGCCGTCAATAATTTTTGTTGCATTTTTTGTAAACGCCCTTTCACCGAATTATCTAAAATATAATCATCTGTTTTAACAATTAAACCTGCAATTAAGTCTTGATCAACAGAAGCTTTTAGAAAGATTTTTTGTTTTAAAGATTTTTCAAGAGAAATTTTAATATTTTGCAATTCTGGCTCCGAAAGGTTTTGCGCTGAAATAATTTCGATTTGATTTATATTATTTTTTTCGTCGATTATCGTTTGCAAACCTAAGCCAAGCTCAAGAATATAATGTAATTTTTTTTTGTTTGCAAGTAAATTGATTAATTTCACAAAGGTTTCATTTTGCAAAAGCTCTGGCGCTAATTTATTGATTAAGTTTATTTTTATTTTGGAATTTGTTAAAGGTTCTTGCAAAAGCTTTTCAAGCAAGTCTTCTCTTTGGGCGGCTTGATGCAAATTGTGTAAAACCAAAATAATATTATTTAATTCTTCGGGCTGATTTTCAAATAGTTCATAAATGGCTTTTGCATATGGATAGATTTTATTCATGTTTTTAATTTTTTAAAAGTTGGGGATTAATTTCAATTAAATTGAGAGTGTTTTTTACAATATTTTGATTAAAATCAGGCAAAGAGGAATTATTTTTTAAAAGGTTTTCCGCCAGAATTAAAGCTTTGACGGCAATTTTTTCTTCAATTTCATTTTTTAAATTTAAGCGCATATTTTCAATTTCTCGGGCGGTTTTAGCGTTTAAAAATTGTTGTTTGTGCGTTCTTTCTTGTTGTAATTCTTCTTTGAGAGCTTTAATACGATTTTGACTTTCTTCTTGCATTTTTTGTAAATCGCCTTTAAAAGTCTGCAATTTTTTTTCGGCAAAAGCTAAACGGTCTTCAGCCACACGACATTGTTCTTGAACTTTATTTAATTCTTCTTTGAGGTTTTCATTTTTGCTTTTAAGTGCCTCTGGCAAAGACTTATAAATGAGCCAAGCCACAAAAACAGCAAAAAGAATAAAGTTTATAATATTAGATTCAAGAATTAAATGATAGATTTCCATTTTAAACTTTTGCACCTTCTCGTAGTTCTGGAGCGACCTTTGAAACAATTAAATGCGCCAATTCTAATGACTTTTCTTCAATAAAAGCGACCGAAGAAACATTATCAGCTTTTAAATCTTGATAAGCCTTTGTTTTGAGGTTTTCTAATTCTTGTTTTAAGGCTTTTTCTTGTTTTGCTTCTTCAAGCTTAGATTCGGCAAAAAGGCTTTCAATTGCTTTGTGTTCAGAATTTTTAATACTATTGACTTCACAATCAACTTGTTCGATCAGATCTTTAGTTCTTTGTTCAGCCTTAAGAGCATTTTGAATTTCTAAAGCTAATTCTTCCGCACGAGCTTCTTTTAGCCTGCGAACTGGTTGCCACAGAGCTTTATCTAGCAAAAAGACAAAAATGATAAAGCTCAAAGCAAAAACTATAATTGTGCCATTAATTTCAAGCATTTTTATTTTTTAAAAGAAACCAGCAAGTTTAAAGCCAATCAAAGCCGCAATCAAGCCTAATCCTTCGCAAAAAGCGGCAAAAATAACACCATTAATAAATAATTTTTGAGACATTTCTGGTTGGCGAGCCATTCCTTCTAGCGTTTTAGAAGCGGCCATGCCTACTCCAATTGCTGGTCCAATCACTCCAAGAGCCGCCATACCCGCTCCAATTGCAGTACTATCAGCCATTAATAACTCCTTATAATAAAAATAAATACTTTAACGAAAAAAATTTTAGCCGATTTTGTTTAAAAACTGTAGGGTGGTGATATAATTTTCACCCTCAAAGCCAAATTGTTGCTTAAGGGCGATTAGCTCAGGTGGCTAGAGCGCAGCTCTGATAAAGCTGAGGTCCCTGGTTCGAGTCCAGGATCGCCCACCACATTATAAAACCCAAATTGAGTCAATAAAAAAAGTCTCAAGACACGCTAGAATTTAAACTTTAAAATAAACCAAAGGAGTTTAACTTGAAACTTTTTGAATATGAAGCAAAACAGCTTTTTCATGAGGCTGGTATTAATGTGCCGAAAGGCTCTCAAACAATTCATTATCCCGAAGAAATTGTTTTTTTAAAATTAAATTATCCGATTGTCCTGAAAACGCAGGTTTTAACGGGTGGAAGAGGTAAAGCTGGCGGTATTAAATTTGCCAATAATATTACCGAAGCCATTGAAAATGCCGAGCAATTATTCAATTTACCCATCAAAGGCGAAAAACCCAAGGCTCTTTTGCTTGACCCTAAGGTTCCCATCAAAAAAGAGTTTTATTTAGCAATTACCTTAGACCGTGAATATAAATGTCCAATTTTAATTGGTTCAAGCGAAGGCGGCATGGAGATTGAATCTTCGCATTCGGCTAAAATTGTGCCCGTATATGGTGGCGATTATAGTGCACATTATGGCCGCAAGCTTGCATATGAAATGGGCTTAAATGGCAAAGAATTTGCTTTGGTGAGCGATATTATCAATAAACTTTATGCTCTTTACGAAAAATACGATTTAGAATTAGCCGAAATTAATCCTTTGGCACAACTTGAAGATGGCTCAATTATTGCTTTAGATGGCAAAATTACCGTAAGTGATGATGCTCTCGATCGTCAGCCTAAATTTAATGGCCTAAAGGTTCACCACTTAAACGACCTCTCTGAGCGTGAACAAAGAGCCGCTATGTCTGGCTTAAACCTTGTAGAGCTTGGAGAAGGCAGTATTGGCATTTTATGTAATGGTGCTGGCTTAACAATGGCGACCATGGATTTAGTGCAATTTAAAGGCGGTAAACCAGCTAACTTTTTGGATGTAGGCGGCGGAGCCAATCGTAATAAGGTAAATGCGGCTTTAAATTTGGTGATCAAAAACCCAAATGTAAAAGTAATTTTAATTAATATTTTAGGTGGAATTACAGCTTGTGATGAAGTTGCGGCTCCTTTAATAGACTTTAAACAAAAATATCCAGACCATAAATTGGTGATACGTCTTTTGGGTAATAATCAGGCTAAGGCTCGTGAATTGCTTAAAGGAACTGGTATTGAATTTATTGATGATTTGGATTCCGCTGTTAATGCGGCAGTAGCGGCTTCAGTTTAGTGTTTTTATTTATGCATAATTTCTTAAATAAATATACTAATTCAAATCAAGTTTCAAAATGTTAAATCGCTAGTTCCCCCTGAAAAGGGGGCGGAGGGGGTTTTTAGAGTCGTTTTATGCTAGAAGTTAATAATCTTAAAATCTTTTTTGCCGGCCAAGAAACCTTAAAGGGCATTTCTTTTAAAATTCTTAAAGGTTCAACATATGCTTTGGTAGGGGAATCTGGCTCTGGCAAGTCAATCACTTGTGCGGCTATTTTAGGTTTATTACCATCTAATGCTAAAACTGAAGGCGAAATTGTTTTTGATTCGGTTAATTTACTGTCTGAACCAGCCAAGCAAAGGTTTTATCGAGGACGTAAATTAGCCTATATTCCGCAAAACCCCACAGCTTCGCTAAATCCAATTAAAACGGTTTATGCTCATTTGGCCGAAACTATTAAGGCTCATAAACCAGAGCTTGCCCAAAGCCAGATTGCAGATTATTGCAAAGAAATTCTTTTGAGTTTGCAGTTAAAAAACTGGGAAAAAGTTTTAAAGTCTTATCCCTTTGAGCTGTCTGGGGGAATGTGTCAGCGCATATTAATTGGTTTAGCTTTAATTCCAGACCCCGAAATAATTTTGGCTGATGAACCTACAACCGCTTTGGATGTAACTATTCAGGCCGAAATTATGAGTTTGCTTTTAGAAAAAACGAAAGCCCAAAATCTAACTTTGCTTTTAATCACGCACGATTTGGCTTTGGTAGCGCAAAGTTGTGAATATATTTCGGTTTTAAGAGAAGGTCAAATTTGTGAAACTGGCAAAGTTAAAGAGATTTTTGCTGACCCCAAGCATGAATACACCAATTGTTTATTGCAGGCTTTTTAATAGTTCAGGCATTTTTGCTATAATCTTGCCAAGGTTCTCTAACTGAAAACGATAAAGCTTATTTTATGAATGGCAAAACCTTAATCAAGGCCTTAAATTTTAGTCCCAAAGAGAATGCTGAAGGCGTTTTTGAGAAAAAATATTCTGCTAATTATATTATTGAAATAGACTTTGGCAAAGAGCTGATAAATTATGGCAATTTGATAAAAACTGAAAGTAAAACTACGCAGAATTTTTCTCAGCCAGAGAACTTTGTAGTTTTAGAATGTGTAGATCGATTACTTGAAAAAGGCTATAAACCAGAAAATATTATTCTTGAAAAAACTTGGGCGACTGGACATGGAACTTCGGGACGATTAGATGTTTTGGTAACTCGTGATAATGGCTCTGCTTATTTGATGATTGAATGTAAAACTTATGGCAAAGAATTTGAGAAAGAATTTACCCGCATAAAAAAAGATGGCGGACAATTATTTACTTATTTTCAACAAGATCGAAATGCTGATATTTTAATGCTTTATGCTTCTGAACTGAAAAGCAATCAAATTATTTATAAAAATGAAATTATCAAAATTGAACCAGAATATCGTCAAACCAGTAATGTAAAAGATTTTTATGAAAGATGGAGTAAATTAACTAAAGATAATGGCGTTTTTGACAGCTGGGTTAAGCCATTTGACTTTGAAAGTAAAGCTTTAACAATTAATGACTTAGTTGAAATTAAGCAAGAAGACAGTAGTTTTATTTTTAATCAATTTTTGGAAATTCTCCGTCATAATGTTGTCTCTGACAAAGGAAATGCTTTTAATAAGATTTTTACGCTGTTTTTATGCAAAATTTATGATGAAAAAATTAATGAAGACACAAATAATGAACTTGGCTTTCAATGGCTAGAAACAGATGATCATATTTCTTTTCAGCTTAGATTAACTGATTTGTATAAAGAAGGAATGCATGAATTTTTAGAAAAAGTGGTAACTGATTTTTCTGAGACAGAATTTAATAATAAGTTTAAGCATCTTGAGGAAAATTTAAGAAATGATATTTTGAAACAGTTTAATAAAATTAGGCTTGAAAAAAATAATGAATTTGCGATCAAAGATGTTTATGATGAACAGTCTTTTAATGAAAATGCCATTGTAGTGAAAGAAATAGTGGAATTATTGCAAAAGTTTAAACTTCGTTATACAAAAAAACAACAATATTTAAGTGATTTCTTTGAATTATTATTAACTACTGGACTCAAACAGGAATCTGGGCAGTTTTTTACACCAGTTCCAGTCGCTCAATTTATTATTAAAAGTTTGCCAATTGATCAAATTTTAGAAGAAAAATTAAGCAAAGCAAAACTTGACAATGGTGAACTATTGCCATATGTAATGGATTATGCGGCTGGGAGCGGACATTTTATTACTGAGATTATGCATGAATTTCAGCGATTATTAAATACAAAAAATAATAAAAACTATAATCCAAGTGTGGCAAAGAAGCTTAGAAACTGGCAAGACGACCATTTTGCTTGGGCTATAGATTATATTTATGGTCTTGAAAAAGATTATCGCTTGGTAAAAGTTGGTAAAGTGGGTTGTTATTTGCACGGGGACGGATTGGCTAATGTTATTCATTCTGATGGTTTAGCTCGCTTCGCTCATGCAGACTATAAAGGAAAACTATTAAATAAAGACCCAGACTTTCCGTTTGAGAATAAACAATTTGATATAGTGGTTTCTAATCCGCCTTATTCGGTTTCTTCATTTAAAAATGCTAGTACTAAGTATTATCAAGAAAATGATTTTGAATTGTATAAATCGCTCACTGATAATAGCTCTGAAATAGAATGTTTATTTATTGAACGCACCAAACAACTTTTAAAAGATGGCGGAATTGCGGGGATTATTCTGCCAAGTAGTATTTTGAGTAATACGGGAATTTATACTAAAGCCAGAGAAATTATTTTGCAGTATTTTGATATTATTGGAATTACTGAACTTGGCTCAAATACCTTTATGGCAACGGGAACTAATACTGTTGTTTTGTTTTTGAGAAGAAGAAATAATTATACTCCAATTAATCTTAAAAAATCGATTGAACAAGTTTTTATTAATTTGCAAGATGTAACTATAAACGGCATAGAGAGACCAATTTCAAAATATATAAACCTCGTTTGGGAAAGTATTAATTTTGATGATTATATTAGTTTATTAAAAACCAAACCTAATGAACAAATAGAAAAACATGAAATTTATATTGAATATCGCAAAAAAATAAAAGCCAAAAATGATAAAGAATTCTTTGAGATTGTGCTTGAAAAGGAAAAAGAGAAATTATTTTATTTTGTTTTAACTTATCCACAAA
>CANLTT010000067.1 GCA_947494115.1 Candidatus Caenarcanales bacterium
GGAAATTGAAGATGAATTCCAAGCGAAAGCACCAAATAATTTAAGCACCTTTATGAAAGAGAAATTTTCGGGCGTAATGGAAAAATACCTTCCTAAAGCTGTCGCTGACCCAATTCTTTCAAGACCAGTAGCCATTCAATTCCGCACAACACTGTCAATTGCTGGTAACTTTCTTGCCCGTAGAACGGTTGCGGCCACCAAAGACGATGACAACTTTAAGGATATTCAAATTGAAACTTTATATGCCAGTGCCTTTAGTTCCTTTAATGATATATACAAAAACACCGAAGAACTACTGGTGAGTCAAGCAAAACAAGGAGAGGGCGTAGTGAAAAACGCAATTGGACTTATTGATAAAAATCCAATAGGAAACGCATAAAGATAATGTGGGGTTTTTTTAATTGATTAAACCCTCGGCATACTTGTCTGACAGGGACGCTCAATTCACGTTTAAGGTTGTATTATTTCTTCTTGGAATTACTATAAAATTATTTGCCAACTAAAGAAGAATTTGCGAAAAAATTATTGTTGCTTTGAGCAGATTTTTGAGACTCATTAACAAAATTTCTTTGCTGAATACCATATACAAAATTAGCCAGTTTATCCACAAAATCCTCCATAATTTTTCTTAATCCTTTATATTGATGAGTGCTCTGGGAAGCCTGTTTGCCTTCGGCTTGTTGTTTATGCATTTGGACTGTTCTTTGATAATTTAACCAAGCACATAAAAAGCCAAAAGGTAAAGCAAAAAAGTATAATGGGGCTTTTTGTTTCATGAAGTATATTTTTTCGAGTAATTTGTTTCTTTGTATTTCGTTTAAAGCCTTGATTTGGGATAATTCAGTTATTTTGCCTTCAAATTTACCTTTTTTATTTTTATTTAAACTAATAAAACTCAGATCTAATGGATCTCTTAAACCAGCCTCTTTGCCGATGACTTCAGAATGCCAAGTTTTAAAAGGATTACCTACAATATTTCCTACTCCAGATAAATAACCAACCAAACCAGCCAGAGCCGTACCTAAAGTTTGCTTGAAAAATAAAATACTCGGCCAAGATAAAAATATCATTCTAAAAAAATTCTCTTTTGCCTCTGAGACAGAACGTGCCACCAGATTATAACCCAAGCCAGCCCCCGGAATAATACTGACCGCTAATAAAATACGAGATAATCCAGACCGAGGAGCTAAAGCAAAACGCTTAGAAAAACCCGTAAAAAAGTTTGTTTTTTTATGTAATCCGAATTTATATAATAGGCTTCCAAGGCCTAAAAAAGCTGGAATAGAGCAAAACATAAAAATTAAGGCATTTTTAATATTATTTTTTGCTTGTGCTAAAGCGGGCATTCCATCTTTTTCATGTCCATTATTTGCTTTTAGCCCCGAAATTTCATCAAAATTATCAGTTTTAAAAATAAATTTGGTTGCAAGAGGCCTAATAGCAGAAACGATGATTTCTAGAGCTATAGTAGCTAAAGCAATCGATATAAAATTTAAAGATTGAACAAAAGCAATTTTTTTAATTAAAGGTTTGTCTATAAATATTTCTTTTGAATTTATGCTTCCTACTTTTATGGTTTTGCCTAATTGTTTTTCTAAATCATATATTTTATGGCCAATGATTTCAGGATGAGGAATTTCACAAATATTACTCCAAAAATTATTTTTTAATAAAGCAATAATACTCGGGAAAAAATACAAAGTAAAATATTCGCCAAGTTCTACAAAGGCCTCGTCTGCCGCAATAATTGGAGAATGTCTCATAATGCCACCAATGACAGTTTTAGGTATTAATTGAGTAAGAATTTCTTGCTGAGTTTGATAACCTCCCTCTCTAAAATCCCCAGCCAGAGCAAAACTTAAAGATGCTTCTGGTAATTTGGATAATGTGTTTCTAATAGCTTTTGGCCACTGATTTAATTCTTTGGCGGTTCTTTCTAAGCTTTCTGGAGTTGCATTTGTATATTTCGCAGAAAGATCTTTAGGTGTAATGAAAGTAGTGTCTATGACTGAAGTAGGCATAAATATAAAATTGTTTTTTCGACTTAAAATTACTAGAAAAATAAATTACAAAATTCAGAACTTTTCCTTGAATAATTACAAGAGTTGTACAAAAAGCTATAAACAAAAAATAATAGAAACAGAAAAAAATGGTTTATTACAAGGAAAATTTACAATGACAGATTATTAACAACAGAGGCATGAGCCAAAGGAATTGAGCGTTTTAATTAAAATTTGTTTACGATTTGCGTAAGAGTTTTCCATAGATTAAAACAGTAACACAATATTGAAATATTTTTGCCATAAAATTCAAATAAGACAAAAAATAATTCTATAATCAAGACCATGAAAATTCAAGAAACTTCTATTCCAGATTTACTTTTAATTGAACCGCAGGTTTTTGGTGATGAGCGTGGTTTTTTTATGGAGGGCTGGAATACTGAAAAATATGCTAACGAAGGTTTAAAAGCCGATTTTGTACAAGATAATTTATCAAGTTCGCAAAAAGGAGTTTTAAGAGGTTTGCATTATCAAAACCCTCAGGGGCAGGGCAAATTGGTTAGTGTTTTGAATGGCACAGTTTTTGATGTCGCAGTGGATATAAGAGCCAATTCAGCCACTTTTGGTAAATGGGAAGGTTTTATTTTATCGGAAGAAAACAAAAAACAACTTTATATTCCCGAAGGTTTTGCGCATGGGTTTTTAGTTTTAAGCGAAAAAGCTTTGTTTTTTTATAAATGTACCAAATTTTATGCACCTCAATACGAAACAACTATTATCTGGAATGACCCTAGCATCGGCATAGAGTGGCCTTTAAATGATATTAAGCCAATTCTGTCAGACAAAGACAAAAAGGGTCAGTTATTGGCGAATATTAATAAAACTAAATTAGCTTAAAAACAAAGAAAAAATTTATTTTAAGCACTAGTACCTAAAAATATGTCTTTTATTAGGTAATATAGGTAATAGGTGGAGGTAGTTAGTGGTGAGCAAAAAACATAAAATTAAAGGCGTAATATTAGCCGCTGGTTATGGAACAAGATTTTTACCAGCATCAAAAACCCTTCCTAAAGAGTTGTTTCCGTTAATTGATAAACCAGTAATTGACTTTATTGTCTCTGAGTTTATTGCGTCAGGAATTACGGATATTTTGGTAATAACTTCAAGGCGCAAAAAAGTTCTAGAAGATTATTTAGACCGTGAAATGGAATTAGAGAAAATTCTAGCCAATGATCCCGTAAAACTAAGAAAAATTAAACCGCCTTCGGCTAATATTCATTTTGTGCGACAGAGAGAAATGAAAGGAACCGGTGACGCTTTAGGTTTATGCGAATCTTTCACCAATGGTGATCCTTTTGTGGTGGCTTTTCCAGACGATTTAGTTTTTGGGCCAGTGCCGCTTTCAAAACAGCTTATAGAAGTTTATTTAGATTGCGGAAAAAATGTTTTGGCCGTTCAAAATATGCCAGAAGAAGATGTCTCTCGCTATGGCGTTGTTAAGTGTATTGAACAAACTGGAGACAATGTTTATCGCATTAGCGGCATGATTGAAAAACCGCCAAAAGGAACAGAACCTTCTAAACTGGTTTCTTTGGGGCGTTATTTATTTACTTCTGAGGTTTTTCCTGCACTTAAAGAGCTTCAGCGTAAACATTCAGGCCAAGGCGAATTTTATCAAACTGATGTTATAAATGAATTAGCCAGCATAGACCGTGTAGTTGCTTTGGATTTTGAAGGAGTGCGTTATGATACTGGTGAACCAATGGGCTATTTAAAAACAATTGTTGATTATGCTCTAAGTGACCGCCGCCTAAATGAGGAATTCTTGAAGTTTTTGCGTACAAAGCTTAGTTTTCATGATCAACAAATTGAAGTTTTTAGTTAAATTTAAAAACTTTGGGTTAATTGTTCGCATAGTTTAATTGCCTCTAAAAAAGGCTTATAATCGGCTTTGCCACTACCAACCAAATTAAAAGCGGTGCCGTGGTCTGGAGAGGTGCGTATAAAAGGCAAACCAATCGAAAGATTAACCGCCTGAAAATTAGTAATAGTTTTAATTAAAGGCAAGACTTGGTCATGGTAAGGAGCTAAATAGCCATCATATTTTTGTTTTTGCTGGTTTAAATAAGTTTTAGCAGAATTTAACCAAATATCATCCGCCGAAAAAGGTCCACAAAGTTGAAGCTCTGAGCACCATTTTTGCCAATAAAGTTTTTCTTCAAAGCCAATTTCGCCATTTTCGCCTGCGTGTGGATTTAAGCCAGCAGAGGCAATAAGCGGATTTTCAATTTGGTATTTTTCTTTTAAAAACTTTTTAAATATTTTGCTGGCAGTTTCAAAACGTTCAAAAGTTAAAGCCTCTGGAACTTGCCTTAAGGGAATATGTCGAGTTAGCAATAAAATGCGCCAGTCTTGAGCGATAAACACCATTTCGGGCTGACTTTGGGTGATTTGGGCTAAAAACTCGGTTTGCCCTTTATATTTAAAACCCGCTTGCGCCCATTTTTCTTTGCTAATTGGTCCTGTAATTAAGCCGGCACATTTACCATTCAAACAACTTTCGGCCGCCCATTCTAAACATCTAAAACTATGTTCTGGCTCAAAAGCAAATTTACAAGAAAAACTAATAAAATTTTTATAATCGCTTTTTAGCTTTACAAGAGCCGAATCACCAAAAATAATAAAAGGCCTTTTGGGCAAAAGCTCATTTGAAAGCAAATAATTTAAAATTTCAAGACCAATCCCTTTTGGGTCGCCATATGTAAGAGCCAAAGGTTTTTGCATACTTTTTAAATGACTTTTAAGAAATTACCAGTATATAGCAAAACCCAGAACAAACAATACAACCCAAAACTTGAATTGAATGTCGCTGTCAGACAAGTATGCCACAGATTTTGAGATGACAATGTTTCAAAAAATATAAAAACTTTTCGAGCTTTGTTCTGTATTTTTAAAAAATAAATTTTAATTGTTTAGACTTCTTAATTTATAGCAGTTAAAAAAATTTAATTTTGAGCTTTTCACGAATATGCATTAATATAATTTACGTATTACTAAATTCATCCAAAATCTGTGTCTAAAGTATTACTGAAAGGTGTATTGTTTTCTGGAGTAAGTGCCATGGCTATTGCTTTACAGCCAGCTGGTGCTTTAGAGAAAACCCCTTCACCTCTGCCCAGTTCAAAGCCAACTCAAACTCAAAAAACCACAAACCCTAATGATTTAATTATTCATTCAGAAAAACAAAGTCAGACAATTGAAGAGGCAATTAAAGTTTTACAAGTTCTAGAAGCTAACCTACAAAAATCAAAAACTGGTTCTCAAACAACTTTAAAAATGGCAGCCGAGATTAAAGAACAAATTGCTGATCAAAAAGCACAAATAAAAATTTTAAAAGAAAAGAACACTGCGGCTTGTAATGGTGTAAAAACTTCTGTGGACACACATAAATTAATAGGAACTTCGATAAAAAATAGACAAGAAGCTTTGGATTTTAGTCCAAGTTCTCCAAAGACTTTGTATTCTGGTTTGGCAGGAGGTTGTTTATCTTTGCTTATACGCAGTACCTTGGTCAGCAAGTTTAAGACCCAAAGTAAACCCGAAAGTAAACCAGAAAAGCCTAAGTTTCCTTTGATACCAGTTGCATTGTTTATTGCTGGTGCTGTAGCATCTCCGCCAGCAGTTCATTGGTATGATAGTAGTCTATTATCTGAGACAAAAGCAAACTATGAGCAACTAACAGCTATAACAAATAAAGGCTTAACTGGAGGTCAAGAGACACTAAAAAAAATTTGTAAATAACACTATTTTTATATGTCAAGGGAACAGCTTAAGCCGAGGGTTTAATTCGGCCAGTATATTACTCAAAACTTAATCATCACCCCCACCATCGTCATCAGGTTGGGCTTCTTCGTGATCAGCTTCAGGTTGGGCTTCTTCGTGATCAGCTTCAGGTTCGGCTTCTTCGTGATCAGCTTCAGGTTGGGCTTCTTCATGATTATCTTCTTCGTGATCGGCTTCAGGTTGAGCTTCTTCATGATTATTGTCTTCGTGATCAGCTTCAGATTGGACTTCTTGATGATTATCTTCAGAATATTCTTCTGAGTACTCTTGAGTAGATTCTTCATAAAAAGAACTCCATTCAGAGCTTTCCCAAGAAGAATTCCACCATGAATAAGTTGTTAAACTTGACCACCATTGAGGATTTTTTAAATTAACTGCAAAAGAAAGAGACTTTGAGGAGCTTGGTTTTTCCCAAATAATAATTTCAGTTTTTTTGGTTGAATAATCCTCATAAAGAATTGGTTGTCCGTATAAATTTAATTTATCAACTATTTCTTTCAGAGAATTAACTTTATAGCTTTTGCTTTTGTGGCCATCTGAGGGCTTTTCATTGGTAAAACATATATATTTTCCGTTTTTCTCTTTTCCGCACATAATGGCCAAACTTTTGGAATTAGCCGCAGAGTGAGCTGAAAGAGACTGCAGATTAAAGAAATTTGGCTGAAAAGAAAAAATTAAAGTGGCTGATACTATCAACTTTGGCAAAAACTTTCTATTGAACATTTTGATTTTGTATTGAAGGTAAATTCGAGTTTATGAATTGTAAAATAAATTTAAGCATAAATTCCTTAATGGCATTCAGTTTGGTGTAAAATTTATTCTTTCAGTCAATCTAAATAAGTTTTTATGACAATATCGGGTTTTAATATGGGCGGCGATTTAGACGATTGCACGAGAGAAACCGACAAAACTAAATTTTTAGCCAGTGCCAAAAAGCTGGCCGCTCAAAGAAATGTCTCTGAAAGAACAATTATGCTTTGGTGTTATAATCGTGCCGACAGCCCTGAAAGCCTAGACCGCATTAAAACTTGGATTCAGGAAGAAGATGAAACGGGTAAAGGCCTTATGAGTTTGCCAGAATATGAAATGGCCGAGTGAAATTTGTAATTATTTTTTTGATTCTTTGCGCTTTTATACTGGGCATTCAGGCTCAAAAACCTTTTAAAACTTGTAGTGATCAGGTTTTGGTTTTGGACGGAGACACTTTAATTTTACAAAAGCAAAAAATTCGTTTGCTCGGGATTGATGCGCCTGAAATTGGTCAAAAACCCTTTGGAGAAAATTCTAAAAATTATTTAAAAAAGCTTATTCAAAATCAAAAAGTTTGTTGTCGCCCAAGCCATGAACCTTTTGATAAATATAAACGTCTTTTAGCTTATTGCTGGAACGAAGATAAATTTATAAATGCGGAAATGATCAAAGCTGGGCAAGCGGTTTCTTTGTTTATTGGCGATAAAAATACAGAATATAAACTTTTATTCCTGCAATACGAAGAAGAAGCTCAAAAGCAAGAATTGGGAATTTACAATAGTCAAGCCAGCTTAGACGAAATACCATATATTTGGCGTAAATATAAAAAGCCTAAAACTGGGAAGAAGTAATCATTAACCTAAATTTGATTGCTTTTTGGATAATAAACTTACTGCAATTGCTCTCTCTAAGCTCAGTGAACAAAATCGCTCTCTGCTTTCGGATGAATTGGTTAAGGCCAATGCGCCGAATGCGAAAGATTTATGTTCTGGTCGTTTAGATTTTGCTTCGGCTTTTAATGAAATTGCTTCTCGTGGTGGAAACAAAAGCGATTTAAAAAACTCCGAAATAAGTTCAATTATTGGCAATCATATTCAAAAAAGCCCAATTACTAAATCGGTAAGAGAAAGCTCGGCTGACTTGGCGCAAGCATATGTTTCAAGCATGGCCATGATGAGATTGGTTAATCATTTTTACAAACAAGATCGTTCCGTGATCGATAATTTCAGACCGCAATAATAATTTATGTTTTACAATCCTCGCCTTCAACCGCTAAAAGATTCATTACAAACCGCCGAAGATTTAAGGCGTATTAGTGCTGTTAATATTGCCAATGTTAATACTATTGGTTATAAAGCCTTGCAAGGTGTAGTTGCCCCCGACTGCGAATGTGAATGTTTTGAAGATATATTGCCAGATATTGCAAACAAAATGGGTTATACAAAGAATGGCAATACACATCTTGAAATGGTTAGAGACAATAAAGCTGGTAAAAAAACCAAAATCAATGGCAAGGTATATGAAGGCTCCAATGTAGACACCGGTAAAGAAATTAATAATTTAGTAACAGCGGCATCTATGACCAGAGCGGCTTTAGCGGCCATTCAAATGGAAAACAAACTACAACTTGAGGCTTTAAACACACTTAGAGGCAGTTAATTATTTGTTTATGGTGTCTAATCTTGTTAAAACCGCATTGGTAATGTCTTTGCCACCAAAAAAGGTAATTTCTTTTGATAAAATTAAAGTTAAACCTTGGGCTTTGCCTTCTTCGTCGATTGCTTTTTGAATTTTGCCTTCAATTTTTTCCCTGATTGTATTAGCAATTTCTTCGGATTTTTCTTTTTCGGTTAAAAGTTTTTTTTCGGCTTCTTTTTGTTTTGCGTCTTTTTGAGCTTGACTTAAAGTTTTATTATTATTTGTTTTTTCAAGTTCAGCACTTAATTCGGTTAATAAATTTTGTATATTTTCTCTGAGTTTGGCAATTTGTTCTTGTGCTTTTTTAGAATCTTCATATTCAGTTAAAATGCGGGTTTCATCAATTAAGCCAACTTTTGCTTCGTCGCTATAAACCGTATTTGAAAACAGAAAAACCGAAAGAATCAATAATATTATTTTTTTCATTTTAAACTAGTTTTTTTTGTGGTGTATTTTGTGGGAAAAGATTATTTTCAAAATTAAGCCAAAACTCGTCTTCAGACAAACCTAAATTTTCTGGTAGCACAAAACTTTGTTTTAAAACATTTTTCAGCTTAACTAAGTTTAAATAATAACCTCTACAGCCGGAACATTCAATCAAATGATCATTAATAATTTTGGCTTTAGCGGCCGAAACCTCTCCATCAAAATATTCAGATAAACCTAAGAAAAATCTTTCTTTAGAGCTTAAACTTTCGGGTAAATTCTCCGAAAACAGCGCTGTATGATATATAGAATCTAGTTTTTGAGAAATTTGAGGCCAAATGTCATTTTCTTCTAATTCTGTGGGCAATTGAAAACTCTCATGCAATAAGACTTCCCAATTTTGCGCCTTAAAAGAATAGGTCGGAGAATTATCTTGGGCTGGCATTTGTTCTTCGGGAAGAGAATTAATTTTATTTTCAAGCGAATTCCACAAATCAATTTCTTCGAGGGCTGGCGGCAAAACAAAGGCGGAAGCCAATAATTCATTTAAGTTTTTTTCTTCGTCTGAGAGGCGGTTTTCGAGCTTAGGCCAAAAATTATCAATTTCGATTTCTTGTGAATTAATAAATTGCTGACTGTCTTTTTTGATAAAGGCCGAAATAATCTGAAAATTGCCATAAAGCTTTTTGCAATCAGGGTCAGAATCAAGCAATTCAATAATTTCTTGAGGCTCAATCGCTTCTTCGTCAAAATATTCTGAGATTTTTTGGAGGTCTTGAATTTTCATTAATAAATTTCCTTAAATAGAGAGAGCTGATTTAAAATTTCCGACAACTTTATTTTGGTTTTTAGGAAGTTTTTCGACATAATTTTTTAACATAACCTGCAATCTTGCTCTTGCCCTTGCTATTCTGGATTTTACTGTTCCTAGCTCACAACCTAGAGATTCAGCAATTTCTTCATAACTTAGCCCTTGCAATTCTCTTAAGACGATAACCGTTCGAAACTGTTCCGGCAATTCATTCATAGCTTGACGTATAAAAACCGCCAATTCTTGGTTCAAAACAATTTCATCTGGGCCTTGACTTAAATCTGGGAATTCTCTAATTTGTTCATCATCATCACCAGTGCGATCAAGAGAGATTGTGGATATTTTTCGTGGCCTTTTACGCAATTCATCATAAAAAAGATTTATAGTAATTTGATTGAGCCAAGCCCTAAAAGTTTTAGGATTTCTTAAGCTTGCAATATGTCTATAAACTCGGATAAAAACTTCTTGTGCCAAGTCTGCAATATCGTGCCAATCTGGGGCAAGTTGATAAAGCATAGCAAAAACGGTTTTTTGATAACGTTTGACTAAAACTTCTAGTGCCTGACGTTCACCAAGCTGACACTGAACAACTAATTCAGGATCTGGCATATCATGATAAGCAATTTTTTCGCTGGCCAATTTCACATCCTGTTTGGGAACATATCAATCGTAGCAGATTAAAGTTTTTAAGTAAATTCGAAATTTGTCAATTAAAAAGCCTTTAAACGAATATTGAAATGCCATCTTCCGCCTGCACCTTGTGTTAATGGAAAGCCAAAGGTTGTCTCAAAATTAGCCAATTTAAAATTTAAGCGAGTCCCAGCTCCTAGAGAGGCTAAATAATCACTTCGATTATCATAAGATGCTTTTGCCAAACCTTGATCGAAGAAAATATAAGGCTGAATATGTTTTTGCGTAAATTGTACAACCTTGTTTTTACTCCCTGGAAGAGCAAATTGAAATTCGTTTCGGTTTAAAAAGCCTTGCTCCCCGCTCACAACAGCCTCACGGTAGCCACGTATTGAATATAAGCCACCCAAAATTAAATGTTCATTTCCGTAAGTTGCCATGGGTGCCCATTGTGCATTAAGACTGAAGTTGATCCGAAAAAGGGGACAAATTGAACGAAGAACAAGTCAATAATTAAAAGGAGTTCAATTTATGTCTAAATACGAAAAAGAATTTAAAGAAGAAGCAATTA
>CANLTT010000068.1 GCA_947494115.1 Candidatus Caenarcanales bacterium
TTGAGCCACCAGCCGTTTGATAAATGCTGTCCAAGACAATATCAAGGATTTTACTTCTTAAATCTTTAGCTTTTTCGCTCTCTGAAAGCAACATTCCTAAGTTTAAGAAGGCTCTAAAGCTGAATACGCCTAGCTTATTACTTTTGATAGGGACATTAATGTCGGGATCATCTTTAGTTTGATTTTTAATTATATAACCAAAGAGCTTTTTAAATTCCTTTAGTCTTTCACCCTTTAGAAGCTCATATCCATTATTTTTTAACTCATCAGCATGACTCTCCAAATACCTTTCAATTGTTCTAAAATCAATTTCATAAAATTTTGAAAGCATTGCTTTAGTAAATTTATATTCACCTTCAAATAGCATTCCAGCTAAACCAATATATTCTCTAATTGCATTCATTGCGACAGAGTTATTTAATATATTTTGTCTATCAACTTGTGAATTTATTAATTCTTTATTCATTTGAAGCTCCTTTCTGTTTTAATTTGTAATTTTTAATTCTCAATTTCTCAAATTTGGCATTAATTAAATTTTTCACCGAAGTAAGTAGTTCTTCCCCATTCATAGATTCAAGTTTTGTGTCTCCTTTAGAAATAATAGTCCTAAGTTTATAAATGCCATGTTCATATTCTTTAGTACCGCCCATAAAAGGCTCTGGTATAAAAACATAACAACCAGTCTGAAAAATATCTTTAGTATAAAGTTTATAATTCTGACCTTTTAATTCTTCTATTACTTCTTTTTTACTTTCATAACCATATAATGGACGAACTCGGGGAATATTTTTTTCATCAAAATAAAGAATCTGTCCTTTATGGGCTTTGGTTCTTTTTAATTGCACATTTTCCAACTTAGTATTTGGATTTTGCGAATAATCAGAATATTCACCAATACAAATTCTTTCTTTTTTCTTTTTATCAATTCGTATTTTGCTTTCTTTATCTTCTGATACTTTTATATAAACTTTTTTTACTGGCGTTTGAAATCTTGTGTATAAAATTTTATCTTCATTTAATAATCTTATAAAGCTTTCTAATCCACTAATTTCAATAATATTTAATAAAGTATTTTGAATATTAATATCATGAATTTTTTTGATTTTCTTTTTGACATCATCTAATTTTAATTTATTAATTTGCTTTTGAATAAAATCTTCTTTTTGTTTTGCTTGTTCTTCTATCTTTAAAAGCCCTAAATCTATGTTCTCTTCTTTTCTTTGTTTAGTTTTTTTATCATTAATATTGTTTTTCTTTTCTTCTGTAAAAATAAGTTTTTTCAATTCAATTCTTTTTACTACATCATATTTTTGTATATTATCTTTTTTGTTTGTATTGTCTTTAAGAGCTGGTTTTAAGCCATAAATAGTATCATCTGGCATAAAATCAGCACTATTGTTTTTTAATTTTAAAGGAATTAATTTAGCTAATTTTTCTTCGATTATCGGTATTAATTTTTCTTGTGGATAATTTTCTTTATACGATCTATTTTTTTCTTCTATTGGAATATCTTTAATACCTTCAAAAGTTATACAAAAGGCATCTAAAGCATGGTGTTTATCATTACTACGGTTTTTTTGTTGATAATCCTTTTGTTCTTTTTCGCTTAGTTTTTCATATTCGTCTTTGCTAATAGAATGAAGTAATCTGTTTAAGCCATACCAATTCCTCATTTGAGCAGTGGTTTGCCCTTTGGTAGCAATTATTTTTCTGGTGGTTTTATTTGTTTCTTCATTTGTTTCAAAATGTAATTCCCAACCAAAATGAATAGCTAATATTTTTTGGGCTAACTTAGAAATATGGGCAGTTTCACATAAACCATTCCAGTTTTCAATTAAATCATAACCAGCTTCATTTGCAGAAAGTAATAAATCTTTTTTCTTGCCTTTTATTTTTTGATTATTATTTATTCTTTCAATAAAATCTTCCCATTGATTAATACAATTTAAATACTGATGAGGAGTTCTTTTTGCTTTATCTTTATTAGCTTGTACAGTACAAATAACCAAATTAAAAATAGAATCACAATGAGAACGGCTTCTAGGAATTATATGATCAATTTCAAAGTTTTCGGCTTTAATATCGTTCATTGTCAGGGTTTGACCAGTATATAAACAAGTTTCATTTTGCTGTTCTAATAATTTGCAAGCCGTAATAGTTTTAAAAGTAATTGGAATATTTTCTTTTTGTAATTTTGCCAGAATCACCTCATTCGCTTTTTTATTTTGTTTAATTTGTTTATCCCATTCTTTGGTCTTTTTAGAAGGCAAAAATGAAGAATCAGCATCTCTCACAAATTCTAAAATAACTTTTTCGGGTTTACCAAATTTCTGATCTAAATACTTAACTATATTATAAAAATGCTGAAGTCTATTTTGAACAACATAGCTAGTTATGCTTCCAATCAGTTTATCAATCAGTTTTTGTTTTATATTATTTAATTGTTTAATTTCTTCTCTATCGTCTCTAATACTAATATTTTCCCAATTGTCGCCAAGTTTAATTATGGCTTTTACAAGCTCTTCTTCGGTAATGCCAGTTTTTATATTATTGGTTACTTTAAATTTTTCTCTGAAAGTTTGTTTATTAATATTATTTTTTAAATACTCATTTGGAGACAAACCACTTAAAAGTATTTCTAAAATTAATTCGGCTCCGAATCGGCTTAAACTAGCTCTACCATCTTTAAATTTAATTTCTTCAATATAAAAATTTTCATTTCCAATTGGTGTTTTTATAAAATATTCGTCACTTTTTTTATCTTTAGTTTTTTCTATTTTAAAGCCAAGTTTTTTTAAAAAAGTAATTTGCTCATTAATAGTAATTGTATGAAGATCGTCAATTTTTATAGTATTATCTTTTTTTTGCTTTTGAGCCAAACAATATTCATAAAAATTATTTAAATTTTCCAGATTCACGCAATTTTGTTTTGTTTTTTTAGAAACTTGTGCCAATAAATTTTTAAGTCTCAATAGTAAATTTGTTTTTTTGATAATTGAATTTGATGATTTACAAACATTTAAGCGTCCAAATAAACGGCATTTTCCAATAATTCTATTATCAAATTTAGGTAATTTCTGCCCTAAAATACCTTCTGCCTGATATTTACTAGTATAAGCTTGTTTGTTCTCTGCAAGCCCATTATAAGGTTTTCTATCAGTTCCCCATAATATATAATCAATTTGTTCTTTCAACTCGCAAAACTTTTCAGAGGCTTTTTCTAAAATACAAATTGCTTCTTTAATAATTTCCTGTCTCGGATAAACATTTCCTTTAAATTTTTGTGGCTTATTTATTCCCTCAATATCATAAATGCCAGCTTTTTTTGCTTCAAAATGGCAAGGCAGAGCCGTATTTGACAAACCCAAATCTTTAACTTGCTTTTTGTATTCATTGGCTTTGGCATCGTTTTCTTTTTCGTCATCAGTTACGTTTGCATTCTCTAATCTGCTTTTCCAAGGCACTTGATTATCATAACCTCTACTTTGTAACAAATCCCAGAGAGCATAAAAAAGTTGGTCTGTTGATTGTATTTTTCCTTCTATTATTTCAATTCTGGCTCTGAGTCCTTGTAAAAAATTAGTTTTTTGTATATTTGGAATTTGCCAATTTAATTCTTTCCAAATTTCAATTAGCCAATTTTTTCGCCTTTCTCTCGATTCTCTTGTTCTAAAAGCTGATTTGCGTGCTAATTTCCATTTATTTATGTCGGCATATTCAGCATCAAAACTATAAGATTGCAAAAAATTAATTTCAGCTTCGCTTCTTACACAAACTCCTAATGATGCCTTACCAAGATCAAATCCCCAAACATTATTGTTCATCAAAATAAAAAATTCGTATGCAATGATGTTCTCACATTTTATATTTTTACAAAACAATCTCTTCGGGTTATTTGATTGGCAATATATTCTAAAAAATTAATTTATAATTAGCCGAAATTAATTTATAAATTTTCATGCAAAAACTTTTTACAATTGGTATTTTAGGCTGTGGCACTATTGGCTCTGAAGTGGCTTCTTTATTACTTTCAAACAAATTACCCGAACTAAAGCTCAAAAAAGTTTTAATTAAAGACAAAAATAAAAAACGTGCCATTCCAAGCGAATATTTAACCGACAATCCAAATGACATTTTAGAAGACCCCGAAATTGATTTGATTATTGAATTAATGGGCATTGAACAGCCAGCACTTGAATATATTTTAAAAGGCTTGCAAAATAAAAAACATTTAGTTACGGCCAACAAAGAACTAATTGCCAAACATGGACTCAAAATTTTTGAAATTGCCAGCCAAAACAAAGTACAAGTTAGGCTTGATGCGACGGTTGGTGGCGGTATTCCAATTATAAATACTTTGCTGGATAGTTTAAAAGCGAATCGTATTTCTTCGGTAGTCGGCATTTTAAACGGAACTACCAATTATATTTTAACCAAAATGAAAAAAGGTCAAGATTTTGCTTCAGCTCTCAAAAAAGCCCAAGACAAAGGTTATGCCGAACCAGACCCAACTAATGATGTTGATGGCATTGATGCGAAATATAAAATCTCCATTTTAGCTTCTTTGGCTTTTAGAACCTATATTTCGCCTGAAAAAGTGCAATGTTGTGGCATTAGAAGCATTTCTGCGGCTGATTTTTCTTTTGCAAAGGAATTAGATTTTTCAATTAAACTTTTAGGAATTGCGCACCGCTTTGAAGATAATAAAATCGCAATCAGTGTTCATCCTTGTTTAATTCCTCTCAGTCAGCCTTTGGCGCAAATTGATGGTGTTTTAAATGCTATTCAAGTTCGGGGTAATTTAATTCAGGAATTATTATTGGTAGGCCCTGGCGCTGGCCCAAAACCAACCAGTAGTGCTTTATTAGGCGATGCTTTGGCGGTTATGCGTCAAGAAACTTTATATAATTTAATGCCATATGAAGCTAAGCCTCTGGTTTTTAGCCAAGACGGTGAATCACGTTTTTATTTGCGTTTAACTGTCAAAGACCAAATTGGCGTTATCCGTGATTTAGGCGGCATTTTAGCCCAAAATGAAATTAGTCTTGAATCAATTGCCCAAAAAACTCATCAAGAAGAAAAACCGCTTGAAGAAATTGGTGAAGCAACTTTAGTTATGCTGACACATCAAGTAAAAGAAAATACTTTTCAAAAAGCTCTTCAACAAATTTCAGAAATGGCTCAGGTTAAAAGAATTGACTGTTCTTTGAAAGTGTTTGAATAAATTCGTTAGTTTAAAACTCGGAGAGAGAGGGATTCGAACCCTCGATACCTAAAAGAAGGTATAACGGTTTAGCAAACCGCCGCTTTCAGCCACTCAGCCATCTCTCCAAACTGATAAAATTGAATGTTAGCATAAATTTTGAATTTACTAGAACTATAAAGTTTTAATTTTGGCTTCTGGAAAATAATAATTTAAAATTTGAGAATATTTTTGGCCTTTGTCGGCTAAACCTTTTGCTCCCCACTGGCATAAACCCACACCGTGGCCAGCCCCTCTAGAATAGATAAAATTGCCATTAGCCCAATAATAAGTGCCTGGTATTTTGCCCCAGCCCCATTCTTGGCCAGCTTTAAGCCAAAACTCATAACCGCTCATCAATTTGTTCTGAAACTTTACGCTGATTGGGCGGCCAGCTTTATCGGTTTGAACAATTTGCAAGGCTGGAATATAAACTGCTTTGTTTTTGGCAAAAGGCGAACTGCCGCAATAAGAGCATTTTACAGAGCTTAAATAAGCATAATTTTCTTTTAAATAATTGCCAGAACTTGTTTGACCGCCGCAGGTAGAATGGTAAAAAACTTTAATTGGTTTATTTTTATAATACAAAACTTGCCGCCAAGTCTCTTGAACAGCCTTTTGCACTTTTGAACTATTTGC
This sequence comes from Candidatus Caenarcanales bacterium, assembly GCA_947494115.1. Lineage (GTDB taxonomy): Bacteria > Cyanobacteriota > Vampirovibrionia > Caenarcaniphilales > Caenarcanaceae > CANLTT01. Next base: position 5,882 of record CANLTT010000068.1, read on the forward strand.
AAGCAAGCCTTTATAAGATTGTTCATTGGTTGAGTCTGGTAAAACTGGCTGTTTGGCGGAATTTAAAAGCCGTGTTTGCGCTAAAACCGATTGTGCTTTTAAGGCTTCGAGTGGCCAATTTGTGGGCATTTCATTACCAACAACACTAATAATATAAGTTTTTTCATCAATTGAATTTTGCAAAACAAGCTCGCAGTCTGGCTTGGCTTTAATAAAAACTGTTCCAGTATAAATTCGTTCTAAATTATTTATAAGCCTAATTTTTATATAGCCGCCTTTCAAGACAAAAAGCGAAGATTTAAAAGGCAAACCACTAAAAAAAATTTGTTTGTTTTTACAATTTACTTTATAAATAATATTATTGGCTCTGCGCTTAAAAGGAGCTTCAAAACTAAAAGAACCCTGAATAAAAACCGTTTTTAGTTTTTCTTGTGTACTAAAAATATGCACTAAAATATCACGGCTATCGGCTTTAAGCGAGCAAAACAATAAAAGTATTAATAAAAATTTTAAAACCATTTTCGGCTAAATAACTCATGGTGAGCGAGTGGAATAGCTGATTCTTGACTTGTACCATTTTTAGCTTTAAGACAAAAACAATATTTGGGGTTTTCAGATGGAAAATAACCAGCCACCCAAGATTCAAAATGCGGGCCATCTTTGGCTTCAGTAATAGTCCCAGTTTTAGCAGAAATATCCAAAATATTTGCACGATCAAGATTTTTGGCGGTGCCTTGTCTGACTGCGAGTTTGAGACCTTGTTTTAAAACTAAATAATTATTACTTCGGGCGATCATAGCGAACATTTGCAAAATTTGTGAACTATTTAAGCTTAAATTTTTATGCAAACCTAAGGCATAATCCTGAATTTGGCCGCCTGAAAATTTTAAGCTTTGCTTTGTAAATTGCTGAAAACTTGTGGCCAAACCTTCAAAAGACAATTTGCAAACGGCTTGCGCAAAATAAACATTACAAGAAAAACCAATCGCTTGCTCTAAATTGATTTTGCCGTGAGCGATTTGGCAATTATAGTTTTTATAAGTTTGCCGACATTCAAAAATTTGTTCACTAGAAATAGCTTTGGTTTGCAAAAGAGCGGTTGCCGTAATCAGCTTAGCCAAAGAACCAATGCGACCAAAGGCATTTTCTCCGTAAAATTTATTAGTTTGGGCTAAATCTAGCCAAGCAAATTGCCCGTCTTTAGCCCAAACTGGCAAATTTAAGTAAAAAGCCGAAAGCCAAAATAAAAATTCTCGACGGCGCATAAAATAATTTTAGCTTAAGCTTCAAAGATAATAGTTTTGTGTCCATAAATTAAAATGCGGTTCTCTAGGTGCATTCTAACAGCCTTAGACAAAACAATACGCTCCAAATCACGGCCTTTGCAAACCAAATCATTCAAGGAATCACGGTGGCTGATGCGGGTTATGTCTTGGTGAATAATTGGGCCTTCATCAAGGTCGGCGGTCGCATAGTGGCTTGTCGCACCGATAATTTTAACGCCACGGTCTTTAGCCTGTTTGTAAGGGTTGCTTCCGATAAAGGCTGGCAAAAAAGAATGGTGAATATTTATAATTTTGTATTTAAATTCTTCCACAAAACTTTCGCTCAAAATCTGCATATAACGAGCCAAAACCGCTAAATCAATTTTGTATTCTTGCAATAAGGCAATTTGTTTTTTTTCTTGCTCTGGCTTGTTTTCTTTGTTTATGGGCAAAACCTCAAAAGCAATATTGTGCTGACTGGCTATATGAGCCAAATCTGGGTGATTAGAAATTATTAAAGGAACTTCACAATTTATTTCTTTAGTTTCAATGCGCCAAAGCAAATCAAGCAAGCAGTGCGAATATTTAGAAACAAAAATTGCAATTTTGGGCTTTTTTACGCCAAGCAATTCAATTTTCCAATCGGCCTTAAATTCTTTGGCTAAAGGCGCAAAAGCTTCTTCTAAATCGCTTAATGGTATTGAAAAGTTTTCTAAAGACCATTCAACCCGCATAAAAAACATTTTCTCTTCGGGGTCTACGTGCTGGTCTAGATTAACAATATTGCCTCGTCTTTCAAAAATAAAATGCGAAATTCGAGCCACCACGCCTAAAGTGTCTGGGCAAGCAAGAAGCAAAATTGCATGGTTTAATTCCATTTTTCTTTTGAATTATTATTAGGTTTTTGTTCTTCAGGATTTGATGATTGAACTGCTTTAACTTTGTTTTTTAGAATTTCTCTAATGCCACCCAAAGAGCCAAGTAAAGCACTAGATTCATATGGTAAAAATACAGTATTAGCTTGCCCTTGCGAGAGTTTGGTAAAAGCCTCAATATATCTAACCGCAATTAAATAGTTCAAGCCTTGTTCTGGCGAGCCAGCGGCTGAAGAAAGCAAATTGATCGAATCAGCTTCGGACTTAGCTAAAGTTAAGCGGGCTTCGGCTAAACCTTGGGCTTCGAGAATACGAGATTGTCTTTCACCCTGAGCACGAGCGACTTCTGAATCACGCATACCTTCGGCTTTCATAACTGAACTTCTTTGTATGGCTTCAGCATCAAGCAAAGCGGCTCTTTTATCACGTTCAGCACGCATTTGTTTTTCCATGGCATTTCTAATATCTTGCGGTGGAATAATGTCTTGAATTTCAACACGATTAACTTTGACACCCCATTTATTGGAAGCATCATCCAAAACCACCCGCAATTGCGAATTTATATGGTCTCTACTGGTAAAAGTACTGTCAAGATCAAGATCTCCAATTACATTACGCAAGCTTGTTTGGGTCAGTTTTTCGATTGCTTCGGGCAAATTAGCAATTTCATAAACAGCTTTAACGGGGTCTACAACCTGAAAATAAATAATGGCATTAATTTCTAAAACAACATTATCTCTTGTAATCACTCGCTGGCTCGGGAAATCAAAAACAGTTTCACGCAAATCAATTGTATAATTAAAGCGATATCTTCCGTCTATATCTCTCCAAGGCACTCCTCTAGGCTGGTCAAGAATTGGCAAAACAAAGTTTAGGCCGCTGGTGAGGGTTGTATAATATTTGCCTAAACGTTCAATCAAAATTACTTGTTGTTCGCTTACAACTTTTATGCTTTTCCAAAGAAAAATAAAAACAAGCGCAATTAAAATAATAAAAAATACTTGCATTCTCAAAAGCCCGATAAACTAATGCCAGTTTAGCTTAAATAAGAAAGTTTTTTCTTGTTAATTTGTTTTAATTCTAAAAAGTACTTGCCCATATTCGATAGTTTGAGCATTTTGTACACAGACTTCAGCTACAATTCCGTTCATCTCAGAAGGAAACTCATTCATCATTTTCATGGCTTCAATTATGCAAAGCACGTCTCCTGTTTTAATTTGCTGTCCAACTTCTGCAAAAACGGCTGAATCTGGCGAAGGAGCTGAATAAAAAGTTCCAACCATCGGCGAAAGTATTTCGGTTAAATTGCTTTGCGGTTCGGGGGCAGTTGCTGACTGAACACCTTGAGATTGCATTTGCGGTATATCTTGCAGAGTATAATTGACACCCGTCAAAGAAGTATTAATATTTGCTTCTGCTGATTGAAGGCTTCCTTTTTTTAAGGACACCGAAAATTCCCCTTGGCTCAGACTAATCTCAGTCAAAGGAGTTTCTACCAATTTATCAATTAATTCAAGAATTTGTTCGTAGGTTAGCATTTTAAACTCTATCCATATAGGTATCGTTACGCGTATCTACTCTCACCACATCGCCAGCATTCACAAAAAATGGAACGCTGATTACAGCACCAGTTTCAAGGGTGGCTGGTTTATTATTGCTGGCCGCAGTATCACCTTTAACTCCTGGAGCGGTTTCACTGATTTTTAATTCCACAAAATTAGGAACTTCAATACCTAAAATTTGGCCATCGCAATAAATCACCAAAACATTCATTTCTTCTTTTAAATATTTGGCTTTAACCCCAATCTGAGCGGCTGAGACCTCAATTTGCTCATAAGATTGATTGTCCATGAGGGCAAAATTATCGGCGGCCTTATAAAGATATTGCATTTCTTTTTTCTCTATAATGGCTTCTTCGAGCCTTTCTCCAGCTCTAAAAGTTTTTTCTATACTACTGCCAGTTTTTAAACTTTTAAGCTTAGTTCGGACAAAAGCGGCACCTTTGCCAGGTTTTACGTGCAAAAACTCAACGACCGTTACTATGTCGTGATCCACTCTAATTGTTACGCCAGGACGTAAATCATTTGATGAAATAACCATAGATTGCTGATTTTAGACTAAATTGTGCAAAAATAACAAATTTTTTTTAAGAAATTACAAAATTTTTTTAATTTTCTTTTTCGAGACTAGAGTTTTTGCAGATCGGTCGTAATTTTTTAGTAATAATTAAGTTTTCTTAGATTTGTGTGGGTTTTGGTGTGCTTTTTTATTTTTGATACTGAGTTTGGAAAAACGTATCTTGACTGAAACATTAGTCCAAGAGTAATATGTAAATAATCTTAATTTAATAGTTTGATAATAATATTTGGGGTTTTTATTTTTTATGCAAGTTGAAAAAACTGGACTTATTTGTTTAAACATCACACAAAGGCCAAAGCGAGAAAAGTGGAATGGAATACAAGAGGCCTTAAGGGAAACATCTATAGCAAACCCGCATTAGAGAGATCCAGAATTGAAGTTGATCCGATTTAGGAGACAAACTTTTTAGAGATATTGTAAAGCTCCTCGAATTGAAGAGGGGACAGATAATTCAAGGTTGAATGCTTTCTTTCCCGATTATAGAAAATCTCTATGTATT
>CANLTT010000069.1 GCA_947494115.1 Candidatus Caenarcanales bacterium
ACTAAATCTTATTTGATTTCTTTTGAAAGCCCGTCTGAAATTGAACTTTTAAAAGAATTAGAAGCTTTCGCCGAATATTCAGGCAATTCGATCAATAAAACGATTTTGGTTTTAGCCGAAAAAGCTTTAAGACAAAAAAAAGAAAAACCAAGCGAATTATTCTTCAAGCCAGCTCCAGAATTTGGCCAAGAATTAAATGAAAACTTTAGAAAAGTCGAAGAAAAAATTCAAAACGAAATTGATAATTTAAAATTAGAGTTTTTAGAACAATTACAATGTTTAGCTGAAATCAGTCGCACTCAGCCCGAAAATGCCAAAGACCAAAAAGGTTGGTTGCAGAATATTTTAAAATATATTTAACCGCTTTTAATCAATCTGCGTGGCCAATGCAATATATTCAAATTTTAAAAGAAAAAATTCCTCCAGAAATAAAAATAATTGCAGTTAGTAAATATGCTTCTCTTGAAAGTATGCAAAAAGTTTATGCGCTTGGTTTTAGGCATTTTGGTGAAAGCCGTGTTCAAGAGGCCAAACAAAAAAAGATCGCTTTAAGTAATTTATCAAATATAGTTTGGCATTTAACTGGGCATTTACAAAAAAACAAAATAAAAACCGCTCTCGAAATTTTTGATTATATTCATTCGGTTGATACTTTTGAATTATTATCTAAAATTCAAGAAAAAGCCCAAGAAATCAATAAAAAACCAAAACTCTTTTTACAAATTAAATTGGCTTTTGATCCGTCTAAAAGTGGTTTTGAGCCAAATGCCGAATTTTTTGAAATATTAAAACAAATCGCCAACTTTAAAAATATACAAATAGTTGGTTTAATGACGATTTTGCCCCAAAATACTCAATTGGCTTTTGAATTATTTTCTGAACTTTTTGAATTAAAACAAAAAATAAATACTTTAAAAATTCCTAATATTTTTCTTTCGGAACTTTCAATGGGAATGTCTGAGGATTATTCTTGTGCAATTAAGGCTGGGGCTACGATGTTAAGGTTAGGAAGAGCAATTTTTGAGAATATCTAATAAACCTCTTGCAAAATAATACAGCCTCACCCCAACCCCCTGTAAAAGCAATGGCGTTAAGTTAAGCTAAAAGCAAGCTTTGGGTGGGTACTTTCGGTAATGAGCTGACTTAGAAGTTGACCTTTTTCTTCCACAATTTCTTTCTTCCCTTATACTCGTTGGACTCTGTCGATCAGAGTATATTTAAAGAACTGTATCAATTAATGACTTAGTTCATCGTATCAGCTTGCGAGCTTAATTATCAACTTCCCTTCAAAAAATATGGCTAATTGAGATATGGTCATTCTTTGCTTGTAAGTTTATATTGCAAGCTGTCAATCAAAAATTTGGTTTCTAAATTGTCAATTCCATTATTCACGGATTGATTAAAGTTTTGTACACGCTCGGCTTGTTGAAAATAAAAATTTAAATCTTGGGCAAGTCTACAAGCGGTAACTGATTTGCCTGTCATTTTAAATAAATAATTTCCAGATAAAGCTTCTTGACTTAATTCTCCAATTAGAGAGCTATATTCTTTTAATTTTTGAATCCAAGCTTGTTTGCCATTTTCGTTTGTAATATAATTATCTGCTTCGCCTATCATGACTTCACGGAGTAAGGTTAATTCTTCGGTATTAATGCCTTGGTCTTTGTTTAAATTGTTTTTTAATTTTTTTATTAATTCTTGAATTTTGGCTTTTTGAATTTCTTGAAAACTTTCACGGAAAAACTTTTGTAAATTATTGGTTAAATGCACAAGTTCATCGGTTTTACTAGAATTAACCTTTTCGGTTGTAATTAAGTTTTCTATTTCATTTACCAAATCTTGAAAATGCCCCGAAAACTTTTTTAGCTGTTCAATTTCGATATTTTGATTTTGCATTTTATTTAATTTATTTAAGAAAGCAAACCACTTGTCCGCATAACTTTTTTTGCCCATAAATAGCTTAGTTTCTAACCTAAAAAGGGTATATTGATAAAAGTTTAAATAAAATTTCAAAATGACTTTTACCGCTGATCAAATTGAAGAAAACTTACACTCAGATTCTTTAATTGAATATAAAGCACCTTTATTATTGGGTGGCTTGCCCGCAGATTCTAATAAATGGAATGAGGTTTTATTTCCTTTTGACGGCTCTGTAATTGGTAGTTATCAAATTCCAACGCCAGATCAAATCGAAATAACTTTGCAAAGAATAACCGAAGGCTTCGATTTAATGGCCGCTTTGTCGCCTCTAGAGCGTTCACAAATTTTAGAAAAAGCTGGGCAACTTGTTTTAGAAAATAGTGAAGATTTGTCTAAATTGATTTGTTTAGAAGTCGGAAAACCAATTAAGCAGGCTCGTCAAGAGGTTAAACGCACAGCAGATATTTTAAAACTTTCAGCCGAAGAAGCCTTGCGCTTAACGGGAGCAACTATTCCTTTAAACCGCCAAGCCAGCAATTCTAAACGTTTAGCCACTTTATCGTATAGTCCGCTAGGAGCAATTTTAGCGATTACACCTTTTAATTTTCCGCTCAGTACGGTTGCTCATAAAGTTGCCCCTGCGCTTGCGGGAGGAAATTCGGTTTTGCTAAAGCCTTCTCCTTCGGCTCCTTTGACGGCTTATAACTTTGCGAAAATTTTGCTAAAAGCTGGTTTGCCGCCGCAGGGACTTTGTATTTTAAATTGCACCAATCAGCAAACCGAAAGATTAACTCAAGATTATCGTATTAAAGCAATTAATTTTACAGGAAGTTCAAATATTGGTTGGCATTTGCGTTCTTTGGCGCATCCAGGTACACGCACTATTTTAGAGCTTGGTGGCAATTCTCCGGTTATTATTCACAAAGATGCCAATTTAAATAAAGCTCTTCCAGCCTGTATTAGAGGTTGTTTTGGTTTTTCGGGGCAAAGTTGCATTTCGGTACAAAGAATTTATGTACATGACAAAGTGCTTTCAGACTTCACTGAGAACTTTTTAGAAGCCGTTGGCGGTTTAATAATTGGTAATCCACTTGATGAAGACACCGATCTCGGACCACTTATTAAAGATTCGGCTACTAAAAGAATTAATTTATGGGTTGAAGAAGCGGTTTCAGAAGGAGCTAAGCTTTTAACAGGCGGACAAATTTTAGAAAATAATTGTTATGCCCCAACTGTTTTGCGTGATGTAAAGCCCAAAATGAATATTGTTTGCTCTGAAGCTTTTGGCCCAGTGGTTAGTTTAATGTCTTATAGCAATTTGGATACGGCTATTGAACAAGCCAATGACACTTCATATGGTTTAAGTTCGGCTATTTTTACGCAAGATTTAGATTTAGCTTTTTCTGTTTCGGCGCGCTTAAATACCGGAACAGTTTTAATAAATGACAGTTCTGCTTTTAGGACAGACGAAATGCCCATAAGCGGCCATAATCAATCGGGTTTAGGTACAGAGAGCCCTTATTATGCTATGCGTGAAATGTCTAATGCAAAGCTGATTTGCGCCAATTTAAGCTAGCCAAAAAAATATTACAAATTAAAGTTTTTTGATAATTTTCAGAAGACGTATAAAACCTAAAATCAAACCTAAAATCGCCCCAACTAGGACTGCTTTTTCTTGAAAAAAAATAAAATGTTTATCTAAAAAATTTCCTAAAAAAGCCAAAGCAATAGCCATGGTAATTGGGCTTAAAGCCGCCTCATAAGCCAAAAACGCTTTTTTTACTTCTTCTGGTGAGTTTTTTTTTCGGTCGGGCATTTAACCTATCTTTTGCGAAATCGCTCATTAAAGGGTATAGCAATTTTAAAAGGAGAACGGAGAAAAAAGACACACAATGACAATCACTCAAATAAAGAATCAAAACAAAATTCAGATTTCTAATTACCTTGACAAAATTAGCAAGGATCTTTCTGAAGGAATAAAGAAAAAAGCTATTAATAGTAATGGCTCTGCTCTTTCTAATGTTCAGAAAGCAATTTCAGAGATTAACAACTTGAAACAAGCGGTTATTGAACTGAAAAAATATGCAATTTATGTAGTTAATGCTTCTTCTAATAAAAATGCTAAACAAATTTCTTTAGAAGTGCAAAACCAAATAAATCAAAATCAAATTTCAGCTGTTCAAAAGACAGCCCAAAAGCAATCTGCGGCCAAAAAGAAAAATACTAATTCTGCTAAAACTAAAAAAGCAGTTTCTGGTATTAAACAAGCTCAAAGCAAAGTTAATAATCAAAAAGCAGTTTCTGGTATTAAACAAGCTCAAAGCAAAGCTAATAATCAAAAGTCAGCTTCTGGTATTAAACAAGCTCAAAGCAAGGCTAATAATCAAAAATCGACTTCTGGTATTAAACAAGCTCAAAGCAAGGCTAATAATCAAAAATCGACTTCTGGTATTAAACAAGCTCAAAGCAAAGCTAATAATCAAAAAGCAGTTTCTGGTATTAAGCAAGCTCAAAGCAAAGTTAATAATCAAAAAGCAGTTTCTGGTATTAAACAAGCTCAAAGCAAAGCTAATAATCAAAAGTCAGCTTCTGGTATTAAGCAAGCCCAAAGCAAAGCTAATAATCAAAAGTCAGCTTCTGGTATTAAACAAGCTCAAAGCAAAGCTAATAATCAAAAAGCTGGCAATAATGTTTCGATTAAAAAAATTGCTTCTCAGGCTTTTAATAAGTCTGCAACAAATTTTAATAGCAAGAAAAAGGCCGTTTTAGCTAAAGTAATTAAAGCAAAAGTGGCAAGCAAAAAGGCAAACGGTAGCAAAAAAACAAATAAAGTTCGTAAATAATAAACATATTAAAGTTTGACTTAAGCTCTCTATAAGCTTGCATAGGGGGCTTTTTGTTTTTTAGTTAATCTCAATTTTTTTGATAAATTAATGTTTTTAAATAAAATCTAAAATCTTTTAGTGAATTTTGGTAATATATACTTCTTAATTCAAAATATTAAATAAACCAAAAAATTTATGTCTGAAACAGCAATCCAAGAATTAAATCAAGAAAAAGCAAAAGAATTTTTAGAAGCTGGCGTGCATTTTGGCCAACCAACCAGTAAGCGCAGTCCAAAGATGGATGAATTTGTTTATGGCGTTACTCAAAGCGGTATGCAAATCATCGATTTAAACCTAACTTGGCAGCAACTCCAAGAAGCTGGAGCTATAATCCAAAAGCTTGTTAGCGAAGATAAAAATATTGTTTTTGTAGGCACCAATAAAAGGGCAGTTGCCACTGTTTTGCACGAATTTGCTGAAAAACATGATTTACACAATATTACTAGCCGTTGGCTGGGTGGTACTTTAACTAATCCAGTTACCCGCAATCGTATAAATTATTTGCGTGAGCTAGAAGGCATGGAGCAAAGTGGGTTTCTAGAATCCATTTCGGCTAAAGAAAAAAGTTTCTTAATGAAAAAGCTTAAAAAATTAAGAAAAAATCTCGGTGGTCTCAAAAAAATCAAAGGTGCTATGCACGCCATGGTTATTATTGACCCCGTGCATGAATTGAATGCCTCTTTAGAAGCTTTAAAAAAGAGCAAAAACTTAACCGTCATCGCAATTGCAGACACTAATTGTCATTTTTCACCTGAAGTTTTTGATGCCGTTATTCCTTGTAATACTAGCTCTTTACGCTCGCTTAAATTGGTTATGGAAGCCTTGGTAGAATATATCGAAGCTGGTCGCCAAAATCGTCAAACTAGAGGCTCAGTTTCGCCTGTTTCAAACAATAATCAAGGACCACGTCGCAATAATAATCCAAGCCGAATTAATGTTGTGCGCCGCCCAGCCCCTATAATCACAAAAAACACTGAAGATAATGCTCCAAGTGTTGTAAAGCAAGAAGAAAATAAAAAAGAAGAGGAAAAAGCATGAGCATAAATACTAAAGATCTAAGCGACTTAAGAGAAAGAACTGGAGCTGGGATTGTTGATTGCAAAAAAGCTCTTCAAGAATCAGACGGCGATTTAAGTAAGGCCGTTGAACTTCTAAGACAAAAAGGTTTAGCTTCGGCCGCCAAAAAAACAGGCAAGGTCGCCGCTGAAGGTGCCGTAATTGCTAAAGTAAGAGCCGATCATAAAAAAGGCATTATCCTTGAACTTAATAGTCAAACCGACTTTGTGGCTAAAAACCAAAAATTTCAAGATTTGCTGGCCGAAGTTACCGAAATTGCTCTCAATCAAAATATAAACACTCTTGATGATTTGAAAGCGGCCAAAAATGCCCAAGGCGAAACCGTAAGCGACATAATTTCTTTGAAAACAGCCGAAATTGGCGAAAAATTAGATTTAAGACGTTTTGAGGTTTATACCGCTTCAGCTGATCAAAGCATTGCACAATACACTCATCCAGTTGGCTCACGTATTGCAAGCTTGGTAAAAGTTCAAGGCGGACCTGAAGGTTTTGGTCGGGAGATAGCTATGCATATTTCGGCTATACAACCAGCTCCTGAATTTTTAACCCGCACTGCAATTTCAGAAGAACTAATTGAAAACGAAAAAAGAATTGAAGCTGGCAAAGACGATCTAGCTGGTAAACCCAAAGAAATTATTGATAAAATTGTTTCTGGTCGTGTTGAAAAAGCTTTAATGGAAAAGGTTCTTCTAGAGCAGTTTTTTATTAAAAATCCTAATCAAAAAATTAAAGAATTTGCCGCTGAAAATAAAGCTGAAATTTTGAATTTTATACGCTTTAATTTAGGTGAAGGCATTGAAAAAAATGAAAGCAACTTTGCCGAAGAAGTAGCCGCTCAAATGCAAAAATAAGTAAAGCAAAAAGAAAGGAAAGCTCAATTAATGTCAGCCTCTGCTCCGCATATTCATGCCAAACTTTGGGGTTTAACCGTCAATCTTGATACTCTCTTGGCTTGCTGGGCTGTTATGCTTTTTATAGTTGTGCTTTCATGGCTGGCAACCCGTAATTTAGAAAAACAAAAAATTGGTGTCAGTCAATTTATAGCTGAATCAATTTATGATCTTTGGGAAGGCCAAATTGGATCACAAATTAGTTGGAAACCGCATAAATTTTTGCCTTTAATTGGCGGTATTTTTTGTTTTACGGTAATTGGTTATTGGTTTGGTTTATTGCCGTGGAAACTAGGTTTGCTTTATGCTCATTGGCCTCGTCTTGATAATGGGCATCCTTGGGAAGGTTCTTCGCCTTCTTCAGATATAAATATTACGGCTGGCATGGCTATTGTTTCGGTGATTTGTTACTTATTGGCTGGTTCAGCTGGAGGCAAATTTGCTTATTGGGCACCTTATTTAGGTCTTGAATATCATCATGGAAAGATTAAAAGCAATCCAACTGGCTTAATTGAATGGCTAGACTTGCTTTTACGCCCGTTTACGCTTGCTTTGCGACTTTTTGCTAATACTTTTGCGGGTGAAGCTTTATTGGCAACTTTAGTTAAAATTTCGCCTTTTATAGTGCCGATTTTGGCTTTGGCTTTTGAATTTGGAGTTGGTATTTTGCAGGCTTTTATTTTTGCAATGCTGACCACTGTTTATATTTCAATTGCTTTAGCTCACGCTGAAGAAGAAAATTTACAAACTTCAGAATATAATACAAACCACTAAATGAAAAACAAGTATCCTCGCTTTTTGGTTGGTTTTCGTAAATGGTTTTTACAAGAATTACATACACCCACTGGTCCGCACGGCAAAGGCGAGCAAAAATATGCTTGGTGGCAGGTTATGTGTTTGACAGGGGTTGATTATTTTTCGACTTTAGGTTATCAGCCTGGTATTGCCTTTTTGGCGGCTGGTGCACTGTCTCCGATTGCAACTTTAATTTTGATTTTAGTTACGCTTTTTGCGGCCTACCCCGTTTATAGCCGTGTTGCCGAACAAAGTTTTGATGGACAAGGCAGTATTTCTATGCTTGAAAAGCTGTTTCCTCGCTGGAAGGGCAAGTCTTTAGTTTTAATATTACTTGGTTTTGCGGCCACCGATTTTATTATTACTATGACACTTTCGGCGGCTGATGCGACAGCTCATATTATTGAAAATCCTTTAATGCCAGCTTGGACTCATCACAAAATACTTTTGACCTTATTTTTATTAACAGCTTTAGGTGGCATTTTTTTAAAAGGCTTTCAGGAAGCTATGGGCGTAGCCGTGTTTTTGGTAACGGCTTATTTATCCTTAAATTCGGTGGTAATTGGGGTTTGTTTAACTGAAGTGTTTAAACATCCTGAACTGGTGGCTAATTGGCAAAACTTACTTTATTCTCAACATCAAAACCCTTTACTTATGCTTGGAGCGGCCATGCTTTTATTTCCTCGATTGGCCTTGGGTTTATCTGGTTTTGAAACTGGCGTAGCGGTAATGCCTCAAATAGAGGGAAATGTAGAGCAAAGAATAAAAAATACTCGCAAACTTTTGCTTTCGGCGGCCATTATTATGAGTGTTTTCTTGATGGGAAGTAGTTTTATAACCACTTTTTTAATTTCACCTGAACAGTTTCAAACTGGAGGAGAAGCTAATGGACGTGCTTTAGCTTATTTGGCTCATAAATATTTAGGTGAAGGTTTTGGCACGGCCTACGATTTAAGCACTATTTTAATTTTGTGTTTTGCGGGGGCTTCGGCTATGGCTGGGCTTTTAAACTTAGTACCTCGCTATTTGCCACGTTATGGTATGGCTCCAGAGTGGGCAAAAGCTTCTAGACCATTAGTTTTGGTTTTTATTGCTATTTCTTTTGTGGTAACTCTTTTGTTTAAGGCTGATGTAGACGCTCAAGGTGGTGCATATGCTACGGGTGTTTTAGTTTTAATGACCTCGGCGGCGGTGGCAGTTACGGTGTCTGTTTGGGAAAAGTGGCTACGTTGGCCCTTTTTGATTATGGCTTTTGTTTTTGTTTATACAACCATTGTAAACATCATTGAAAGACCAGAAGGACTTAAAATAGCTTCTTTCTTTATTATTCTAACCGTCATTATTTCGCTGATTTCACGTGCGGTTAGATCTACCGAATTGCGCACAACTGAAGTTATTTTAGATGAAGCCGCTCACAATATGCTAAAAAGCGACCACGATAAAATTATACGCATTGTGGCTCACCGACCAGATGATGGCTCTTTGAAAGAATATGCTCAAAAAGACAAACAGGCTCGTGAACTGCACCATTTAAAGCCAGACGAGCAATTATTATTTATCGAAATTCAAGCAACCGATGCTTCTGATTTTGATTGCCCTTTGGTGGTTCGAGGCGTAAATGTTGGCTCTTATAATATTTTAAGAACTTCTAGTCCCGCTATTCCGAACGCAATTGCCGCTTTATTAATTTATATTGGTGAACAAACAGGCAAATTGCCGCATGCTTATTTTGGCTGGACAGAAGGAAACCCGATTGCTTATTTATTTAGATATTTATTCTTTGGAGAAGGCGATGTCGCCCCGATAACCCGTGAAGTTTTAAGACAACAAATTATTGATCCCGCTAAAAGACCTTATATTCATGTTAGTTAAAAATAAAATATATTAAAATTCGCTCGCTTCTTTTTCTTCGATTTGTTTTTCGGCTTGTTTATGCAAATGCGAAAAAATAAATTCAAGCAAAACACCTAAAGGTACAAAAATTACAAATTTATATAAAAGGTCTTTTGCTAATTGAGGTTTTGTATTTTGCAAAATGGCTTTTCTCCAGTTTGGCCAGCCAAGGCCTTTATGACTAAATTCACTTAAAATTTTACTTAAAGTTGGCAAAAACCAAATTTTCTTTTGCTTGGCCTTTAAACCAAAATCTTTAAACCAAATAGCCAAATTATCAAAAGTATTTAAAATATTCCTAGAATCTTGGCCTGTAAAATTGGGCACATTTAATTTTAATTTGCGACCCAGAGCTTCAAAAGGTTTGGTTATATTTGTAATTAAACTTAAAGCCTTATTATAAGCACGCTTACTAAAAGATTCTGTAATTAAAAACCATTTTTTGGCCATACCAACGGCGGTTAAAATACTCATTGAAGCGGTTTTGGCGGCTAAATCGGCCAGAATTTTATTGCCATCTTGCTTGTTTAGGCCGCAAAGATTATTAATTTTTTCTTCAAGCCAAGTTTCAAATTTTACAAAAGCCGTTCCAGCCAAAGCATAACCAAAAAAGCCAGCAATTATTTTGCTAAAAATATTAGAAGCCATGTTTTTCGGTAATATTTTTGTAAACAAGCTCACCGAAATAATTGCCAAAATCATTTTTTTCAGAAAACCTTTAAAAACCAATTCTAAAAGATCTTTAATGTCTTTAGATTTATTTGAGGAAACTTTAGCTTGGTCATCAGAGGGAATAAACGAGAGCAAATCATCAAGACTAGCTGGCAATGAGCTTACACCAGCCGTAGCATTGGAGATATTTCTCACGGGCAAACCAGAGTCAATAGTCAGAGACATATAAAATAATTTTATAAAAAGCTAGTATAATTTCCTAAATTTAATTTTAGCACTTCTCTTAATGTTTTCATAATTTTTTGTTTTATAGCAAAACTAATAAACAGAGATACAGCCTAAAATTTGAATTGAGCGTCCCTCGTATGATAAAGAAAGATATTTGGTTTAAGGTAAACTGGATATCAGTTGGAAGAAAGGGAAATAAACCCAAGTATCCATTGGCTATTGAAAGCCGTTTGACAGATTGGATTTCCCTT
>CANLTT010000070.1 GCA_947494115.1 Candidatus Caenarcanales bacterium
TAGAAATATTAGTAGCTAAAGGGCAAGGACTAATTGAAATTAAAACACCCATCCAGAAACAATTAAAAATTAATAAAATATTTTCTATATTCATTATAAAAAGCTCTCAATTTCTTTATTAATATAATTTTTAAATGCCTTTTCGTCAGAGAGATTCAGCCAAATTTTTTCAAGATTTTTCCAATTTGTTTCTTGGTTTTTATTATTAATTTTGCTAATTACTAATGACTTTGTATATAAATTGTATTTTTTTAGATAAATTTTATTTGGCTTTTCATCAGTATTCAAAACTTTATAAACTACTTTTTGATTTTGAATTTCTTCCTGAAAGTTTTTTTCGATAAGCTCTTTTGACCATTTTTCAATTTTTAAACAATTAGAACATCTCTGGGAACTGTGAAAATAATAAACAATAACTTTATTGGCTAAAGCTGGTTTGGCCATCAAAATCAAATTAAAACAAATAAAAGTACAAAGCAATAAAAAGTATTTTTTGATTTTTAAACACATAAATTCTAGTTGATATGTATAATAATTGATATGTTAGCAATAAAAAACAATGTTGGCAATAGAAAAAAACAAACAAGACCAAAGCAAATTAAAAAGATGCAAATGTTTACAAGAAAAAATAATAGAATCTGATTCTTTAAATAGTTTGAGTGAAATATTAAACTTATTGGCGGTAAAAGCGAGATTAGAAATTTTAATGATTTTATCTCAAAATAAGCATTGCGTCTGTGATTTAATGACTCATACTGGTTTGGCACAAACCCTAATTTCTTATCATCTTGATGAACTAAAAAGAGCTGACTTAATTTGCTCATGCCGAGACGGTAAGTTTATTGATTATTGCTTAACTAAAAAAGGTAAAAGAATTATTAAGTTTGCAAATTCATTAAAAGGAGAATTAAATGTATAAATTTAAAGTATTAGGTACTGGCTGTACAAAATGTAAAAAACTCTATGAATTAGTACAAAAAATACTTATCGATCATAAACAAAATACACAATTAGAGTATATCAACGATATTATGCAAATTGTAGAATTAGGTATTTTAACAACCCCAGCACTTGTTTTAAATGACAAAGTTTTGCATACTGGTAGTTTTTCTGAAGAACAAATTAAGGCTCTTATAATAAGGAATATCAAAGATGAATCCAATAATTAAACAAGCTATAAATTTTTTCTTTTATGAAACAAGCAAGATTTTTATTTTATTAATTAGTATTATTTTTATAGTTTCTTTTTTGCGTTCTTATTTACAAGCAGATAAAATAAAAGAATTTCTTTCTAAAAAACATACAATAGTTGGTAATATTTTAGCTTCCATAATTGGGACAATTACCCCTTTTTGCTCATGTTCAGCAATTCCTTTATTTATTGGTTTTTTGCAGGCGGGTATACCTTTAGGAATTACTTTTTCGTATTTAATAGCCGCCCCAATGGTAAATGAAATTGCTTTTGTTTTATTACTAAGTAGTTTTGGTTGGAAAATCGCTTTATTGTACTGGGCGGTAGGTATTTTTCTGGCGATTTCGATTGGTTTTTTATTAGGAAAATTAAATTTAGAAAAATATGTCGAAGATTTTGTTTGGCAAATTAAAACAAAAAATACTCAAACCGAAACATTGGAACAACTTAGTTTAAAACAAAGAGCCATTAATGCTTTTTTTTATACCAAAGAATTAGTTAAATCTATTTTTATTTGGATTATTTTAGGTGTAGCTATAGGAGCTTTTATTCATGGTTTTGTACCACAAGAATTAATCTTAAAATATTGTTCTAAAGACAATCCTTTTGCGGTTTTTTGGGCGGTATTAATTGGAGTACCCATTTATGCTAATGCGGCTGGCAGTGTGCCTATAATAAATGCTCTAGTACAAAAAGGCTTACCGATTGGAACAGCTTTAGCTTTAATGATGTCTATAACAGCTTTATCTTTGCCAGAAATCATGATTTTGAGACGAGTATTAAAACCCAAATTATTATTTATATATGTCGGAATAGTTTCGTGCGGTATTTTATTAGTAGGTTATTTATTTAATTTGCTCAAACTTAATTGAATAAAGCCGATCTGGACATGCTTGCTATTTTTTTGTATAAAAAGCCAGTTTGTTTTTTAATATTTACAAAATTATCTTCTTTTTAATTTTGGTTTCAAAAACGTAATCATTTCAATTTGCCTAAAGAATTCTAAAGACAAACCGTCTCGATTAAATCGTTTAAAAAATAAATGAATTAAATTTTTTGCTCCGTCTTTGAGCGTATCTAATTTTTTAGCATTTGTTTTTCGAGGTATACAGCCTATTTCTACTTCTTTCCATTGAAGATTATTATAATAAATTGCTTCTATTTTAATTTCTTGAGGCAAGGCAAAATCATTAGATTGTAAATGAAGTAAAGGCAATATATTTTTCTTTAAAAGCCACATCCCAGACTGTGAATCTTCAACATTAATACCGTATAATATTTTAATAAAATAAGATAAACAAAAATTACCTAGTTTATTCAAAAAAGGCATAGCATTACTAAAAGAAAATAAAGCTAATTCACTTAATCTATTTGTGGTCATGAAGTCTAAGTTATTATTTTCAAATACATTTATAAGATTTGGTATTTTGTCGGAAGGATGTTGATTGTCGGCATCTAGAACAATTATAATATCGCCTTTGGCCTCTTGAAAGCCTCTTTTAATGGCATATCCATAACCCTGTTTTGTTTCTGAAATTACAATTGCCCCCAAAGAAGAAGCTACTTGAGCCGTTTTATCAATTGAATTATTATCAATCACAATAATTTCGAGTTGATAATTTTCTTGTAGTATTTTTTTAGGAATATTTTGAATAGTTTTGTTAATGCCATCTTCTTCATTATAAGCTGGTATTACTATTGATAATTTTCTCATAGTGAATAATACCCCGCAATAATACTGGCACAAGAAACAATCAATATTAGCGAAACAAAATGAATTATAATATTGGGTATGTATTTGTCAAAATTTTCTTTGCTCATTGAAATAAGATTATTTTGTAATAATAAATACAATAATGGGGATATTGGTATAAAATATCGACCCTGAACACCTTTAATAGCCAAAGAATCTGGAAATGTACAATAAACAAACATTGCAAAAAATATTAAAACTATTGTTCCTGCTGATATTATTCCCATAAAAACTTTTTGCAAACGCTTAATTTGTTTTTCTTGTATATCTATAAGTGCCACGAAATATATTAATAATAAATTCATAAAAATTAGTATCTTTGGCAAATGAAAAAACATTCTGGTATTAAATTGTATTAAGTTGCAAAAAAAGTATACATAAAACTCAGACAATATACTAAAATATAAAAGGTTTAAAAAGCCGATTGGGTGAGCTATTATATAATCAATCTGTGATTTAGTATTAAGTATTTTTGGATCTAGAAACCAACCTAAATCCTTTACAAGATAATTCCAAAAGTAGGCCAAAATGAAACTAATTATAATTATGCCTGCACTAAAATAATATTTTTCTAATTTAGTTTTTAAAGAATTAAACTTATGCGCTGGAATGAGTAAAACTAGAGGTATTAAAGCAAAATAAATACTTTTAGATAAAGACAATAATATGGCAATTAATAATAAAAATAACTTGTTTCTAGGGCTTAAATATTGCTTTGTTTCATCCAGAGTATATTTTAAAATTAAGGCAATATACAAAAAAGATAATCCATTTGTCATTCCATCAGCCGATAAAGAAGAAGCCTGAAACAAACACAATGGAGTTAATGAAAGAAGACAAAATAACCATTTTTTTATAGGTGTAATTTTAATAGAATTATAAATTAATATAATCCAAGTAATTAAATTGAGTATGCGTGCAATATATAAAAAAGATAAAACTGGAAAATTTAAAACTTTAGCTAAAAAAACTCCTATTATTTGAGGAATATAAGGAATAGGAGAATAGGATGAAGCTCCCAATAGACGAAGAAAAGACTTTGGACCATTTTCATTTAAGTGAATATTTAGATGATTTAAAATTTCTTTGGAACTAAACTTTTTAAACTTGCCAATAATAGGTTGTTGAGTAACACTATTAAATCTTGTCTCTGCAAAATCATTTACTAAAATTTGTATTTCTTGAGGATAATAATTACCAACAATTAACTCTTGTTTATTAGTTTGAGGATTTGTAATTTTGTATTTTGTGCTTATTATTTTGCCAGTTGTTATTTCATAGATTCTTACAAAGTGTGCTGGCTCATCAATCATCATAAATGGCGGCACTATAAAAACAAAAACAATTCCAAAAAACAAACTAAAAACTAAAAAAACATTTTGTGGTTTTAATGGACTATTTGCTCGCATGAATAAAAAAACAAACTTTATATTTCATATACCACAAAATAAAAATATAAAATCAATTAAATTATTCTATATTCAAAACGACTATTTGATGTTGTTAAAGTTGGAATCAAAAATTCGGTTTGTTCTAATTCGTTTACGTTTACTTCTAAGGGTTGTTCTTTATTGGTTTTGGCAATTATTTCGATGGTATTTTTGTAAGGTAATAAATGGCCACTATGTTCAAAGAAAGACGATTGAATATTAGTTTGAATAAAATCTTCATTGATTAATTTGGTTTCAATTTCTCTGGCTTTATTTTCAAGTTCGCTACTAAATTCGGCTAAATTTTTAATAGAAAGTTGTAATTTTAAATATTCTCGGTTTAATTGTCTAATGCTTTCTCTGACTTCTTGCGAATTTTCGATTAAAGTTTTTATTTTTTGATGAGAATCAGTAATTGAAGATTTTCTTTTAATGTCTTTAAAATTATTCCATTTAAATTTTTGAGAACCAATGCAATTTAAAATAATTAATTCAAGCTCTTGAAGATACATTTCAGTCATATTAATATTATCTGAAATTGGCTGAAGTTGAAATTGTACGTTCATAATGTGTTTTTTATGCTTGGTTAGTGAACATAGAATGCTCAGCCAAAATAAAGCTTTGGTTAAAATTGATAACCTTTAGGGCTTTTGTTTGCCAGACCAAAGTTTTGCCCTAAGCTTGGCTATTGTTTTTTGCGCTTACCGAAGTTTCTTTGCCAGCCAATTCGTCCATTAACTCAGAAACCGTTACAATTTCTTTTACTTTATAAGCATTGGCTCCCACGGTATAAAGCTCTTCTTCAACTTCATTATTATAGCCACTAGCCGCCAGAAGACCATTACAAATACAAAAAGCTTCTTCCTTGCTGGCTTTTGCTGGGCAAGTTCCTCTGTGCAATAAATAACCTTTATCACAATATTCTTCTCTTTTGCCTTCTAGTGCGCTGGCATAAAATGGACAATCTTTAATTACCCTAAAAAGCATTCCGCAAGGAGAGCCTGGTTTGTCGGCTAAAACAATATTGTCTTCGGTGCAATTAACTACGCTTTCTTTAAACTCATCTGAAGCACCACTTTCTTCGGTTGCCAAAAATCGAGTTCCCATTTGAACACCAACACAGCCGTTTTGCAAATATTTTTGAATATCTTCATATGTAAAAATGCCACCAGCCGCTATAACTGGCATATTATTATATTTTTGTGTAACTTTAAAAACATCTTTAAGCAAAAGCTCAAGTGAATTATTAGGATTTTCGGCTTCTTCAATACTTCTCCAAGCAATATGTCCGCCAGCCAAAGGACCTTCGACAATAACAGCGTCTGGAAGCCTATTATTACGTTTCCATCTTTTGCAAATTATTTCAAGTGCCCGCCCTGAAGAAGCAATCGGAATAAGAGCAACTTCATTTCCGCGAGGATGAGAGCTAACAATTTCGGGTAAATTCAAGGGCAAGCCAGCACCGCTAATAATCACATCAACGCCACCATCTAAAGCACCAAGCACCGAGTTTTCATAATCTTTTTGCAAGGCAACCATTATATTTATGCCAATTGGTTTATTTTCGGCAATTTTTTTGGCTTCTTGAACTTCCATACAAGCGGCTTGGCGTGCATTAAAAAAAGAATTTAATCTTTTGCTCGTCAATCTATCTAGAGCCGCGCTCGAAACAACGCCTAATCCACCATTTTTAGAAACATTTCCAGCTAGAACATAATTAGAAACCCCTATGCCCATTCCGCCTTGTATAATCGGTAGTTCCAGCTCAAGCTCTTTCAATCTTAATTTCGGCAACATATTTTTTATCTTTTTGTCTGTCTCTAATAATAGATCCTTTGGAGTTTTAATTTTAACCAAATTCTCTCAGATAAATGTTTTAAATGTTCTTTTTGCCAATTTATTTTTAACGCAGTTGCTAATTATTTATTTTCTTCTTGAGTTTCTTGTGGTTTTTCTTCGCTAGTTTTCACAAATCCGCCTTCATTCTTACATTCTCTTTCAAATTCATTTTTTACTTTTTCTGAAGAATTTGCAGAAATAGCTTCTGGCTGTTCTAGGCGAGTAAACCTGATTACATTTCCATCGTTGTCAAATTCTGGAGAGCCACAATAAAGATCAGTTTGTTGTAATTCATTCAAATTACCACTATTGCTTGCGATTAGTTGTTTGGGTTTTGGCAAAGACTCGGTTTGTGAAGGAGTAAAACCTTTTAGAGCCAGCAGGCTGGAAAGAACATTATTTAAACCCATAAAAATCACCTAAAAAATAAACAAACCTAAAATCTAAAAAGTATATATTTGTTTTATTTGAATGAAATGTAAAGATTATTTAACCAAAAGCCAAGTTTAAATTAAAATAAAAAAATGACTAAAAAAAAGCTTTTGAGTTTTATTGGTTTTTGTTTTTTGGTCTTTATTTGGCCAGCAAAAAGTTTTACAACTGCTTTACAAAATAATTATCAAGTTTATAATCCAACTTGGTCTGTGGCTGAAAATGGCGGTTCAATGCCAACAGAAACTTTGGCTCCTTACAGAATTATTGAAGAAAAAAACCATAAAACACCTTTAATTTTGATTCATGGCACTATAAGCGAATTGCGGCCTTATTGTAATTGGAAAAACTTGCTTGATGAACTTGAAAAGCCCCAAAACAAAAGCTTTTTAGAACAAAATCCCGTTTATATTTTTAAATATGCAAGTAATACAAATTCTTGGGATAAAACAATCACAGACCTGAAAAAAGGATTATTAGAACTCTTAAGCGATTATCCGCCGCAGACAAAGTTTAAAGTAATAATTTCAAGCTTGGGCGGAAAAGTGTTTTGCAGTGCTCTCAAAGATACCAAAGAATTAGATCAAAAATTTATTAAAGGCATAAGCTTGGGAGTTCCTTTTTGGGGCACGCCTTTGCTTAATAAAGAATTGATGATCGACAAATCTCAATCGAGCAATAAAATGATTAATTGGGCTGTCTCGCAAGTAACTGAAACTTTATTTCCAGAGCTTGATACGCATTTAGCTTGGTTATTGCCTCTGGAAAAAACTCCTAAAACTTTTGCAAGTGCTTGTTTGCCTAGTTTGCGTCCACGTTTGACAAATTATGCCGTTTTTATTGATAGCCCTTTAGTTAGTAAAATAAATGTCTCTGAGGCCGAAATGAATGAATGGTTAATTAAACAAATAAGTAATAACGATTATAAACACGCTTGGGACGGGGCAATGCATTGTAAAATGGGTTGGGAAATCGAAAAAAACTTTAAACCAATTTATTTATTTCGCTTTAATGATGGTCTAGTTCCGATTTTTAGTAGTTTGTGGTTGAATATAAATTTGGGTAAATTTGAAGGCCAAAAGGCTTTAACCCCGCAAGTTTTAGCAACAATTAAAAAAACCGATTCTAAAGCAAGACTATTTAAAGGTTTAGATCATAGCGATTTAACTTCTTTAATTGATACATCCAAAAAGCATAAAGACCTTTTGCATAATTCGCAAGACACAATTGGTTCTTATATTTTGCAAGACTTAAAATAAACAATATTTAAAGCATTTAAAATAATATTTCTACTATAGTACAAAACTCTGAAACAACCAATTGAGAGGGTCTTTTTTCTAAAGAATTTCAATTTGAAAGCCCCCTCCGCCCCCTAAAAGGGGAACTTGAATTATATTAAGGTGCATTTAATTTAATTAGCTAAATAACACAACACATAAACTCTCTCTTGTAAGGCGATTTCAAGCTTTTAATTTTTGACAAGTATTTTCTTCTAGATTCTGGCTCTGTGAGGGAGGAGAAAAATTCCCCCTTTAGGGGGCTAGGGGGCTTTCAGGCTTTGAGAGGGGGGGGCAGATTTTTGATTCTTGAATTGTTTGATTGTTATTTTTATACCGTAGTCAGACAATATTTAAGAAAATTCTTTTAAATTTCTTGACTGATTGGCAAAATAGATTAAAATGAGTGAGTTAATATTATAAATCATTGAAGTGAAAAATCATTATGAAAGGATTCTAAAATAATGGCTCGCCAAAAATTTGAGCGCAATAAGCCGCACGTTAACATTGGAACCATTGGTCACGTTGACCACGGAAAAACAACTCTTACAGCCGCAATTACAATGACCTTATCTGTTTTGGGTCATTCTGAAGCGAAGAAATATGAAGACATTGACTCAGCCCCTGAAGAAAAGGCTCGTGGTATCACCATTAATACCGCTCACGTCGAGTATGAAACCGAAGCAAGACATTATGCTCACGTTGATTGCCCAGGCCACGCTGACTATGTAAAAAACATGATCACTGGTGCCGCTCAAATGGACGGAGCTATTTTGGTAATCGCCTCTACAGACGGTCCTATGGCTCAAACCAGAGAACATATTTTGCTTGCTCGCCAAGTGGGTGTTCCAAATTTGGTTGTTTTCTTAAACAAAACCGATGATCCAAGCGTAGACCCTGAATTGCTTGAATTAGTTGAATTAGATACTCGTGAACTTTTGAGCAAATATGGCTTTGACGGAGATAATATTCCAATTATCAAAGGCTCTGCTAGACAAGCTCTTGAGAAAATGATTGCTAATCCAAAAACTGTTCGTGGTGAAGATGAATGGGTTGATAAAATTTATGAATTGATGGATGCAGTTGATTCATATATTCCAACTCCTCAGCGCGAAATCGACAAGCCTTTACTTATGGCTGTTGAAGACGTTTTCTCGATTACTGGTCGGGGAACTGTTGCCACTGGAAGAATTGAAAGAGGCATGGTTAAAACTGGTGAAGAAGTTGAAATCATTGGTTTATCTGCCGAGAAGAAAAAAGTGGTTGTTACTGGAGTAGAAATGTTCCGTAAAACCCTTGATGAAGGTAGAGCTGGCGATAATGTTGGCTTACTTTTGCGCGGTGTTTCTAAAGAAGAAATCGAAAGAGGACAAGTTATTGCTAAATCTGGCTCTATAACCCCTCACAGCGATTTTAAAGCTGAGGTTTATGTTTTAACCAAAGAAGAAGGCGGCCGTCATACTCCGTTTTTCCCTGGTTATCGTCCACAGTTTTATGTTCGTACAACTGACGTAACTGGTAGCATCAATGATTTCACAACTTCTGATGGAAGCAAAGCTGAAATGATTATGCCTGGAGACAATGTTACAATCACCGTTGATTTGATTCAAACTGTTGCGATCGAAGTCGGAATGAAATTCTCTATTCGTGAAGGCGGCAGAACGGTTGGAGCTGGAGTTGTTACTGAAATTATTAAGTAATTAATTTTTGTTCTAAATTTATTTTTAAGACAGAGACAATAATCAAAACTCTGTCTTATTTTTTTAGAGCCAAAGTTAAACCATCAGCAATTGGTAAAACCACCAAATCAATATTTTGATCTTCGGCTAGTTTTTGGTTAAAAGCCTGAATATATTGGCTATTTTTATCTTGCGTTTCAGAATTTAAAATATCGCCACGCCAAAGCACATTATCCACCATGATTAAACCACCTTTGCGCACCAACTGAAGGCATTTTTCATAATAGGCCAAATAATTTGATTTATCAGCATCAATAAAAGCCATATCAAAAAATTCGGTTTTGCCAGCTTTTATAAATTCGTCTAAAGTTTGCAAGGCTGGCGCAATTTTGAGTTCAATTTTATTTTCCACGCCAGCTTCTTTCCAATAGCGTTTTGCAATATCTGTAAATTCTTCACTTTTATCACAAGCCACAATATTACCGTCTGGTGGCAAAGCCAAGGCCATGCAAAGCGAGCTATAACCCGTAAAAACTCCAATTTCTAAAATTTTAGAGGCTTGCATTAATTTAACCAATAAGGCCATCAATTGACCCTGCTCTGGCGCAATTTGCATTCTAGCCAAAGGATGTTTGCTGGTTTCGATTCTAAGCTGATTTAAAATAGGGTTTTCCCGCAAAGAAACTTTTAAAATATATTCGGCTAGTTCTGCGGACAAAGCAAAAGATTTAGTGCTCATAAATTTATAATAAAACCTTGGTGATCTTAAAGATTGTAAGCAGATGAGAGCTTGATTTTTGCGCTATAATCGGCGGAACTTTTGTCTTTTCATAATTGTTTAAGCTATTCATAATCTGTAAATTAATTAATTTGAAACCAAGCGACCTTATATTATAGTATTGATCTGCATTTAATATTTACCAAACAAAAAGATGGTTTCTATACAATCTAACCGTATGAATTCTTTATTAT
>CANLTT010000071.1 GCA_947494115.1 Candidatus Caenarcanales bacterium
CTTACCTCTTCCTGAGACATTCCTCCCTCAAATGCCTCTATTACTTTTTTCCTTAAATCTTTAGAATATGTCATTTTATTTTTATTATTCACATATTCTAGATCTCTTTAGCGGGGGTTTGCTATAGGGCTGGAGTTCTCGGAAAAGTTCTTGGATTTTTTGGTGGCAACAAGGCTGGTTCTGTGGCTAATAGTGATGAAGAGGAAAGAGAAAATCCTTTTAAAGAGGGATCACGTTTTCAAGATCCTATTACTGGAAGCGAATTTATAGTAACTGAACCTCCAGAAGATGGGCGGGCAGTTAGACTAGGAAGTGTTCAGGGTGGATTTACAGAAGCAATGGGAGCAGGTAAGTTAAGTAAGAATATGATTGGATGGCCTCATTTTTCAGGTAATGTTGAACAAGTCTTAAAGAATTACCAAAACGGAGTAAGACAATTTATTCTAAAAGAGGGTGGTGAAGCTTATGAAATCACCAATGTTGTAAAAGAACCTGATGGTTATATTTCTGTAATTGGTCCCGATGGACAGGTGGATACTTCATAAAACCCAGATCGTCCTACAGATTGCATAATACTCTCTAGAATAAATTATCCTAAGGCTTCTAGAAGTCATTTCGACAAGTTAATTAATGGCTACCCAATAAGAGCTAATGAAACTCAAAACTTACCTTGGGGAGAAAGATTATCACTTCACACGCTTCCAAACCAGCAATCAGCTGTCAAGTTTGAACCAATAGATTCAAGTCCAGCCACAATCATAAGAGCTGAAACATCCGACAAAATAGAAATAGGAGCTGGAAAAGCTAAGTTTGGAATTTTAAAAGAAGGTGATCAATTATTTTTACCTTCGAGGAATACAACCTATACTTTAACACAAGACGGCGATGGGAATTTTTTGCTCAAAAGAAATTAAATTCAATTTCCTTCAATTTTACAAAGCCACAATTAAGCCGTCTGTATAAAGTTTTTGATTTTTAATTTCGAGATAATTTATAACTTGTTTACAAACTGGCTTTAAACCATTGGTAGCTTCTTGTCGGGGTTGCTTGGTTAAATAAGGCGTTAAACAAAACTCCGCTTTAGGTGAATGGCTCCAGACAATATTGGTTTTGGAATTATAAGCAAATTTAACTAGCGAATAAAACTGTTCGGGTTTGTCGGTGGTGAGAGGCTCAAACAAAATTAAACCCGCAAAATTTTTGTATAAAACCAAAACCGCTTTAGGCGAAACTTTTATAAGCAAGTTTTTATTTATTTTTAATTGAACTTTGTCTTTTAAGCTGATTTGGTGCTTGATGGCTAAATTATTTGGTTTTGGGCAATCACCAATCCAATAATCTAGAGAGTGAATTGAAAGCTTTTTTAAATCATTTTCTTCTAATTTGTGGCCATGACAAATAAAGATTTTTTGCCCTTCATTTGTTTTAATAAAAAGCCCTTCAGCCCACGGCTTAGAAAAAGAAATTAAAGTAAAATAAGGCGAATTCATTGTCCATAAAAGCAAGAAAAAACCGCTTGCAATCAATAAATGCTTTAAAAATTTATAATTCTGCGCAAAGGCCAAATAGCCAATTAAGCCATAAAGCCAAATAATCCAAGGCAATTCAATGCTCTCAAGCTTCAAGTCGGCGGCTGGAAAAGTACTAAGCCAATTAAGCCACCAAAAGAATAAATTCATAAAGCCAGCGGCTATAAATTCAATAATCGAAGCTAATTGCCAGCCAATGCTACCAAAAGCCGAAACCAAGCTTGCAAATAAGCCCGAAATCAAAATGGCATTACCAAGAGGAACAGCCACAAAATTGGCCAGCATGGAATAAAGCGGAATATTGCCGAAATATAAAAACTGCAAAGGCAAAATTAAAGCTTCGGCGGCAATGGTTATAGCAAATGGCTCCGCCCATGAATAGGGCACAAAATTGAATTTATTTATAAGTTTTTCTGTCCATAAAATCAAGCCTAAAGTTGCTAAATAAGAAAATTGAAAGCCCAAATCACCGATTAAATTTGGATCAAACAATAAACTAATTAGTAAACTAAAAAGCAAAATATTAAGCACATTGGGCTTGCGAGCAATTAATTGGCCGCCTAAAACCAAAAAAGCCATAAACCAAGCCCGTGCAATTGAAGGCCCAAAGCCAGCTAATAATGAATAGAAAGTAATAGAAATTAAAATTAATAAAATGCGAGGCCGCCTTGAAAGCTTAAAAAGCCCCGCCAAATAATTCAAGAACCAAGCCAAAGCAGTTAAGTTTAAAGCCGAAGCCGCAAATAAATGCGCGACCCCAAGATTTTGGCCTAAAACTCGCAGTTCTTTGCTTAGGTTTTGGCTTCCAATCAGCATTGCAATCATCAAATTTGCTTTATCTTTGGGCAAAAGAATTTTATGAATATTGGTAAGCTTGAGTTGCGCCTCTCCGAGCACTTGCAAAAATTTACCTTTTAAAGAAATTGGATTTTGAATAATTAAAATTTCTTCGGCCATAACTTTGCCAGCCAAACCCTGAGAGCGAAAATAATTAGTTTCAAAGTTTTCAATTAAGGCAAAATGACCTTTTAGTTTAAGCTGATCGCCTTTGCTTGGCTGGCTTTGCCCCGGTTTAAGTTTGATTTGTAATTTGCCAAAATCTTCCGTAGAAAGCACAAATCGCCAAGAATTAAAACTACTTTGCCTAGGAATTTCTTGCACTATACCGCTTAAATTGCCGCTAATAAAACATTTTCTAGGAAAAATATTATTATGAAAACTCCAATTTGAAAACGCCAAAAACACGGCCAAAAAGCAAATTAAAGCTAATTTCAAATTTTTCTGAAAATAAATTAAAGCACTTACGCATATTAAAATTATGGAGCAAATTAATAAAAAGCCCGATTTATACCATAATAAGGCCAGAGTCAAAACAAAGAAAAAAGCAAAAACTTGAACAAACATAAAATATTTTTTTAAAGCGGCTCAAAAACAAAACAAGCCTTTAGTTGTACAAAAATACTAAATTTAAGGACTAAATTATAATACAAGTTTATTTTTAATTTTTTAAAACTTTACAACAATAGTTTTTATTCGAGTTAAACTTATTGTCGCAGTGGGGTGCTTTAAAAAGCTGAGAGTTCACAACTTTGAACAACCCTTTAAACCTGAACTAGATAATGCTAGCGGAGGGAAATTGAAAACAACTATTATAAAAGAAACAAAAATAAATAATCATTTTACTCATGCACCTAAAAAGGCTTACAAAAAAGAAGAAAATGAAAATTATTTATTAAACAAAGTGGCCACTTGGGCAAGCAAAGCAAATATTCCACGCTGGGGTTTTATTGCTGGCTTAATTGGAGATATTGTAAGTAGTTTAATTATTGTCTTTCAGACCGCCCAAAATTCAACCATAAACTATTCACAAAAGGGCGGCATTATCTCAAATGAAATTTCTAAGTTTATTTCTAATTTGTCAGTAATGGGTTCATATGAATTGCTTGTGGCCATAATTAAAAATTTATTAATAAACAAATTGCCATATAAGTCTCTGAATGCTTTAAGCCAAGTTATAGGAATGTTTGGAAGCTATATATTAAATGATTTGATTATGCCTTTTTTTAAATCTTGGCTGGCCGCTTCGGTAGCGACATCTTGGCTACCAAACTATTTAATTTCGGCTTTAAATCACAAAAAATAATTTATAAAACACAAAGGCTGAAAAGTAAAAATATTTCATATATTCTCATTCAGATACCGAAACCGAAAAAAGAGGTTTGGACTACGAATCAATCTCATTGTCTCAGTCATTAATCTCACGACTAATTAATTATTTCGCAAGAGGTCTATTAATAAATAATGTTTTGTTTACTCATTTTTGTACCATTTGTCTGAACCTTGATTTTTCTTCTTTTTAAATCATACTAATCTTTTAATCCTATAAATCATGGTTCAGACACCCTCACCTGCCCAGTTAAAAAATTTTGCATTAAACCTTTATCAGAAAAATTAAAAATATCGGGATGAGAGGATTCGAACCTCCGACCCTCTGCTCCCAAAGCAGATGCTCTACCAAGCTGAGCCACATCCCGAAAAATATTACCTTAGAATTATACCCGATTTAGATTATTCCCGCATGATCTAAAATTTTCTTAACCGTGAGCTGTCCAGTCTCATAAAGAAGCTTAATCTGTGAATTATTATATTTCAAAGCCGCATCTTGATACTCTAAGCGGGCTTCGGTTAATTTGGTTTGAGCGTGCACAATTTCAAGATTTATACCAAGGCCAGCTTTTTGACGACTTATAGAAATTCGATGAGCTTCTTGAGTTGATTTTAATTTTGCGGTTGCCACCTTGAGCTTGTCCTGGCTAAGATGCATATCATAATAGGCTTGAGCGATTTCTTTACGCATTTCGATTAATTGTTTTTCTTTATTTAAAATAGCTTCTTCGATGCGGGCTTTATTAACTCTTATATTAGCGGCTGTGTCAATGCCTAAATTGCGCAATAAATCAATATTTATACTTATGCTACCTTGCTTAGAACGGTCTAATTCATTCAGATTGGGGCCAATACCGCGAGTATAACCACTCAAAGAAATGGTCGGGAACAAATCGGCAATTGAAGAACCAAAACGTGCTCTGGCTTCTTTAATTGAAGAAGTTAAAGCTTTTAAATCAATTCTGTTTTCGCTGGCAATCTCAAGAATAGCGGGCAAATCTAATTCTTCTGTCCAAAAGTCAATTGGTTTTAAAAGCTTATCGGCTGGAATTAAGGTTTTTTCGACTGGGATATTTAAAATAACCGACAAATTAACACCCGAAACTTTGCGCTGACTATCGGCTTCTAACAATAAATTTTCTCTTTCATACTTAGTCGTTAAACTTTGGTTTGTATCAAGAGATGTCGCAAAACCAGCCTTTTGACGAGCTTCAATAGTTTGCAATTGTGTTTCGGCCTCTTTTAAAGACTGTTTGGCAACTTCCATTTTAGAATTATCTCTAAGCCAAATAAAATAACCCGTTAAAGCATCATGCAAAACACCCTGAGAAACATTAAGAGCCACGGCTTTAGAACGGTCATAAGAATATTTTGAAGCCATAATTTGGAATATAGCCCTGCCACCTGTATTAATTTGGTAATCAGCAGAAAGAGATGGCTTATAAGTTGTGCGGTCTAACTGAACTGGAATTGGTCCAAAGAAAATTTCACCGCCTTGGAATTTTTCAACAGAACCCTGCGCTCTAATAGAAGGAGCTATATTGGCAAAAGAACCAAAAAAATAGCTTTGAGCCTGTTTTTCACGTGATTTTGAAATCGCAATATCTAAATTTTGATCACCAGCTAAGCTCATTACTTCAGGGATACCTAAAATCAAACTATTATCATTATCTTTAAAAGAAATTTCTTGCAAAGACTCTGACAATTCATCGGCTCTGGCAAAGCCAATAAAAGAAAAAACTAAAAATAAGCTCAAAACAAATTTTTTCATGGCTTTTATCTGTCACTCGGGTCTTTAAAAGCCTTGTCTAAGCTGTCTTTAACTGGTTCAGAGAAAAAGCTAATTAAGTTTCGGTCTCGGGTTATAATATCAGCCGACAAAGTCATACCAGCTCTGAGAGGTCTAACTGCGCCTTTGTCGTCTTTCATTTTTTGTTGTTTTAATTTAATTCGAATTACATAAAAAACACGGCCTTCTCTGTCTTCTACGGTAGAGGGCGAAATGCCTTGGACAGTACCAAATAAACGCCCGTACTGATGATTAGGAAAGGCATCTACTCGCATGGCAACATCTTGACCTAAATGAATATAAGATAAATCGTTATTGGTAACTTTAATTTCGGCCGCCAGCTCAGAATCAAGCGGAACCAAAGAAAGCAAAACTTGGCCTGTTGTAGCTACTTCTCCTTCGCCTCTTACCGCTTGCTCATTCACAATCCCATCAAAAGGTGCAGTTATAACTTGTCTTTTAATATCAATTCCAGCGCGGGCAATTTCACTACTAAAACGCAAAATATTTTGTTCATGCTCACCTAAACGGGTAAAAATCTCTTTTTCGTAAGAGCCATCAATTTGCTTAATTTGTTCAAAGGCTTGTCCAATTTCGGCTGTACGGGCTTTAATTTCTTGCTGTGTGCCAGCCAAATCACCTTGATATTGAACCACTTTTTGTCTTTGTAATTCAACTTCATTTTCAGAAATACCGCCTTCTTTAAGCAATTGTTCTTGTCTTTCGAGAAGCTTTTTATTAGAGGCCAAAAGCTCTTTTAATTGTTTTTCTTTTTCGGCCGCTTGTTGTTTAAAATATTGGGTTTTTTTAATTTGCATTTGTGTGCCAGCAATTTGCCCCTGATATGAGGCTTTTGTGGCTTGCAACCAAGCACTTTGCGTTGGGTTTAAACTGTTTGTGTTTACGGCTTTGCCTGTAGCGGCCTTGAGTGCATTAGATTCTTGTTGCAAATAAGCTAATTGCTCTTGAAAAGTATTTTTTTGCACCTGTGAATATTCAGGATCCAGCTCTACAAGAACTTGACCAGCTTTGACTTCTTGGTTTTCTTGAATATGCACTTTGGCAACAGTTCCATTCATCGGAGACATTATGCGTCTGAGTTTGCCGTCTGGAACGATTTGACCCATTCCCGTTACCGATTCTTCAATACTGCTATACCAAGACCAATAACCCAGAATAAGTACTCCAGCCAAGAGAGAGGCTAAAAACACAAAAGTAATTTTAAAAATTTTTTGACGACTATTTTGCATGGCTATATTTGATGAGGGTACAAATTAAAGTAATAACCTTGAGCGGCCATTAATTGCGTATATGAGCCTTGTTCAACAATTTGACCTTCTTGTAAAATGATGATTTTATCGGCTTTTTTATGCACTGGAACATAATCAGTTACAAAAATGCAAGTTTTATTTTTATAAACCTGAAAAATTTCATTAAAAACAGAGGCATTTAAAGCGGGGTCTAAAGCGGCTAAAGCTTCATCCAAAATTAAAATATTAGGTTTAAGCAAAAATAAGCGTGCCAAACAAATTAAAGCCGTTTGCCCACCAGACAAATTAGAACCCATACTGGCAAGAGGCGTATCAAAACCTTTGGGCATTTTAAGGAGCATGGAATTTAATTGTGCACTGGTAGCAGAATCTACAATTTCTTTCATGGAGGCCGCTGGATTGGCCATGGCAATATTTTCTTTAATCGTTCCAGCAAAAATAATTGGCCTTTGCAAAGCGACACCAATGTTTTGCCGCAGGCTATAAAGGTTTAAATCGGCCAAATTGTAATTATCAAAAAGTATATAACCTTCATTGGGAGGGTAAAGTCTTTGCAAAAGCCGAATTAAAGTTGTTTTGCCAGCTCCACTTTTGCCAAGTAAAACAATTTTTTGGCCAGCCTCAATTTCTAAATCTATGCCTTTTAAAATTTCGGGGCTTTCGGGCTGATAACGAAAACCTAAATTATTAATTCTTAAGCGGCCTTTGACTTCATCCAAAAATACGCCGCCTTCGCTATGTTCTTCGTCTTTTTCGTAATAAAGGTTTTTAATTTTTTGCGAAGATTCAAGGGCTTCATAAAATTTAAGCAAAGAACCAGCCAGCTTTTGAAAAGAAGTAAGTACATTTTTGCTCATCATATTGATGGCCATATAAATACCATATGTAATTTTCCCGCTCAGCACTTCGTGTGCACCAAAATAAAGCGTAGCCAAAGAACCTAAACCGACAATCCAATTCATAAGACTGCCCTCGCTTATGCGGTCTACACGCAAACTAAAACCTTTTTTAAAAGATTCTTCAATTTGCTTAAAAACACTGCGTTTAACTAAATGATTTATATTTAAAGCCTTAACGGTTTCAATGCCAGCTAAAGCTTCGGTGAGTTTGGCTTGCGCAAGACTATGCTCTCTTTGGTGGGCGGCGGCACGCTTTTGCAAACTATAATTATTACGAATAATCAAAAAGACAATCGGTATAATGGGCGCAAGCGAAACCAAAGTTAAAGGAACATTTAGCAATAAAAGCACCGCTAAAATTATGGTCGAAAAAATGGCATCCAAAGAAGAAATAAAAACCGTATATGCAATCGCTTGATTATTTTTACTTAGCTCATTAAAAGCCTCTTGGTAAGAACGGGCAATATCACGGTTAAATTTAGAAAGCGGAATCCGAAAAACTCGCTCCAAAAAGGCCTGAAAACTAATATTATCAATAAGCTCACTCTGAAAAGCCAGAACATATGAACGCAATGACTTAACCATGAATTCAAAAATCAAAATCATAATCATGCCAACAGCCATTACATTTAGCGTTGAATGGTTTTGGCGGCCAAAAACACGGTCAAAAATTACTAAATACAAAAAAGGCATTCCAAGCGCAAAAATCTGAATCAAAATCGAAGAAAAAATCATTTGCCCCGACAAAAGCCAGTTTTCACTAAATAAAGTTAAATACCAGCGTAAAGAATATGGTTCTTCGGTTTGAGAGAAACTTATGGCTTTTTCGTGTTTAATTTCAAGCGTTTGATAAGCTTTGTGTTTTTCTATTTTTAAAAGTTGTCTTTGCCCATCCAGACTTTCTTCTATTAAATTATTTTTGTTTTTATCAACAATCCAATGAAAAGTTTGAGCTGGCGTTTTAAGCAAAAAAGGAAAACTCAATTCAAGCAATTCTTCAAGGTTTTGACTTTTTACATTGGTTTCTAAATTGGTGCTTTTTAGCCAATCGCTTAAGTCTTCAAGGTTTATAAGCCTTTTTTCGGATAATTTAATATTGGCTTCAGCCCCATAAAAAGACAATATTCTCTTTATAAATTCATCTGCTGAGCGGGCAATCACCTTTTTGAGAGGCGCAATTGCAGTATTATTGCTTAAATTAAGTTGAGTTTTAATTTTTTGGCGGGTTTTTTCATAATGGTCAATTATTTTAGCCAAATCGTGCGCAGTTGCCGAAGGAATAATACCAATACAAACTTCATCCGAAGAAGCAGTTAAAGAAAATAAATGCTCTGGCAGAATTTCATCGTCAAAAACATCACCCTCAACTAAAGTTAAAAGCGTTTTTTCTTTGCCTTCGGGGTCTTTTTGCAAAAGGCGTAATTTACCTTGCAATAAAATTATTTTGCTTTCGGCGGGCAGATGAAGGTTTTCGGCCAAGCTAAAAAACCCATAATCAAAATTGTCAAAAGTAATCGGCAAATCAAAGCCAGTTTGCAATAAATGAAAAACCAATTCTTTTTGTTCTGCGGACAATTTTAATACCTGTATTATTAGGGAAAAAACAAAGTCCGCTCCTAAACAGTCAATTAATTGAAAAGAAGCGGAAAAAAGTTTTATTAATTTAATTTAAAACTCTTAAATTTACTAGTTTAATTTGATTTTCAAGCCATTCTTCAAATAAGCGATCTCGCAAATTGTTTTCGAGTTGTGGCACTAATTGAGCACTTTCAAGGCGAATCAATTTAATAATTACATAATTTTCTTCACCTAAAGCAAAAGGCTCAGAGATATGACCAGCTTCTAGAGAGGTTAAACGTTTAATCAAATCTGGATTCAAGGCTGATAAAGGTTTAGGACCAACTATTCCACCTTGCTGAGCTTCAGGTCCGGAAGAATATTTACGAGCCAATTCGGCAAAATCTTGATTGTCGTCAATTAAACGATGGTAAATTTCTTTAGCCAAAGCTTCTTTAGAAACCCGAATCAAAGCAAAAAGCACTTGATCTAATTGGGTTTTCATTTTTAAAAATAAATCTTTAATCGCTTCTGGTGCAATGGCAGTACGCTTTAAAGATTCTATTTGCTCTTGATAAGCCAATTGTTGTATTAATTGCTCTTTGGTTAAATTAGACTTTTGGTAAAAATTATCCCAAGCTTCGGGGGTAACCAAGTTTAGAGCCGTTCCAAAGCGAGAAAGCAAAGCAGTTTTGACTTCTTCATTATTTAAATCGAGCTTTATATTGTACTGCTCAAAACAATTCTGAAAAGTATGTCTTCTGCTAATCTCTCGGATAATAGCTTGTCTGCCGGCGAGGTCGGAAATTTGATTAAAAGCTTCGTCTAAAGCAATTTCTTGATCGAGTAATTGTAATTTAACTACCATGTTTAAAACCCTATTTTTGAAAACTAACTATAAATTATCATTGCCCTAAAAAAAGCAAATATTAAATAACTTTATAAATTATTCACTTTTTCAGAGGAAAGGCTCAAGTAAGGACAAATTATATAAGAACCTACTCGGGCTAGACAAAAGTTTAATACGTAACTATTTTTTTGCAAACATGTATTTTTGAATATCTGGGTTAGTTGTATCAATTCCAACTGAATATTGCGGAAGATTGGCATTAAAGCTACCTTCTTTGGTTAATTCCTCAAAAGCCTTATCGCTTAAGCGGGTCGCTTGCCATGTATAAACACCCATTGGAATTAAAGATTTACGATAAGCAACTTTTTTACCGTTTTGGTCTCCCTCAACAAATATCATTTGCATACCAAAAGAAGTTACAC
>CANLTT010000072.1 GCA_947494115.1 Candidatus Caenarcanales bacterium
ATTTGTGCGTGTATGGCTAAGCTTTTGAAGCTTGTTTATGGTGTTTTAAATTCTGGAGAAGAATTTAATCCAAATTACAAAAATTTTGCTTTTTTCTCTTGACTTTTATCACAATATCTGTCAAGGGGGCGGAGGGGGTTTCTTAGCAAAATTCTTTAGCAAATAATGCTTTCAGAGAGGTATTACACAAAACCGTGGGATGGTAAGGCCCCCAGAGCGTCCCGATTTTTACAATAAAAATGCCACCCTCAATCAATTACAGCTTTGGATGGCATTAAATAGAATTTAATTAATCAAGAAATTATCTTTTAGAGAGGCCAATATAATTTAAATCTCTTTCGCCAATATAATGCGCTTGTGGCCTAATTAAACGATTATTGGCATGTTGTTCCATTACATGAGCACACCAACCAGCTAAACGAGACATAGCAAAAATAGGAGTAAACAATTCATGGTCAATTTTAAGCACCTGATAAGTTGAAGCCGAATAAAAATCTACGTTTGGATAAATTGGCTTGCCTTTTTCTTGGGCTTTAGAAATTACATATTTTTCTACTTCTTGCGAAATTTCATACCATTTAGTGTCATTTTCTTTTTCTCCAAGCTGTTTAGAAGCCATACGTAAAATGGTCGCACGTGGATCTTCACAATTACGATAAACGCGGTGGCCAAAACCTGGCACTTTTTTACCTTCGGCGAACATTTTGTCTATAAAAGGAACAGCATTAACAGCCGTACCAATTTGAGTTAGCACATCGATCACTTCTTGGTTTGCACCGCCGTGTAAAGGTCCTTTTAAAGCACCAATGGCCGCCGTAATAGCTGAATGCATATCCGAAAGAGTTGCCGCTGTTACACGAGCCGTAAAGGTAGAAGCATTAAAACAGTGGTCGGCGTGCAAAATCATGCAAGTGTCAAATACTTTTTGAGAGTATTCATCGGGTTCTTCGCCGCTTAACATATATAAAAAGTTGCTGGCCAAGTTTAATTTTTTAAGAGGCGGAATTGGTTGAAGCCCATTACGCAAGCGATGATAAGCCGCAACAATGACGGGAGCTTGCGCTAAAAGAAGCGTAGCTTTACGAAAATTGGCTGTTTCGGAATTATCGGCTACATCTGGATCATGCTGACTTAAAGCCGAAATTAAAGTGCGTAGCATATCCATGGGATGAGTATGAGGTGGCACCAAAGCAATCATGGCTAAAATTTGGCTTGGAATATAACGTGCTTTTAAAAGTTCGGCCTTAAACTGTTCAAGTTCGGCTGACGAAGGTAGTTTTCCTTTTAATAATAAATAAGAAGTTTCTTCAAAGCTAGATTTTTCGGCTAAGTCGGCGACATTATAGCCACGATAAGAAAGTCTGCGATTTTCACCATCAATCAGGCAAATTGCGCTTTCTCCAGCAATAATTCCATCTAAACCCGCTTTAAAACTAGTGGTCGCTTCCGCTTCAGGCATTATAAAATTCTCCAGTTATTAACTTATTTTTACTTTAGCAAGTATTTTTTTATTTATCTCTAACAATTCTATCGGTTACAAAGATTAAAGAAGATCAAATTTTAAAAGACAGAAAAATAAAGCAGGCCTAGACCAATTAACAAAAATTTGCGATCCTTTTATGAATTAGTAATTTAAAAGTAAAAATGGATTTAAATTTTCCTGTTCTTAGTTGTTTACTTGCGATTCCGTTTTTGGCGGCCTTGGGCATCGCTTTAATTCCAGTCAAAAACAAATCAGATAAAGAAATAGCCGAATTATGTAGGCGAATGGCCTTGTTTGCTTCGGCCATTATTTTAGGTGTTTCGGCTTCAATTTTCTTTTTAGGCTTTAATCCAGACCAAAAGGGCTTACAATTTGTTGAAGCTTATCAATGGCTTGGAAACTTATCTTCTTTTAAACTTGGCATAGATGCTTTATCTCTTTCTATGGTAGTTTTAACGGCTTTACTTTTGCCTTTTGTTATTCTGGCAAGCGATTCAATTGCGCAAAAAACTAAGCCTAAGCTTTATTATTCGCTTTTGTTTTTGCTTTGTGCGGCTGTTTTGGGCGTTTTTATGGCACAAGACTTAATTTTCTTTTTTATTTTCTGGGAATTAGAACTTTTTCCGATGTATTTATTAATTGCCATTTGGGGCGGCGACAATAGGCTCAAAGCGGCCAATAAGTTTTTGCTTTATACCTTTTTAGGTGGAGGTTTTTTACTTGTTGGGATTATTTCATTGTTTTGGTTGTCGGGAGGCTCAACTTTCTCTTTAATAGAGGCCGCTTATCAGTTTAGGGCTTTGCAAGAAAATGGTTCTTTAGCTGATTATCCAGCCTTAATTAATGGTTTATTTGCTTTATTTTTAATTGGTTTTTGTATTAAATTACCTTCCATTCCAGTGCATACTTGGTTACCAGAGGCTCATGTCGAAGCACCAACTCCAATTTCTATGCTTTTGGCTGGTATTTTACTCAAAATGGGTGGTTATGGTTTAATTCGCTTTGGCACTGAGTTTTTTCCAAATTCGCTGGTGGCTTTAGCTCCAGTTTTGGCTTTATTAGGCGCAATTAATATTTTAGGAGCCGCTATTTTTTCTTTAGTGCAAGACGATATGAAGCGGGTAATTGCTTATTCAAGTATCAGCCATATGGGTTTTGTTTTGCTTGGCTTGGCTACTTTAAATTCGGCGGGCTTAAATGGGGCAATTTTCCAGATGTTTAGCCATGGTTTAATTAGTGCGGGCTTATTTATGGTAATTGGCATAATTTATGAAAGAGCACATACCCGTCAGATTAGTGCTTTTGGTGGCCTAGCAAATAATATGCCAATTTTGTTTTTCTTATTTTTGGGTTTGGCCATGGCTAATTTGGGCCTACCGGCTTTATCTGGTTTTGTCGGTGAATCTTTAGTTTTTTATGGGGCTTTTACTTCGCTTGGAGAATTATCAATTGTACAGTTGAGTGCGGCTATCAGCACTTTAGGGGTTATTATTACGGCGGCTTATATGCTTTGGCTTGGCAAGCGTATTTTCTTTGGTAATTTACCCGAAAAATGGGCTTCTTTAAAAGATGTAAGATTTTCTGAGGCTTTGGTTTTGAGTGTTTTGCTTGCTGGTAGTTTGATTCTAGGAATTTACCCACGTTTTTTAAGCGATAAAATTGAGCCTTTTGCAAATCGAACCGTTCGAGTTTTTCAGGTTGAGAATTTGGAGAGCAAAAATGTTTTATAAACCAGTCTCCACCAAACCAAATTTTGATGAACTTGAAAAAGAAATAATTCAATTTTGGAAAGAAAATAGTATTTTTGAAAAATCAGTTTCTGAACTGACTGAAGCTAAACCTTTTGTTTTTTATGAAGGCCCACCAACCGCCAATGGCCGCCCCGGTGTACACCATGTTTTGGCTCGCACTTTTAAAGACTTAGTTTGCCGTTATCAGACCATGCTTGGAAAAAAAGTTGAACGCAAAGCTGGCTGGGATGAACATGGCTTGCCCGTAGAAATTGAAGTCCAAAAGCAATTTAACCTTAAAAGCAAAGCCGACATCGAAGCCATGGGCATTGCCGAATTTAATAAACATTGCGCCGAATCAACTCAAAAATATATTGCTGAATGGGAGCAATTAACCGAGCGTATGGCTTATTGGGTTGATTTTAAAAATGCCTATCGAACAAGCGATAATCAATATATTGAAAAAGTTTGGGGCATTTTAAAAGCTTTGCAACAAAAAGACCTTTTATATAAAGGCCATAAAATTGTGCCGTGGGCTTGCGACTCTGGGACTGTGGTTTCGCAGGCAGAAGTGGCTTTAGGCTATAAAGATGTTATTGATGAATCGGCTTATATCAAGTTTCAACTCACAAATCAAGTCGCTGAACAAATCAAAAATAAATTGGGCTTAAACGACCAAAACCCAGTTTATATGCTCGCTTGGACGACAACACCTTGGACTTTGCCTTCAAATATGGCTTTAGCAATCGGCCCTGAAATTGAATATGCTGTTTGTGTTAAGCAAGAACCTTTAAAAGCTAATCCAGAAGCTTTATCTGAGAGAGAAGTTTTTGATTATAATCCTCAATTAACCGATAGAGCCAGAGAAAGCCGCCAACAGCCTACTCCAGCTGAAGAAAAGCTCTGGGAGGAAGTTTTAAGAAACAAGCAATGCAAAGGTTATAAGTTTACAAGGCAAAAACCAATTGGAAATTATATTCTTGATTTTTATTGTTCAGAACTTTTATTAGCCGTTGAAGTTGATGGAGACAGCCATGCTCAAAACCAAGAATATGATGAAATTAGAACTCAATATTTAAACTCTTGCGGAATTCAAGTGAAAAGATATTCTAATGAGCAAGTTTTAAGCAATATTGAGTATGTAAAAAAGGATTTATTAACCCCCGTAGATGAACCCCCGCCTTGCGGCGTCCCCTTCACAGGGGCACTCAAAAACACAAGTAGCTTTTTTTCTGGGTCTGAAAATCCCCCCCTGTCAAGGGGGGCTAGGGGGGTTAAATACCTCATTTTAAGCCAAAAACGTGTAAAAGCCGTACTCGGTGATGAATGGCAAATTGTGAGCACTTTAAAAGGCTCAGAGCTGGCAAATTATAAATATCAGGCTCTTTTTGAGACCGAAAAGCATTTAAGCATAATTAAAGGAATAAATACCAAAAACGAATGCTTTGTAATAGACGATGAAAACAGCGGAACAGGCATTGTACATATTGCGCCAGCTTTTGGGGCTGATGACCTTGAAGCTTATAAAGCCAATGGAATTGAAACACCAATTTTAAATGCTGTAACTCAAGAAGGCTCTTTTAATGAACAAGCACCTAAATTTTTGCATGGTGAGAGCATTTTCAATGATAATAAAAAAACTGAACAAAAAGAATTTATACGCATAAACAAAATTATTTGCAAAAAGCTTGATGAATTGGGGCTTTTGCTCAAAACCGAAAAATATGAACACTCTTATCCGCATAATTGGCGCACAAATAACCCACTTATTTATTATTTGCGACCAAGCTGGTATATTGCCACAAGCCGTTTACGTGAACAGTTTTTAGAGGCAAATGAGCAAATTAATTGGCATCCCGAACACGTCAAAGAAGGCCGCTTTGGGCAATGGCTAGCTGGAAACATTGATTGGTCAATTTCTCGGGAGCGTTATTGGGGCACGCCTTTGCCAATTTGGATTAATCAAAAAACCCAAGAAGCAATTGTCATTGGCTCATATAATGAACTTCTAGATAAATTACAAAATGGCAATCCGCAATTATACGCCAAAGTCAAAGGCCAAATCGAAGACAAAACTTTTAATGTGCATAAGCCATATATTGATGAAATTAGTTGGACTGATGAAAAAGGTGAATGGAAGCGTGTTCCCGAAGTTTTAGATTGTTGGTTTGATTCTGGCTCTATGCCGATTGCTTCAAATAATTTAGAAAACCCCACCGACTTTGTAACAGCTGATTATATTTGCGAAGCGGTTGATCAAACTCGTGGTTGGTTTTATACTTTGTTGGCAATTGCCGTGGCTTTAAGCTCTTCCGAAAAAATACGTTCGTCTTATAAAGAAGTTGTTTGTTTGGGTCATATACTCGACAAAGACGGCCAAAAAATGAGCAAATCAAAAGGCAATATTGTTAATCCTTGGGAATTATTTGCTAAGTTTGGAGCCGACCCAGTGCGCTGGTTTATGGTTGCCAATTGCTCGGCTGGAAACCCAATTCGTTTTGATATGGATGGAATTGCCGAAGTGATGAGGCGTTTTATTTTGCCATTTTGGAATACATATGCTTTTTATGTGCTTTATGCCAATCTCGACCAAATTAGCGATGAAAAGCTACAAAATGCTCCTGCTGAATTGATTGAACGACACTTGCAACCAATTGATTCTTGGATTATTGCCCGCTTAAATCAAACTCACAAAGCCGTAACTGAAGAATATAATAATTTTGAATTCAGCAAAGCCACGCAATTAATCGAAAAATTTGTAGACGATTTATCTAATGTTTGGGTTAGAGCAGGCCGAAGCCGTTTTTGGGGCAGTTCTGGAAATATTGATTTAGCCGCTTATAGCACTTTGCAAGCCTGTTTGTTAGGAATTTGTCAATTGACAGCTCCTTGTATTCCATTGCTGAGCGAAACTATTTATCAAAATCTTAAACTTACAAATTCGCCCGAAAGTCTGCATTTAGTGCTTTGGCCAAGAATTGAAGAAAATACCGAAGAAGAAAATAATTTAATTTCGGCTATGTCTATCGCTCAAGAAATCATTAATTTGGGCCGCAGTTTAAGACAAGAATTAAAACTCAAAATTCGCCAGCCGCTTAGCCAAATTATAATTGCCAAAGAATATGCCGAAAATAAATATTTAGGTTATTTCGAAAGCCTGATTTTGAGCGAGCTTAACATCAAGCAGTTGGTTTTTGCCGAACAAGCCGAAAAAGTTTTATTTAATACCGAAATCACGCCAGAACTTTTGGCCGAGGGTTTGGCTCGTGAACTTATTCATACTGTTCAGAATTTGCGCAAAAATAGTGGCCTTGAAGTCTCTGACCGTATAAAATTATATATAAACTTACAAGACAATAATTTAAAAGCCATTCTAGAGAGCCAGAGCGAATATATTAAAGCCGAAGTTCTTGCGCAAGATTTGCTGTTTGCAGATAATTTACCCGAAAACAAAAAGGCTTTAAAATTAAATGGCCAAAGTCTTGAAATCGGGCTTGAGAAAATTGTTAAACAATAAATTAAATTAAATTTGCTTCAGAATTGAATAATTTTAAGCGGCTATTTTTCTTTTATTTGCAAACCAATAATTATTAAAAAAATGACAGATAGAATACCAGGCTATTGGGGAGATTTTAGCAAGAAGCAGTTTGCGGGCGATATATTGACGGGTGCAATAATAGGGGGCAGTTCCGTAGGAGGGGCGGTTAGCGGTGGAGCTGCTATTATACCAGGAGCAATTGTTGGTGGTGTTGCTGGCACAGCTTTTGCTGTTGGAAGGGCGGGAATTGAAGCTTTTGACACAACTAAGTTTGCTAGAACCCACTCATGGTTTCCTTACGATGAGAATGAAGTAAGAGTAAAATGGCAAATTCCAGCTTTAGCAGAAGAAATTGAAGTAAAACAAGAACAAATAGAAACAGCCGAATATAGTGCCGCTCGTAATGCTAAGACTTCTGAACTGACTTGGGGAAATGTAGATGCCGCCATTGCTGATTTAAAACAGAAAGACCCAATTTTAGCCGAAAGAGTGTTTGTAAAAAGCGACGAGGAATACGATTTAAAGCCAACTGACGAACAAATTGATTATATTCTTGATAAGGTTCTTGATGGTTATACTGATTTAGCTAGCGTTAAAGATATTTTAAAAGGCATAAATCCAGGTAGACGTTCAATTTGGCGACTAGAAGAGGCTTTAGAGAAAATAGAAAACTTGCAAAAAAAAGAAGAAATTGCTTTGGGTTTTAAAAACTTAATTAA
Source organism: Candidatus Caenarcanales bacterium (assembly GCA_947494115.1). Taxonomy (GTDB): domain Bacteria; phylum Cyanobacteriota; class Vampirovibrionia; order Caenarcaniphilales; family Caenarcanaceae; genus CANLTT01. The sequence goes on from CANLTT010000072.1 coordinate 7,471, forward strand.
ACTAGGACGAGTTAATAATTCTTCGTTTTATGATAAAGCCCCCAAAAGCTCATTAGAAGAAGCGCAGCAAACCGAATTAGCAGAATATATTCTGAAGAATGTTTTTTCGGCTAGTGATGAAAGCCAAATTGCTGAATTGAAAAATGTTTTACAAAACCCAATTGAATTGCATAAAAAATTAAGTCAATTAGCGGGATCGGACAATTCAAAATTGCAAAAAGCTATAGATAAAATTGAAGAAATTATGCGTTGGCAGCATATTAGTTTTGGTTATTCATATCCTGAATCCTTCCCTTGGGAGCAAAGATTAGCTTTATATAAAAAAATTGGGCTCAGAGATGAAAGTGGCAATGCTTTATTAATTACGCCCGAAAAATTTCAAGCTCTTTTAGCTGAATTGCCTACTGAGATGAATAAAGAAGAATTTGAAAATAATACTATGAGGCAAATTCCTTTAAGTATTGCTGAAGCTTATGCGATTTTAAATCAAAAAGAGCCAGTTATTCCACCTCAGCCAAAGCCAGAAGAGCAAAATGCCCCTGAACCAGCAAAAGAAACTGAAACCAAAACAACACTTGACCCAAACAAAATAACAGGATTTTAATATGGTTACTAATACTCGAAATTTACAAACTATAGGCGATCTTCAGAGACCAGAATTTAAAGATAACCTAGGAAAATATTGTTCAAAATATGAAGTAAACCCTCCAAACCCTAATAACTGGGCTGGTTTGAAGCATAATTATTCCAGCTCAACCAAATTAACTGATGTTTATAAAGGTGCTAGAGACGTTAGTGATAATTTGCAAAATATGTTCAATCCAACTTTAACAAATCAGGACAGAGCTGACGCTTATCTAGCTCTTTATAAGCCTAATCATTCAGAAGCCCAAATTGCTTCTTGGTTTACAAATGTAGACGAAACTGAGTTGCAAACTAATAAACAAATAAATGTTTTTTCTATTGATCATCATCCATTTAAGAGTGAAGATAAAGCAATAGAAATTTTAGTTTTACAAGGCTTAGGTTATACGGTGGATACTAGTGCTTGATTTATAAAAATTTTTATTGCTTTATTTGCAAGTTGTGGCGCAAGATTTGCTTTTTGCTGATAATTTGCCCGAAAACAAAAAGGCCTTCAAACTAAATGGGCAAAACCTCGAAATCGGGCTTGAGAAGGCTATGCCAATTAATCGTTAATTAAAGTTGTCTGCATTTGATATTAAATCTATTCGTAGCCATAATCGGATTATTTCAGCTAATATGAAAATAAGTTGATATGGATCTGAGAATCCAAAAAAACAAAAGTAATAAACACAAATAAAAACCATGAATTATCCGCTCTTAAAACAAAATAAATTTCAGATTATTAGCTTTATGGCGATTATAATATCGATTTTAGTTGTCATAATTTCGGCTAAAGCTCAAACTTTGCAAACTGTTGCTAGCGTAGATTTAAATAAATATGCTGGAAAATGGTATGAAATTGCTTCTTATCCACAAAGCTTTCAGAAAGGCTGTTATGGTACTACAGCTGAATATACTCCAACAAAAGCAGATTATATAATTGTAGAAAATAAATGTAATAAAGGTAGTTTAAAAGGTAAACAATCATATATTAAAGGTAAAGCTTTTGTACAAAAAAATTCGGGCAATGCAAAATTAAAAGTACAGTTTTTCTGGCCATTCAAAGGCGATTACTGGATAATTGATTTGGCCGATGATTATAGTTATGCTGTTATTAGTCATCCAAATAAACAATATTTATGGATACTTTCTCGTACTCCTAAAATGAATAATAATACTTATGAACAAATTCTCAATCGCTTACACAAAAAAGGCTTTAACTTAAATAAACTGAAAATTACACCACAAATTTAAATATTTAAAATCTAACCACGGTATAAAAGTAGCAAAAGTCGAGTTAAGGTACAAAAAGAGACCTGAGAGGAAATTTAGACAATTTGAAAAGTATAATTAGTGCCGTTAGCGGTTTGAACTGGTTTTATACCTACTTTTAAATTTGTAGGCACATCTCCAAACAAATAAGAAAGTTTTTGATTTAGGGTTTGTAGATTGGCTTCAGCTTCACTTCGGCTATCATAGTTGAGAGCACCATACGCCGCTTGTTGATTAACGCCTTGGATCACAGCATTAATGTCATTTTTAATTTCCTGATCATTTGTGTTGTTTTTTAAATAATTTGAAATAGCTTGATCCTTGTCTGCTGGTGTCATACTAGTAAAGCCATCAATTTTATCCATTATGCTTCCCATCACACTATCAATTGCCAATGTTGTCTCTTGATAACCTCTAGTACCAATAGTTGTACTAGAATCCAGCCTTGAGGCTAGCTCATGCAATTCATTCGATAATATTGCAGATACTCGAGGTAAATCTGCTTGAGTATTATCAAAGTCATTTTCTGGACTAAATTTGATAATTCCCTCTACTACGCCATTTGCATTATTAAATAAACCATTAGTTGCTAGGCTGTTTTGTGAACCTTGATCTGAATCAGCAAGAAAAACATTTGTATCTATTGTGGATAATTTATCTGCTAAATCTTTGAATCGAGGCATTTTAAGAAGTGATTGAACTTCATTTTGTAATTTATCTTCAATTGGGTCTTTTTTGTTTGGGTTTGTAATCAAAACAAGTCCATTACCCAAATCTTTCTTTTCATAAACACCCGAATTAAGAACTGAATTGAGAGCCTTCTCTTCTTCTTGATTTAAATTTCTATCTCCATCACTAAAAGAAATTTTTGATATCAGCTCTCCAGCCATTAATTCACTGGGAGTAATTGTTTGTCCGTTCAGCTCAATTGTAATAGGGTTTGGAGTTGTAATAGGGGCTGGTGTTGTAATAGGAGCTGGAGTCGTAATAGGGGCTGGTGTTGTAATAGGGGCTGGTGTTGTAATAGGAGCTGGGGTCGTAATAGGGGCTGGAGTTGTAATAGGAGCTGGGGTCGTAATAGGAGCT
>CANLTT010000073.1 GCA_947494115.1 Candidatus Caenarcanales bacterium
TATTTCACTTATTGAGAGAGCTGATTCAGTTTTATTTCCTAATTGTCTGGCACTAATTTCCTTTTCAAACTCTTTGCAAAAATCATCAAAACTAACAAATATTGAAACTAAATCTGCTAACATTATTCTATCTCCTTTGCTTTGGGCTTCAAATCATAGTTTAGGAGATATTTTCTTTTTTAGCTATCGGTCGAACTCACATTAAAAACATTTCATTTAATGCAATAAAGAATCAAGTGTTTGAGATATTCATGTCAGATAGCCCTATTGAAGGGTTAAGTGAGAGGTTAGAAGCAGTGTTTCGACAGAGTCCAACGAGTATAAGAGAGGGAAGAAGTTATACCAGAAAAAGGTCAGCTTCTAAATCAGCTCGTTACCGAAAGTACTCACGCAAAGCTTGTTTTTAGCTTAACTTAACGCCATTGCCCTTTAGGGGGACGGGGTAAAAGTCTTCTACTTCGCTTTCCAGTTCTGCTTCTGCGACTTTCCACTCTGGGAATAAATCTGGGAAGTTTTTCCAATTTTTAGCTCCCAAAGCTAATTCTTCATCAGTTAATAAACATTGATTTAATAAATTAATAATTTTCTCTTTGTCCATTTTGATTCCAATAAAGACTAATTCTTGTCTGCGGTCTCCAAAAGGCTCTTTCCACTCTTCTGAAATTAACTCCAAATAATCTTGATCTTCAGGCCAATTATCTTTTGGAATTGCCGCCCACCACATTCCAGCCATTTCAATCTGTTCGGAAGCGCCAGCCTGAGACCAATTACCTACAAAATCCATTCTCGAAGCTAACCAGAAAAAGCCTTTGGATCTAATTACTTCAACGGGAAAAGATTCCGCCAGAAAATCATAAAAACGCTCTGGATGAAAAGGTTTATTGACTTTATAAACAAAACTACTAATTCCATATTCTTCAGTTTCAGGAATATGATTTCCTTGTAATTCCTGTATCCAGCCAGCTGATTGTTCCGCTTCTTCAAAATTAAAAAGTCCAGTATTTAAAATTTTATCGCTTTCGACTTTTCCGTTTTGAATTTGAATAATATTTGCTTTTGGATTTAGAGCTTTGAGAATTCCTTCTAGTTCAAGTAAGTCAGTATTATTAATTAAGTCAGTTTTATTTAATAAAATCACATTGCAAAATTCAACTTGTTCGATTAATAAATCAGAAACATTACGAATATCTTGTTCATTGAGAGCTTGTTTTTTTTCTCTTAATGAAAGACCCTCTCTATAATCTTTCAGGAAATTAAAAGCATCAATCACCGTAACCATAGTGTCTAGCTTAGTCAGAGAAGACAAACTAATACCTTCTTCATCTTCAAAAACAAAGGTTTGGGCTACTGGCAAAGGTTCGGAAATACCGGTCGATTCGATTAATAAATAGTCAAACTTTTTTTCTTTGGCTAATTTAGTAACTTCTTTGAGTAAGTCTTCCCGAAGAGTACAACAAATGCAACCATTACTCATTTCAACTAATTTTTCATCAGTACGACTAAGGCTTGCTCCACCAGAGCGTATTAGCGAAGCATCGATATTTACTTCACTCATATCATTTACAATTACGGCTACTTTTTTATTTTCTCGATTATTTAAAATGTGATTGAGTACAGTAGTTTTGCCAGCACCCAGAAAGCCAGACAAAACGGTAACGGGTAATTTTTTCTTTTTCACAGGCATTTTATTCTTAAAGCAACGGAGTTGCACTAATTTTAGTTTAATTTTGAAAAAAGTGTCAAATAATTAAAATCTGTAAAATCAAAATTGCCTTAATTAAAGTACCCCCAACCCCCTGAAAGGGGGCTATTAGCGAGGAAAGTTAAATGTACAAAAACAAAATAAACAAAGATTTATTGAGTGTCTTCTTTGGGGAACGGCATAAGCCGAGGGGTCTAAGTCTTAAATTCTTTAGAATATTTGTTTTTGTATCGTAGTCAGGACCAAAATTATCAGAATTTAGCTTTTTCCTCTTGACAAAACAAGACAGTATCTCCGCCCTCTTCACAGAGGGAACTAGCTGTTTTCAGTAAAAACAATATATTCAAATTTCAGCTTCTAAAGCCCCCTTTCAGGGGGTTGGGGGGGGTAAAAAGACAAAATTCTTTAGCGAGAGACTTGCAATTGTGATTGCTTTAAAGTTTCGCTTCAATCAGCATTTTCAGATTGTCTTTTCATCGAACTCACATTAATTTATCACCAGATAAAGTTTTTCAGAGCATACAAGTAATAAAAGATAGACTCAATAATCCTTCACGCACAATTGCAGGAAAAACAAAAACTCCCCTCTCTGCTTGTGGAGAGGGGTTAGGGGTGAGGCTGTATTATTTTGCAAGAGGTCTTTTATTTTTTATTAATTTTTAGACCAAGCTCACGCAATTGATTATTATCCACCTCTGAAGGGGCATTTGTAAGTAAGCAAGAAGCCGATTGAACCTTAGGAAAAGCAATTACTTGCCTGAGAGAAGTTGCGCCAGCCAACATCATAACCAAACGATCGAGGCCTAAAGCAATTCCACCATGCGGAGGCGCACCCATTGAGAGAGCTTGTAATAAAAATCCAAATTTGGCCTCGGCTTCTTCGTCGTTCATTCCCAGCAAATGAAAAGCCTTTCGCTGAATTTCTTCTTGATGATTACGTATACTGCCGCCGCCTAGTTCAACGCCATTATAAACAATATCATATGCCAAAGCCTTAGCTGATTCTGGCTCTATATCAAGCAAATGAGCATCTTCTGGTTTAACAGACGTAAAAGGATGATTGGCAAAATGCACAGCCCCAGTTTCAGGATCTTTTTCTAAAAGTGGCCAATCTACAATCCAAACTAGTTTATCCAGCTTAGAATCAATTAATCCCAATTTATTTGCCAAATATAAACGCAATCTGCCAAGCACTTGATAGACTATATCGGGTTTGTCAGCCACAAAGAAAATTGTATCTTCGCTTTCGGCTTTGGCTTTTTGCTTGATAGCGGCTAATTCATCGGCTTTAAAAAATTTAGCAATCGGTGAAACTTCGCCTTCGGCTTTATAACTAATCCACGCTAAACCTTTTGCTCCAAATTCAGGTTTCATCGCCAAACTGCGCAAATCGTCAAATTCTTTACGAGACCAATTAGCGGTTTTGGGTACGCAAATACCTCTTACTGAGCCACCTTGTTTGGCAATTTTAGCAAAAGCTTCAAAACCAGAATTTTCCATAATTTCGCTAAAATCTATCAATTCAAGACCAAAACGTAAATCTGGTTTATCCGAACCAAAACGATTCATGGCTTCGGTATAGCTCATGCGAGAAATTGGAAGTGTAATTTCTTTATCTACGGCTTCAAAAGCGGATTTTACTAAACCTTCGGCCATATTAATTACCGAATCAACGGTGGCAAAAGATTGTTCAATATCAATTTGGGTAAACTCTGGCTGTCTGTCGGCTCTAAGGTCTTCATCTCTAAAACAACGGGCGACCTGAAAATATTTTTCAAAACCACTAATCATCAATAATTGCTTAAAAAGCTGTGGACTTTGTGGCAAAGCGAAAAATTTACCTGTTTGTGTGCGGCTAGGAACCAAATAATCACGGGCACCTTCGGGAGTTGAGCGGGTTAAAATGGGTGTTTCAATTTCTAAATAGCCCTGCTGAACCAAATACTCACGAATTGCTTGCGTAATTTTATGCCTTATTCGGATATTATTTTGCATTTCTTCACGGCGCAAATCTAAAAAACGATATTTGAGTCTAAAGGCTTCATCGGCTTGCTCAAAGTCTTCTAACTGCAAAGGCAAATTGGTAGCTTTATTTAAAACTATAACCGAACTTGGCACAACTTCAACTGCTCCAGAGCGTAATTCACGATTTTGTGTGCCTTCGGGGCGTGTTCTAACTTTGCCTTTAACCTGAATTACATATTCATTACGCAAGGTTTCAAAAACATCATGTACATCGGGGGTTTGGTGAGGATCTGAGACCAATTGAATGCGTCCAGTGTGATCACGTAATTCAATAAAAATTAAACCGCCCAAATCTCGCCTAACATCAACCCAGCCAGCCAAAGTTACTTGAGAGCCATCATCGGCCTGCGATAAAGTTCCACAAAAATGCGTACGAAAAGACATGAATTTTAAATTTAAGTAAGCAATATACTACTCTATAGCGGCAAAATTAAAAAGATTCTTTATACGCTTTTAAGCCCGTAATTAAATAAGCAATTTGAATTGTTACGCTTATAATCAAGCCAATAAAAAGAATTTGCCAATTTAAAATTAAAAACAAACAACCAATAATCTGGATCAAGCAAGCTGGAGTGGCACTAAAGAAAGAAAGTTTAGTAAGCTCTGGCAGAGTTAAATTCCATTTGCCTGCAATATTGACGATTAAAGCCACAAAAAGATTAAAAACTGGAAACAAAATTAATAAAAATAAACCTAAAAATAAACCTAAAGTAAAAGTGATGCAAAATGCCATAAATTGAGACAAAGAAAAAGGTGAAAATTTCAAAGGCTCGCCGAAAAAACTATTCATGGAAGGGTTGCTTTCAAGCTTTTTATAATCAAACTCACTGCGGTCATAGCCATCATTTAAAACTAAACTTTGGTCAGTAAATAAAGCATACATTTCGTATTTCTCTTCTAGAGCCGCTTTGTTTTTACCAGAATCGAGAATATAATAAATTTTACGTGGCCCTTTGGGCGGAAACTTCTTGATATAAGGCAGTTTTAAATCTTGTGGCCAAACAGCTTTAGCATTTTTGATTTGAACAGTTGGTAAGTCTTTAAGCAGAATATTTAATTTATCGGCCAAAAGATTATAAGAAGCAAAGCTATAAGCCGAACTGACCAAAATAATTAAAATTAAACTATGAAAAAAAACATGCAACCAAGACGCTTTAAAAGCCCTTGAATAAAAACTTAAATTTGTACAACTTTCTACAAAAGCCGAGAAAAAACCAATTTTTTTTATTTCAGAATCCATATAAAAATCCAAAAAAACAATTCTCTGATTTTACCTTACTTGAATTTGTTAATCCTGAATTAATGTTTGAGGTATGATTTAAACACAATATCGTATCTTCACAAAAAATAAATAAGTTCACTAAATCCAAACCTAATGAAAAATTTTAAATCTAATTTACCTTTGCTTCTTTTTTCTATTTTAATTTTCATATTAGCTATGGCTCTAGGCTCACCCAAAGAATCCAATGAAATTAGTTATAGTAATTTTCGTAAAATAGCTTTCACCGAAACTAATAAAGTTGAAAAAGCTTTTATTGATGATGCTGGCGGCAAAGCAATTTTAATTATGAAAACGGGCAAAAAGAAAATTACTAAATTGCCCAAAGATTTAACTGGACAACGCCCTTTAGCCGATGAACTTGACAAAGCTGGCATTGAAACTAGTTTTAGTGATTCAAAAGGAAGTGATTTTTTATTACTTTTAATTAATTTTGGCCCACCTTTAATTTTGCTACCGCTTTTATTTTTTATGTTACGTGGTTTACAAGCGGGCGGCGGACAAGCTTTTAATTTTATTCGTAGTAAAGCCAAATTGCTAGGCGAACAAAAAGTAAAAATAACTTTTGCAAATGTCGCTGGTGTAGACGAAGCAAAACAAGAATTACAAGAAGTAGTTGAATTTTTAAAAGACGGCGAAAAGTTTAAAGCTTTAGGTGCCAAAATTCCCAAAGGTGTTTTATTGGTAGGCCCGCCCGGTACTGGAAAAACCCTTTTGGCTAAAGCAATCGCTGGCGAAGCAAATGTGCCCTTTTTTAGTATTTCTGGCTCTGACTTTGTCGAAATGTTTGTTGGTGTTGGCGCAAGCCGTGTCAGAGACCTTTTTGAACAAGCCCGCAAGCAAGCTCCTTGTATTGTTTTTGTGGATGAAATTGATGCCGTTGGCCGTCAGAGAGGCGTAAGTTTAGGCGGGCACGATGAAAGAGAACAAACTTTAAATCAGCTTTTAGTAGAAATGGACGGCTTTGACACCACCGCAACCAATGCCAATGTTATTATTTTGGCCGCCACCAATCGTCCTGATGTTTTAGACCGTGCACTAACTCGTCCCGGACGCTTTGATAGACAAGTTGTGGTGGATTATCCCGATATAATTGGTCGTGAAGCCATTTTAAATGTACATTCCGAAGGCAAAGTTTTAGCCGAAGATATTGACCTTAAAATTATTGCTAAAAGAACCCCCGGTTTTACGGGTGCCGATTTGGCCAATGTAATGAATGAAGCGGCCTTAATTGCGGCTAGCAAAGATAAAAAGAAAATCGAAATGATTGATATTGAAGAAGCCATTGATAAAGTTTATTTAGGCACCAAACGCATGATTAAATATCCTTTTAATACAATGGAAATGGTGGCTTATCATGAGGTTGGACACGCTTTGATGAATATATTTGGCGAACAAGATTTGTCAATTGTCAAAAAAAGACCTTTGCATAAAGTAACCATTGTTCCCCGAGGCAGAGCTGGCGGCGTAACTTGGAGCGTTGATAATGAAGATTATGTTTATTCCACCAAAAACTTTTTGATTTGGGATATTAAAATTTCGCTCGGTGGAATGGCGGCGGAAGAAATTGTTTATGGCGACACTTCGGTTGGAGTGGTTTCTGATTTGCAAAATGTTTCTTTAATTGCTCGTAAAATGGTAACTCAGTTTGGTATGAGCGATTTAGGACCAATTGCTTTTGGAAAAGAGCGTGAAACATTTTTAGGGGATTTCGGTTCTTCTAGAGATTATTCAGAAGAGGTTGCCAGCAAAATTGACCATAAAGTTCAAGAAATTATCAATAAGTGCTATCAAGAAGTAAAAAGCATTCTCACGCAAAAGAAAGAAGTTATGGATGCAATTGTTCTAGAGCTTTTAGACAAAGAAACACTCGACAGAGAACAAGTGCAAACAATAATTAAACAAGTCGAAGAAAAAACTTTTAATTTTGAGGCCATCCGTGAAAAAGTCAGACTCTTAAAAGAAAAGCTCGATAAAAAAGAAAACTCGATTGCAAGCACAATTGCGGCTTAGTTAAATTAAGTTTCTTGAATTAAACCAATGACATTTTTATTGTGAAAAGCGGCTACTAAAGCAGTTAAAACCAAATTAAAACTATAATAATTCGCTGAGGCTTTTAAAAGAATTTTGCTTTGTTCCAGACTTGGCCTAGAATTTGGGTTTAAGCCAACAATAATCACTGGCTCTAGTTCGGGGAAAATATTGGTTTTATATAAATTGTTTACGGCAAAAAATTTAGGCGGAATATGCCCAATAAAAGGGTTTAAAGTTGTCAAATTTATATGATCTTGGACGATTTTTAAATTATTTTTTTGGCCTAAAGAATTACCTAAAGCAAAGCCAGAGTCTAAAATTACAATTTCTGGATCAGGCCAATTTGCTATTAAATTGATGATTTCAGAATTAAATTGTTCAAAAGCAAAAACTTTATTAGCGGCAATTTTTAAGCTCGTAAAATTAATAATTGGTATTTGAAGTTTATTTATTTTTTCAAGCATTTGAATTAAAACTCCACTTCAGGTGCTTTACGCCAAGCTTCTTCTAGTTGATAAAAATCTCTTTCGGGTTGATGCATAATATTAATTAAAGTTTCCCCATAATCAAGTAAAATCCATTCGCCCGCTTTAAAACCTTCTCGGCCAAAAATCTCAAAGTTTTCTAAAGAAAGTTCTTTTTGAATGGCATTAGCTAAACCTCTAACTTGGGCTTTGGTTTTGTAACTTACCACAAAAATATAAGAGCATAAACTTGTATGTTCGGCCGTGTGCAAAACAATTGGCTGCCAAGCTTTGCGTTCTTCGGCAATTTCATAAGCAATGCGCGCAATTTCTAGGCCTTTGTCTTTTTCTTTCAAAGATGTTTTCTTTCAAATTTTCAAGTGTAAAAAATATAGCAATTAAAGCCCAAAATCAAAATCTTATTATGCTAATTGATAACTTCAACTAAAATAAACATACAGATATTCAAAAATACAATGCATAAAAAATTATTGTTTTCTTTAAGTTTGCTTAGCTTGCTTTCGGCCAATGCTGGCTTTTCGGCTGGTCCTAGTTTACCCATGAGTTCTTCTGTAAACAAGAATATTATTTTTGATGGTTCAACTGTGGCTGATATTGCAGAAATTGCCGCTCCTTCCGTTGTTAGTTTAGAAATTTCGGTTAAAGGTAAAAAAGCCGTTTCGGATATTTATGACACGGTTGATTTTGGCGGCATGAAGCTTTATAAAGGCAAGCCTAAAATTGTCTCTTTTGAAACCAAGGCTGGTGATGGTTCTGGTTTTATTATTTCGCCAGATGGTTATATTGTTACTAATCAGCATTTGCTGACCTTAACTTTAAATAATCAAAAAGTCAGAGCTTCTAAAATCGAAGTAATTTTATTTGATGGTAAAAAATATATTGCCGAAATAATTGGTGAAGACGAAGATAGTGATATTGCGGTTTTAAAAATTAAGGCTAAAAATCTCAAACCAATTCAGTGGGCAGATTCTAGCAAATTGCGCCCCGGTGATTTTGCTTTGACTATTGGTAGTTCACTTGGCGCAGATCATACGGTTGGCTTTGGTATTATTAGCGCTGTTTCACGCAGAAAACCTCAAGCTAAAGTAATTGAAGCTTTAACGGGAGATTTAGAATATATTCAAACATATGCCCAAATTAATCCTGGTAATTCAGGTGGTCCTTTAATTAATTTAAATGGTGAAGTTTTAGGTATAACTAGTTTTATCGAAATCGCACCACATAGCCCCGGTTTTGCGATTCCAGCGAATTATGCCAAAAAAATAGTAAGTTCAATTATTGCCGATGGCCGTGTTAAAAGACCAGCCGTAGGAATTTATTTATTACCAAGTAGTTATGTAAATAATGCTTATAATAATTCTGAGACTAATGATGAAGCTTTAGAAGGCGTTTATGTTAAAGAAATTATGGAAGGCGGTCCTTCGGATAAAGCTGGCATTAAAGCGGGCGACATGATTGTAAAAGTTAATGGAAACAAAATAAATAATCCGCTTGAATTTACCCATTTAATCAGGTCTAACCCCGTGAATACAAACTTTGCAGTCGAACTTTATCGTGGAAAAAACAAAAAAAGCCTAAATTTAATTAGTGAATATTTACAATAAGACCAAGCTTTTAAAGTTGAGCTAATTGAAATATGATTAGAGCATTAACAAATAAATTAAAAATGCCAATTCTAAAGTTATTAAATTTGTTTTTGTTCTCAATTCTTCTGCTTACTGGTTGCAAACCTCAAGCTGTCAATCAGAATCAGGCTTATCGTTCCAGAAAAATAACCGTGGCTGGTTCTTCAACTATATTGCCAGTGTCTGAAAGTTGGGCGGCCGCTATTAGTGCGAAAACCGATTTGATTGTACATGTACAAGGTGGTGGTTCAACTAGTGGTATTAATTTAGTAAAAGCTGGCGAAGTCGATATTGGGGCTTCTTCAAGGACTTTATCTAAAGCCGAAAAACAAGATCTCGATGTAATTGAAATTGGGCATGATGCCTTAGCAATTATTGTTCATCCCGAAAATAAAATTCAAAATATTTCTACCGAACAATTAAAAGGTATTTTTTCGGGCAAAATAAAAAACTGGAAAGAATTGGGCGGGAATAATCGGGCTATTCAGGTTATAAACCGTGAATCTGGTTCCGGAACACGTTCGACTTTTGAAGATTTAATTATGTGCCCAAATAAAAAACTTAAATGTTTCGAAATGACTCTTTCAGCGATAGTTTTAAATTCTAATTCAGAAGTAAAGCGGTCTGTAAATTCTATTCCAGATTCTATTGCTTATATATCTTTTGGTTTTGTCGATAAAAATGTTAAGTCTCTTCAATTAAACAAAATAGAGCCAACATCTAAAAATATAAAAAATAATTCTTATCCACTTTTTCGTAGTCTTTTTTACTTAGTTAGGCCATCAGTTCAGTCTCAGAATGTACAAGAATATTTAGACTTTATATTATCAAGCGAAGGACAAAAACTTTTAGAGAAAGAAGGATTTTTAGCCATAAACTAACAACGATCAAGCTTACTCAGTCTGGCTTTTGTCTTAAATTTAAGCATAGTATTTTATAGAAAATTATAAATAGCCAAAAAATCAAATTAAGCGTCCCAGTCAAGAAAACGGCTTGAATGTATTTGGGTTTTGTGTTTTATTAAAGAAATTTTTTATATATTGAAAAAAATATTAATTTATATAGTATTATTTTTTGTGTAGTAATTACCCTGAATATATTAATAATATGCCACGTTATTTAGTTAAATTTGAAGATGGAGCCGAACAAGAAATGGGCTTTCCTGGGCCACACTCCGACAAAATACAGCAAACAGCCATGGCTACTGCTGAAAAAAATACTGGGAAAAAAGTAGCTTCTTTGCAATTAGTGAAAAGTTCTAATAAAA
>CANLTT010000074.1 GCA_947494115.1 Candidatus Caenarcanales bacterium
GTGTAGTAATTACCCTGAATATATTAATAATATGCCACGTTATTTAGTTAAATTTGAAGATGGAACCGAACAAGAAATGGGCTTTCCTGGGCCACACTCCGACAAAATACAGCAAACAGCCATGGCTACTGCTGAAAAAAATACTGGGAAAAAAGTAGCTTCTTTGCAATTAGTGAAAAGTTCTAATAAAAAAACTAAAGCTAAACCTAAAGAAAAAACTGCAAAAACTAAAATTGGTAAAACTATCAATAAAGTTGCTAAGAGCACAGTTAAAGGTAAAAAAGGTGCAATAAAAAAATTAGTAGGTGGAGTTAAAAAAAGTAAAACTGTTAGCAATAGTGATTCTTCCATAAAAGGACAAATAGATAAATTAGAAGAAGCTTTACTTAATGTAGTTCAAGAATTGAGCAGTCAAATCATTGAACTTAAAACTTCTATATTACTTACCAAAAAACAAAATCTATTAAATCAATTAGACGAAATAGATTCTCAACTTTAATAAATGTCATTTCATTCTCATAATAATCACGAAGTACACAAGGCCGCTAAATCATCTGTAATTGCGGCTTTGTGTTTAACTTTATTTAAATTATTTATTGGTTGGAAAACCCATAGTTTAGGTTTGCTAGCCGAAGCCGCTCATTCTGGGCTAGATTTAATGGCGGCCGCTATTACTTTTTGGGCAGTTAAAATTTCGGCACAACCCGCCGACGAAGACCATCATTATGGCCATGGAAAAGTTGAAAATATTTCGGCTTTAATAGAAACTTTTTTATTATGGGGTACTTGTGCTTGGATTGTGCATGAAGTAATTGCTCGTTTTTCTGGGAAAGCTTACCCCGAAATAGAACCGAGTATTTGGGCTTTTTTGGTTTTAATAGTTTCTGTAATTGTTGATGTTTTGCGTTCTCGAGAATTATCTAGAGTAGCTAAAAAATATCATAGTCAGGCTTTAGCCGCTGATGCTTTGCATTTTCAGAGCGATATTTATAGTTCTTTGGCGGTTATTTTAGGTTTAATTGGCGTAAGTTTTGGTTTTCCTTTAGGAGATTCGATTGCGGCTTTAATTGTAGCTGGCTGGACATTTTGTATAAGCCTAAAATTGGCGCAAGAAGCTTTTGATCAACTTATGGATAAAGCCCCCGAAGGAGCAGAAGACCAAATAAAAGAAATTTTAAAAACAATACCTGAAGTACTCGAAATCTCTTCTTTAAAGGTTCGAAAATCTGGGCCTATAATTTTTATTGTTTTAACCATTGGCCTCGATAAAAATATGAGTTTTGAATCGGCGCACAGAATAACCGATTTGATTGAAGAAAAAATTCAAAGTCAATTTACACAAGCTTCTATTTCGGTTCATGCTGAGCCTCTGTAATTTGCTTTGGAATTAAATATTCACTGGCCCTCAGCGTTATTTTGCGACCTTTGGGAGTGCGCTCTAAAAGACCCATCTGTATTAAAAAAGGCTCATAATAATCTTCTATTGTGCGAGTATCTTCCCCCAGACTGGCCGCCAAAGTCTCTAAGCCGACAGGACCACCTGCATAATTTTCGGCAATCGTTTTGAGTAAGCTTCTATCAATCGGATCAAGGCCTAAATGGTCAATCTGAAACAGGTCTAAGGCTTCTTTAATTAGCTCTTCATCGGCAATTTGAGCGTTTTTGTGCGAAATAAAATCTCTAATTAAGCGACACAAACGATTGGCAATTCGGGGAGTTCCTCTAGAACGGCGGGCAATTTCGAGGGTGCCTTTAGGGCTAATTTCAAAATTTAAAAGTTTGCTCGTTCTTAAAACAATTTGGGCCAACTCGCTTTCAACATAAAATTCCATGCGGTGAATCTGCATAAAGCGGTCTCTAAGCGGCGCCGAAATATTACCCAGCTTGGTTGTTGCTCCAACTAAAATAAATTTGGGCAAAGGCAAACGTGTTACCCTCGCAGATACGCCTTTTCCGCTAGATAAATCCAAACAAAAATCTTCAATGGCAGGGTAAAGCAATTCTTCGGTTATGCGGTTTAGACGGTGAATTTCATCAATAAACAAAATATCGCCTTCTTGCAAAGACATCAAAACACCAACAATATCTTTGGGCTTGTCTAGCGAAGGAGCCGAAAAAATATGCGCCCTAGAGCCAAGTAAGCCAGCCAATAAGCAAGCACAACTGGTTTTTCCTAGCCCAGGTGGTCCATAAAGCAAAATATGCCCCAAGCTAGCTTTATCTCCTCGCTTAAGAGCGGCTTCAATTCCAATGCGCAAAATTTGTTTTAAACGCTCCTGCCCAATGTAGTCTTCTAGAGAGCTTGGTCTTAAAGTTGGTTCAAGTTTTAACTCTTCTTCGTTTTCAATTTGCTCAACTTTTGTAAGAGTTTTTTTAGTGGCTTTGGGTGTGCCTAGTAAATTAAAAGGTTCAATTGACATCTTTAAATTTTAAAACAAAACCAAGTTTTTAGATTTGCCATTTTTAAGCAATTAAGCTTTTAATCCACTCAGTCAAGCTTTCTTCTAGAATTTGCCTATATAAAGTTGTATTAAAAATAATTCCGTCTTTGTCTAAAACTAAACCAACTTGTTTGGCGGGTAAATCAAGCAGAATTTTTTGAATTTCTGGCCATTGACTTGCTTGATAAATGTTTTTTTGTGGTGAATTTAAATTGCAATGGGTTTTTTTATCGGGTCTAATTTTGTGTATAAAAACGCTTTCAGCCTTGCTTTTGACCTTGCTGGCAGATTCGATATTTGGTAAACGATCATCAATAACACAAATTAAATCGCAGTCAGCTTCGGTTAAATCATCAAAAACCGCTGGCAAAATTGAAAGTTTATCTAGAGAAGCATAAATCGAAGGCTTGGCTAAATATTTTGGCTCAAGGCATTCCTGAAAAATTTGGGCTTTTTGGGTTTGTAAAAATAAATTTCCTTGCGTCCAAGAGCAAATTAAAACTTTTTTATGGTTTTGTTCTAAAGCGTCAATTAAAGTTTTTAGCTCTAAAAATATTTCGGGATAAAAACATTTTTGCAAAATTGTCGTATCGCCTAAATGCTCTAAAAAAGACAGCGTAAATTCAGAAAGACTTTGGTTTTGAACATTTAATTCAGAATACAAAAAAGCGGCTATTTGGTCTACGTCTGGGATTTGCGAATTTAAATCGGCCGTAAAATATAAAGCTTTGTGAATAAGTTGTTGCGACATTCAAAAATTTTACTTTATCTTGTCATTTTTTCGAGCGACTATCAATTTTTAATTAAGTTCCATACATAATACGAATGGACATTTAAGCCAAAGCCTTATAAAATCAGCATATAAAAATATAAACCTTAATTTAAAAACTGCAATGTTTGCGAAAAAAAACTCTAAGATTGCTTCATACATTTTATGCTTAAGCTTGTTTGTGAGCGGCTCTAGCTTGGCTTTTACTAATTATAATATTCCACTTGACGGCAAGGCTTCTTGGATTGGTGAGCGTTTTCAGGGCAAAAAAACTGCCAGTGGTGAACTTTTTGATATGAATGATTTAACCGCTTCTCATGCTACTTTGCCTTTTGGCACTTTTGTTAAAGTTACTTCCGAAAAAACCAAAAAATCGGTTACGGTGCGCATAAATAACCGCTCCGAAATTGATAGCGGTCGTGTAATCGATTTGTCTAAAAGAGCCGCCGAGCAAATTGGCTTAATTGAAGAAGGTGTTGGTTTAGTTAAGCTTGAAATTGCCTCTGCTGATTCTGCAAGCAAAAACTCAACTTTACATTTAAATACAAATACCACTAAAACTAGCACAACCAATGCTTCTAGCGAAAAATATCAAATTCAATATGGTTCGTTTTTTGATATAGACAATGCCAGTGATTTAAAAGAAGCTCTCAATAAAAAAGGCATAAATACAACCATTGAATCGCTGAAAACTAATAATAAAATGGCTTATAGAGTTTTTAGTCAGCAAAAATATAATAGCCGTGAAGATGCCAAAGAAGTTTTAAATGCTTTAGCTCCCCAAGAAGGTTTAATTATTACTTATAAAACCGAAACAGCCTCAAATACAACTAAAGCCAGCAATAATTCTACTTCAAGCAAAACTAAAGACAATTTGCATGAATATGGCGTTCAATTTGGAGCTTTTAATACTTTAGAATATGCCAAAGAAATGCAGAATCGCCTTTTAATAGATAAAGGTATTCGTAGTTTAATTCATCAATTCCCAGATGATGACAAAAAGCTTTATCGGGTGCTTTCTGGTTCGCCTTTTGCCAGCCGCGACAGTGCTGAAAAATTTATTAAAGATAATGTCATAAACGGCACAATTTTGACTTTTTTAAAATAGTTTGTTTAGAAAATTTCGTTTAATATTTTTCTATGTCGGATATTGCAATTTTCCCCGGTACTTTTAATCCAGTTCACAAAGGGCATTTACTAATTTCAGAACAAGCTTGCAGTCAGTTTGAGCTGAAAAAAGTTTATTTTGTTTTGTCGCCCAATCCACCAAATAAATTAAATCAAACAAATATTTTGCCAGCCTCTTCTAGAGCCGAACTTTTGCAGGCCGCTTTAAAGAATAATCATAATTTTGAATTAAGCTTGATTGAACTTGAAAGAGAAAACGCCTCTTATACATTCGAAACGGTTGAATATTTTAGAAATAAATTTAATTTAGAGGGTCGATTAAAACTAATTTTAGGTTTTGATACTTTTTTGAGTTTGCCGAGTTGGCGCAGAATTGAAGAAATGAAAAAACTAACTCATTTCTTAATAGCCCCTCGAGAAGATGATTGTTTTGAGATTGAATTAGAAAGCTTTTATGATGATGTTTATTTTGATTTTATTGATAGCCCTCTCATAGACATTTCTTCTAGCGAAGTTAGAAAAAGAAAAAAACAAAGAGCTAATTATGAAAATTTATTGTCTTCTGAAGTTTTTGAACTTTATAGAGCAATTTAATAAAAAATAACCCACTCTCTAAACCATAGTTAGTTAATTAATCAGTTTAATTCTAGTTCAAAACAGTTTTTTTAATTTTTGCTAAACTTTTTAAACTAATCCTTTAAATAATTTTATGGCACAAGTTTATTACGAATCAGATAGTTCATTAAACCAGCTTAATGGTAAAACTGTTGGCATTATTGGTTATGGAAGCCAAGGCCATGCTCATGCTTTAAACCTGAAAGAATCTGGCGTAAAAGTAATAATTGGTTCATATACTGGCTCACCTAGCGGCGAAAAAGCCAAAGCAGATGGCCTCGAAGTTGCGACCGTTGAGGAAACCACCAAAAGAAGCGATATTATTATGATCCTTTTGCCAGACGAAAAGCATAATAAAGTTTATGAAAATCAAATTAAACCACATTTAACCAAGGGCAAAACTTTAATGGTGGCTCACGGTTTTAGTATTCACTTTGGCCAAATAGTGCCTCCGCCAGACATTGATGTTTTATTAGTTGCTCCCAAAGGTCCTGGCCATAGAGTAAGGGTTACTTATACTCAAGGTGGTGGAGTTCCAGCTTTAATTGCGATTCACCAAGATGTTAGCGGTAAAGCCAAAGAAACTGGTTTAGCATATACATATGGAATCGGCGCACTCAGAGCTGGTGTTATGGAAACCACTTTTAAGGAAGAAACCGAAACTGATTTATTTGGCGAACAAGCGGTTTTATGCGGCGGTTTATCGGCTTTAATTAAAGCTGGCTATGAAACTCTTGTAGAAGCTGGTTATCAACCCGAAATGGCTTATTTTGAGTGTTTGCACGAAGTTAAATTAATTGTTGATTTAATCTATGAAGGCGGCTTATCGGCTATGCGTCATTCAATTTCTAATACGGCTGAATATGGCGATTATGTAACTGGAGAGCGCATTATTACAGACCAAACCAAGCTTGAAATGAAAAAGGTTTTGGCTGAAATTCAACAAGGAAAATTTGCCCGCGACTTTATTTTAGAAAATGTAACAAATGGTGCTTCTTTAAATGCTCGCAGAAAGCTCGAAGCCGCTCATCCAATTGAAAAAGTAGGCAAAGAACTACGTTCCAAAATGAAATTTTTAGACATGAAAAAATAATTAAGGCTTTTCTCTATAAGTCATGGTTTGAACATCAATAATAAAGCGGTTGTCAAGTATAATTTGCGCCGCTTCTATTTTTATATTCACCCATTCGGGGCTGGCATTAAAATCAATAAAAGCGTTGAAATCTTGGGGGTCAACTGAAATTATGTGTAAATCATCTTCTTCATCACGGTAATAATGGCCTTCTCGGTGTTTTTCGTAGCGACCAACTAAATTAACTAAACAATCTGAGCTTTTTTTATGGTTTAAAGCGGTCTTAAAATATTGGCCTCTTTCTTCAAAGTTTTTAAATTGGTCAAAGCTAGCGCAGGCTGGAGACAATAAAACAATTTGGCCACTTTGTTCTAAAGCCACTTCTAGAGCTGTATCTAAATTATTTACTTTGAATATTTTTCCTGCAAATTGGCTTTTTAATAATTCTTCTTCAAAGCGAGAGGCGGCTTCTCCGTAAAAAATAGCACTACTTACCTTTCTTTTTGCTTCTTCGCTTAGGTCTTTGAGAGAGGTTAATTTATCATGGCCGCCAGCCAACCAAATAATTTCTTCATCAAAAGCCTTTAAAGCCACAATGCTCGATTCAGGATTAGTTGCCTTGGAATCATTAAAAAACTTTTTACCTTTCATTTCAAGCACAAACTCAAGACGATGTTCTAAACCTTTAAAAGACAATAATTTTTCTTTCAGCTCAGCAATTGGCATTTCGGCTAAATAACAAGCCCCAATTACAAACATGGCATTTTCTAAATTGTGCAAACCGGGCAAAGGCAAGTCTGAAACAGCGCACACGATTTGATTTTTTTTGTTTATGCTTAAAACTATTTCTTGGTTTTCATTCACCCAAAGGGCATTTTGTTTAGCGGAATTTTTTTGTACTTGTGATTCTATCCATAAAACTTGGGCTTGAGAAGCAATTTTATTTAAAGGTTCGGTGTCTGGTAATATAAGCCAATCATCAGCATTCTGAAACTGAGTAATTTTAGCCTTAGCTTTTAAGTATTCTTCCCAAGAGCCATGCCAAGCAATATGATCTGGGGTAATATTTGTAATTAAAGCAATATGCGGCTTTAGACTTTTAGAATGAGCCAACTGAAAAGAACTACATTCGCAAGCATAATAATTTTGGTTTGGAGCCAGTTCTAGAGCTTTTACAAAAGGCAAGCCAATATTTCCGCACGGCGGGGTTTCTAAAATATGACCAATCCAAGCGGTTGTAGTGGATTTTCCATTTGTTCCAGTTATGGCAATAAATTTATTTACTTCACGGCTCGCCAGCTCAATTTCGGGTAAAACTTGTTTATTTAATTGGCGAGCTTTTTCTAAAATTGGTTCATCAATCGCCATACTTGGGCTAATAATCAAATAATCATAGTTTAAACATTTTTCGCTATGGGGAATTCCCGCCTCTAATTCGATTTCGATTTGCCCATTATATTTTTGCAATTTTTGTTTAGTCGTCTCTAAATCTTGGGTTTCACTGATAAAAACTTTTGGCAGGCCTTCGGCAATTAAAAATTCTAAAGTTGCCAAACCGCTGACACCAAGACCCAAAACAGCATATGACTTATTTAAATCTAATTTACTCATTTATTTAACCTAACCTTGAAAAGAGCTAGCAATGACCCTAAAACCTATTTTGAAAAGCGGGAATATTTTGTTAGGGATTGATTTAAAAATGGCTCCAAAGATAAAGAATAAACAAAATAAGCTTGATTTGGATAGCTTCGATAATCAGAAAATTAAAACAGAATTAGCCGAAATTGCCGAAGAAGGCTGTGAAAACGGCGAAGAACTAGAAAAAATTAAAACACTTGACGATTCAGTTAAATTATATTTAAAAGCCATTGGCCGCATTCCACTTTTGACCGCCAATGAAGAAATTCAAGTTGCTCGTCAAATTGCCTCAAATGACCCAATTGTTTCTAAAAAAGCGGCCAATAGATTAATTCAGGCTAATTTGCGTTTGGTTGTAGCGATTGCTAAGCGTTATTCCAATTATTCTATTCCTTTGCTTGATTTGGTGCAAGAAGGCAATACTGGCTTAATGAGAGCGGCTTATAAGTTTGATTCAGAGCTGGGTTATAGATTTTCAACATATGCTACTTGGTGGATTAAACAAGCAGTTGTCCGAAGCATATCAGAAAAAGAACGTTCTATTCGTATTCCCAGCCACGCTTTAGAACAAATTAATAAATTAAAAAAAGTTGTAAATGAATTCACAAAAGAAAATGGCAGAGCACCAACTGAAGCCGAATTAGCCAAGAGTTTAGATTTTTCTACGCAAGAAGTTAATTTATGGAAGGAAGTTGATAGCGATACTTTATCTTTGGAAGCGCCTATAAATAAAGATAATGCCGATGGAAATTTAGGCGATATTATTAGCGATTTAGAAGAAAAAACCCCTGAATATGAGCTACAACAAAAAGCCCTCAAACAAGATTTGTCTAAATTATTAACCCAGCTCGAAGATGAAGAAAAACAAGTTTTAGAATTACGTTTTGGTTTTAATGCTGAAGAACGTTTTCATTCAATTGAAGAGGTTAGCGAAATTTGTAAAACTAGCCGTGATAAAGTACGTAAAATCGAATTTAAAGCTTTAAGAAAATTAAAAAATATTATGGGTCAGGCTCTCAAAGACTATTTATCAGCGTAGAGAAAATCTAAATAAAACAAATTCTTTAAATTAATTGTTATCCTGAAAAAATATAATTAAGTACAAAAAAGGCTTATAAATAATGATTTGGGAAAAAATAAAATTAGCTATATCATCACCAGCTGGGGTTTTTGAGAAGTATTATTTAGAGAGTTTAATTAAAAATAAAAATATACAATTAGTTGGTATACCAAAAGGTAGAAATCCAGAGAGAGCAGTGAGAATTTCGGAGCAATATGGTATTCCACTTTATGCTTCACTTGAAGAGATATTAGAAAAATCTAAACCAAACTTACTTTTTGTTTGTTCCAACTATTTAGAGAATCACGAGAAACAAGCTTTAGAAGCCTTACAACAAGGTGTTTCTGTTATTGTAGAAAAAGAAACTATAAATGGTGAAGAAAAGACCAAAGAACTTATAAATTTAGCCAATAAAAATAATTTACTTTTAGCTAGCACTACTGGATATGCTCTCAATCGTGAACCCATAATAGCTTTGCATAAGTTGCTTCAAAAAGACAAAGCTACTCATATTAAGCTCTTGGTTGAATATCCTGCGGAGAGTACAAATAGTTTAACTGCTAAAGCTTTGATACCAGATTGTGCCGATTCTTACAAAGGGTTTCAAACAGAAGATGGAACAGTTTTTGGCATTATGCCTTATATGAATGAGCTATCTCGATTAATGTTTTCGGCCGACCTACTTGGACATAAAATAAAATCGCTTGAGTATGACCAAACAAACACATATATTACGGGAGCTGATTTAGACATAGAATTTTCAGAAAATAAAATAGCCGAAGTTATAACAAGATCAAAATATAATGGAAGGCGGCATTCCGAAATTGTAGTATACACAGAAACTGGAAAAGTTTATAAAATGATTGCACCTTTTAATTCGACGGTCAGAGAAGAATATCAAGCTAAAAAACTAAGCAATGCTATTGTTTCAGAGATTGAGGTTTATGACTCTCAAAAAGACTTTGCAGAAAATAAAAGACAAAATACTTTTACTTTTCCAGCTGAAATTTTTCCTCATGCTAGGCTGTGGAACGATATATCTTCTATTTTTATTGAAGGTAAATTTGAAATTACTACTACTTCATTATTATATAAACCGACAACTGAAAACTTTTTAAAAGAAGTACAAGCAATGGAGCTTTTTAGACAAATAATAAAAAGCCAAATTTAAGGGTATAAAAAACTATTATTTTAATTGTCTCTTATATATATTTAAAGCTCATCAGTAGCTGACTCTTTCAGGGCGTAAAGATTATCGGCTAGTATAAGTTTATTGTGCATTAAGTATTAAGCTTTTTTAGTTTTGCTTATTATAAATGATTTTCGGGTAAAATTGGCTTAGAGGTTGTCTTAACGATCAAATAAGAATGAAGAAATTTAAAAACTCTATAGAAGAAGAAAGAGAAGCTTTAAGCAACGCAATTAAGCAAGCAAAAGCTGAAGCTACAAGAAAGATTAAAGAGTATGAAGCTAAACATGGTAAAAAAATAGAAAATCACTTAGCAAAACTCTTGAAAAGAGAAGAGACTGAAGGCTTTAGAATAATAGTCGAATAATTATGCGAGTATATTTAAAGAACTGTGTCAATTAATGACTTAGTTCATTGTATCAGCTTGAGAGCTTAATTGTCAACCTCCCTTCAAAAAATATGGCTAATTGAGATATGGTCATTGCCCAGTTCTGAAGAG
>CANLTT010000075.1 GCA_947494115.1 Candidatus Caenarcanales bacterium
CAATCTTAAAAACACGGCTTACTTCTTCCTGAGACATTCCTCCTTCAAACGCCTCTATTACTTTTTTCCTTAAATCTTCAGAATATGTCATTTTATTTTTCTTATTCACATATTCTGGATCTCTTTAGCGGGGGTTTGCTATATTGACGAAATTATACAAAGATTAATACAAGCGAATCCAAACATAGATACGTCTTTTCTTCAGCTTCGCTTAATGTATGGAGTTGGAATATTCACCGTACCCGAAAGGTTTAAAACTCTTTGGCCCTGCATAGGACTCAAAAATGGCAACCCAATTTGGACTTGGTATAGAGGTCTTCAATCAGATATTCCGCCGCATCAAATATTCTAAGATCAAAACAAATTTTCAAACTTCGCTTAAATTTTTCAAGTAAATCTCTCACAAAAAGCATTAATAAAATATAATTTGAGAAGATCCCACTTAATATAAAAACAATTTTATGGATTATCCTGCATGGATTATTGGTGGCGTTGGCCCTGGTTGGATGATTGGGCTGATTGCGACTTTTCACGTTTTGATTTCGCACTTTGCAGTTGGAGGCGGCATCTTTTTACCTTTTACCGAAGCTTGGGCACGCAAAAATGACCGCAAAGATGTTTTAGTATTTTTAAAAGACTTTTCACGTTTTTTCTTGATTTTAACCAATGTTTTCGGAGCCATTTCGGGAATTGGTATTTGGTTTATTATCGGTTTAATTAGCCCTCAGGCAACCGCTTCTTTGATACGTTTATTTGGCTTTGTTTGGGGCTTAGAATGGGGCGTTTTTCTGGTTGAAATTGTTACTCTCATTTTTTATTATTATGGCTGGGAAAAAATGGATCCCAAATTGCATATGAAGCTTGGTTGGCTTTATGCGGCCACGTCTTTTTTAAGTTTATTTACAATTAATGGCATTATTACTTTTATGCTTACACCAGGTAAATGGCAACAAACGCATAATATTGGCGATGCTTTCTTTAACCCCGGCTTTTGGCCTGCTTTGGTTGTCAGAACTTTAATTTGTATAACTTTAGCTGGAATTTATGCCACTTTTGTAATTAGCAAAATGGACGAAAATAGCCGCTTCAGGAAAGAATTATTGGCTTATACCACCGCTTGGCTTTTGCCTTCTTATTTGCTTTTAGTTGGGGCTTTTATTTGGTATTATTCGGTTTTACCACAACCAGTAATGGAAAATTTAATGTCTGGTTTTGTTGGTAGCCAACCTGCTTCAGGTGTTTTAAACCTTAATATGGTGGCTCGTATTGCCTTTTTGGGTGTTATTGTCTCTATGACAGTGGGCTTGGCGTTTTTTGTAAGTGCTTATCTCAACCCTCGAGAGTTTAATGTTTGGAAGTCTGGTTTGCTTTTGTTTACGGCGGCTATTTTGGTTACTTCTTTTGAATATTCCCGTGAAATGTTGCGCAAGCCATATGTAATTAGAGACTTTATGTTTTCTAATGGGGTTACGCTTAAGGCCACCACCGATTTGCCTTTAAACCGTAGCTTCACCGAACAAATGCGTTTTAAACCAGAGGGTTCTTCTGTTGGTGAGCAGATGTTTATTGGGCAATGCATGAGTTGCCACACTATAAGCGGTTATCGTTCGCTCAAAAAACGCCTTAAAGGTTTTGACCAAGCTGGTATCTATAATAGTATTTTACTAACCATGCAAAAACCGCCCGCCGAAAACCGTTATCACAAGGTTATGCCGCCAGTTATTGGAACCCCCGAAGAATTACAAGCTTTGTCAGAATACTTATATAAAGCCGTAAATGAGCCAGCCAAAGTTGCCAGTTCTGAGGCGGCTGAACCAATGGCTGATAAGCAAAAATAAATGATTGATAGTCATGCACATTTAATTTGGGAATCTTTTGAGGCCGACCGCAAAGCTATGATGAGCAGGGCAGAAGAAGCGGGAGTTAAAGCTTTTATTCACCCTTGCGTTCATACCCGTGATTTGCCTCAAATGCAAGATTTACAAAAGCAATATAATAATATTTTTTTAAGTGCTGGAGTTCACCCTTGTCATGCTCATGAATGGACAGAAAACTGCCAAACTGATATAAATCATTTTAGGGGCAAACTTTTTGCAATCGGTGAAACTGGCCTTGATTATTTTCATAAAGATTGTCCGATTGAAACCCAAAAGCAGGTTTTTATTAAACAATGTCAAATTGCCAAAAAACTAAATTTGCCTTTAATTGTGCATTGCCGAGACGCTTTTGAAGATACTTTGCAAATTTTGCGCCAAGAAAATATTTCGGCGGGCGTTATGCATTGTTATACTGGTAATGCCGAATATGCTCATAAATTCATTGAACTTGGTTTTTATATTTCTTTTTCGGGTTGTTTGACTTTTAAAAGTGCCCATGAATTGAGAGAATCTGCTCAAAACATTCCTTTAAAAAACACTCTCATAGAAACTGATTGTCCTTTTTTGGCTCCTCAAAAACACCGTGGCAAAAGAAATGAACCAAGTTTTATAAGCGAAGTTTGCCAAACGCTAGCCGATATTCATCAAAAAGACTTTGCCCAAATTGCCGAAATTACCGAAGAAAACACCAAAAATTTATTTGTTTTGCAAACGTAAAAAACTATTTGTGGCAATCCAAACTTGATCTGGAATTAAATTTTCCATGCAATTTAAAACTTTACGCACACATTTTTTTTCATTGCAATCTTTAGCGCAAGCCAAAAGCTGATTTGACGACCTTAAAGCAATTCCTTTAAAAGGTGCATGGCGACTGGCTGAAGTTGGCCCAAAAAGCCCAATGGTATAAATGCCCAAAGCCGCCGATAAATGAGTTGGACCAGTATCAGCACCAATCGCTAAAATACATTTGCTTAAAACGGCCGCTGTACCGATTAAATCGAGTTTTCCAACTAAATTAGTAATTTTTATTTTGCTTGAATCTGGCAAAGCCATCATAAATTCAGCCGCTAACTTTTGTTCATCTTCGCCGCCAATTAAAATAATATTCGGTTTTAAACCTTGATCGGATTCAATTAATTTAAGCAATTGTAGCCAGTGTTTAAGAGGCCAAGCTCGGTGCGGGCGATATTTGCCAACCCCTAAAATAAAAGCAATTGTTTGCCCCAAAAAGCTCACTGATTGGGTTCTTTGGATAATTATATTTAAAGGCAATTTAATTAAAGGCAAATTGTCTGGCAAAGAAAATTCTTTAAAATTGTGATCGTCTTCTTTAAAATAGCTGAGCGCAAAATTTTGCCAAGCATGTTTTTCGGGGTGAATTTTTTTATTATAAGTAAAAACTTGCTTAGGCCTTAAAATGCCCGAAATGAAATGGGTTTTCCAGTGCGGCTGTAGGTTAATTAAATCACTAAAGCGTGGAAATTCATCTATTTCTTTTAGGGCGTGCGCTTGCTCCCAAAGCCCTTTTAAGCCAGTATGCAAATCGAGTTCAACAATTTCATCAATCTCACTTACATAGCTCATAAGCGGAGCCAAAGAGGCCGACATCGCATATACTATTTTTTTGTATTTTAAAGAATTTGCTAAAGCTTTAATAAAAGGCAAAGTGTGAATTACATCACCAATTGCACCAGTTCGTAAAATTAAAAAATTATGAAAAGCCATTTTAAAAACACTGAACGCTATAATTCTAAACAAAAATTCTTTTAAGAGTTGATTATTGAATGCAAAATTTAATTGGAATTATCGGTTTAGGCTTAATTGGCGGTTCCTTGGCTCTTAATTTGGCCGCTCAAAATAAAAAAGTGGTGGCAATTGTCCAAAACCCAAGCGAAATTTTAGCTAAACATAATTTTGAATTGGTTACAAATAATTTAGAAGCTTTAAATCAATGCGATTTAGTTTTTATTTGCACACCGCTCAATTCAATTCCAGCTCTAATTCAAACAATTCAGCCATATTTAAAAAGCAATTGCTGTGTTTCTGATGTTGGAAGTGTCAAAAGTTTTATTTGTCAAACCGCTTTAAATTATATGCGCCCCGATTGCAGTTTTATTGGCGGCCACCCAATGGCGGGAACCGAAAAAGCTGGTTTTGAAAACGCCTTTGCAGAGCTTTTTGAAGGCAAAACTTGGGCATTAATTGGAAATAATTTACAAAATAATTTATTAACTAATACGATTGAAAGCACGGGCGCAAAAATAATTTGGACAAAAGCCGCCGAGCACGATAAAGCAGTTTCTTTAATTAGTCATTTGCCTTTAATGCTTTCAATGGGGCTTTTCAATACTTTAGAAAATTTAGCCGATCCCGAAATAAAAAAATTGGCACAAAGTTTAGCTTCTAGCGGCTTTGCTGGCATGACCCGTTTAGCCAAAGGCAATTCAGAGCTAAACCACGATTTATTGCACTTCAATCAAGCCGAAATAAAACTGGCTTATAACCAATTTATGATAGAAGTCGAGCGTATTCAAAAAAATCTTTAATAACTACACCTAAATAGTTACTTTGTTTCAAACAAGTGCTTGATTTGCAAGGTTTTTACCAGAATTAGCTTTTACTGGTTTGATACTCAGACAGCGCAAGTGCTTACGAATATTAATTTACTTAGTTTTGCTTGCAACTTCATTCTTTTTATCAAGCAATGATGGTTCTTTATCAAAATAATTAACTTCTTCATCTTTCAATAAAGGTGCAGAAATTAAAACTCCAGCAATAATTAAAATAGACATAATCGGTAATCCTTAATAAAAATTGTTAGCTGATATTAAACTTATACAAACTCTCTTAGCCCCTTTGAAAGACCCGACAGCTTTAATTTACACAGCCTTAACTAGCTATAACATTTGGCTAACATTTTTATTTATCTCTTTGGAGCTTGTCTGAATGAGAGAAATGACCAAAAATAACTTTATGAGATAAAATTAAAATTTGAGTAACACAAATCAAAAAACCATGTCTAGTTTAAGTCCACAGTTTCCTTCATCCGAGAAATATACACCTGTTTTGCGCCAATATTTAGAACAAAGAGCCAAGACTGGAGATGCAATTCTGCTCTTTAGGTTGGGGGATTTTTATGAATCATTTTTTGACGATGCTGAAATTTTGGCAAAAGAACTAGAAATTACTTTAACTTCTCGAGCAGATAATGCTCATCCGGGGGGAAGAGTGCCTATGGCTGGTATTCCTCATCGCAATGCTGATACATATATAGCTAAGCTTTTAAAGGCCAAAATCAAGGTTGCCATCTGCGAACAAATTGGAGATCCAACTGGCAAAGGCCCTATGGCGAGAGAACTTGTGCGCATTTTAACACCAGGCACTTTAACCGAAACTGAATTTTTGGCTGGCGATCACGCAAATTATTTGGCGGCAATTTTCCCCGTAAAAGGGCTTTGGGGTTTGGCTTTTGTGGATATTTCGACGGCACAACTTAAAATTGCCGAATTAAGCGAAGAAGCCCTTGTAAACCAATTAAATTGTTTGAAGCCTGTTGAATTATTGGTGGCTTCTAGCCGTGTTAAAGATGAAGATGGCATTTATATTGAACAATTTTTATTACCAGAAAGTTTAAATAAGTCTTTGTTTTCTCTCACCCAAAGGGCAAATCAATTGTTCGATCTCGAAATGTCCAAAAATTCGATCAAAAAACAATTTGGTGAACATTCTTTGAGTGGCTTTGGTTGTAATAATTATAATCCTGCTTTGCAAGCCTTAGGTGCAATTTTAGAATATTTAGAATTTACTTATCCAGAGTGTTTGAAAGCCTTAACTAAAATTGATATTTATGAAGCAAATTCTTTTTTAAAGCTTGATGAGCAGACAATTAGAAATTTAGAAATTTTTGAAACTGTGCGTAATCGTCAAAAAAAGGGCAGTTTGCTTGGTTTATTTGAAACTGGCATTACAACCAAAATGGGCACAAGACTGCTCAAAGAATGGTTGATGGCACCTTTATTAAATTATGAGCAAATCGAAATGCGCCAAGAAGCGGTCGAAAAACTTTTAAAAACCCCTAATTTTAGAAGCAATTTAAAAGACTTTTTAACCCAAGTGGCTGATTTGGAGCGTTTAGCTGTTAAATTACAAACAGGCCGCTTAAACCCAAGAGAAATGGGCTTTTTAAGAAATTCGCTTTTGATTTTGCCTGGACTTAAGGCTTTATTGCAAGAAATTGACTTTTCGGAGCGCAATTTATTAAATTTTGAATATTCGCAAAACTTATTTTATAAAAGCCGTGAACTTGAACTTGCTTTGCTTGATGAATTGCCCATAGCGAGCACCGAAGGCAATATTTTTAAATTGGGTTATAGCGAAAAACTGGACGCACTTAAAAGTTTAGTTAAAGAAAATGAAAATTGGCTTAGCTCTTATGAAGCCCAAGAACGTGAAAGAAGTGGCTTAAAATCGCTTAAGGTTTGTTTTAATAAATTGGCGGGTTTTTATATTGAAATTAGTAAATCGTCTCGCAATGCGGTTCCAGCAAATTATACGCTTAAACAAAACCTTACCAATATAGACCGCTACACCACCGAAGAGCTAAAAGAATACGAAAAACAATTTATTACCGCCGAAGCCAATTATAAACAAACCGAATATGAGTTATTTTGCTTTTTGCGTGAATCGGTGGGCGTTTATGCCGAAGAAATTAAAAATATTAGTAGACAAATTGCCCAAATCGATTGTCTAACCGCTTTTGCAGAATTGGCTACCAATCAAAATTATACAAAACCACTTATAAATAATTCGCTTAATTTGAAAATCGAAAATGGCCGCCATCCAGTCATAGAGAGCTTATTACCGCAAGGTCAATTTGTTGCTAATAATATTTTCCTTGAAGGCGAAGGCCAACAACAGCAAATTATTATTCTGACTGGTCCTAATATGTCTGGTAAATCGACTTATATGAAAATGGCTGGCCTAATTTGTTTAATGGCGCAAATTGGTTCGTATGTGCCCGCCAGCTACGCCGAAATTGGTATTGTAGACCGCATATTTACTCGCATTGGAGCCAGTGATGATTTAAGTTTAGGGCAATCTACTTTTATGGTCGAAATGACTGAAACCGCCTATTTGTTAAACAATATGACTTCAAAAAGTTTAGCTTTGCTTGATGAAATTGGCCGTGGAACCAGCACATATGACGGCGTGGCCATTGCTTGGTCTGTGGTTGAGTATATTGCGCAAGCTGGCACTAGAACAGTTTTTGCCACACATTATCATGAACTGAATGGTTTGGCCGATTTATTCAGGCAAGTACAAAATTATCAAGTGTCTGCGCATGAAGAAAATGGTGAATTGATTTTATTACATAAAGTTATGCCTGGTGGCGCTGACCGAAGTTATGGCATTGAAGTTGCGCATATGGCTGGTTTGCCGACTTCGGTTTTAAATAGAGCCAAAGCCATAATGGCACAAATGAATGCACGTGAAATTCCGCACAAAAAGAGAGGCTTAATTAGAGAAAGTATTGAACAAGCCAAATTAGATTTAGGTCTTTTGTCCTGATCGAAACCACTTTCAAAAAAACTTCATCCAGAAAGTCTTAAGTTCAATAGATTTTATTATTTTTCATTATTCTAAAATCTCACTAATTTTAGTTTTAAACCAATTTGTTCTAACAAGCTCGGATTTATGTTTATTTATATTTGCTAAATCCTGTTTATTTTTCATTGAAAATACTTTATAAAAATCCTCTAACTCATCTGAATTCAAGAGCTTAAAAATATAATCTAAGTTTTCATCTTTTAATTTAAATTCTTCATTCTTTTTAAAAAATACATAACTATTTCTGCTATTAGATAAATTTGCTTTGATATTATCGTTTTCTCTATTTTTTATTTCAATTAATTTTTTTATATATTCCTGTTTATCAAAATCACTTATTTTTAATTCATTTATATTATCTGGATGATACAAATAATTTTCAAAGCAATAGTATTTCAAGACTTTTATATTTTTAAACTCTTTCATTAGTTTTTCCCGCTCTCTGTCAGATAAATAATCACGGTCAATAATTCCAAACGCATCATTTTCTTTATTATTTTGCAGTCTTAAAAAAACGGCATTTTTATCTGTTTCGGGCAAAAAGATTTTATTTTGTAGAGCTAACAAATTATAGTATTGGTCGTTTTTATTTTCGCAATATATTTTTTGTTTGTCCTGAAATAAAATTGCTAAAGTTTCCTGTGGAACAGCAATATCATATACTTTTAAATTATCTCGTCTCTCTGGTTTTAATACTTGTACTTCATCAAAGTTTAAATTATCAAAGTCAAGAATTACTTTTTTTATTTCTACTTCAGTTTCGGTTATTTCATCATACTTATATGTTTTTTGTCTTGCATAATCAATAAAGCCAAGCGAATGGCTAGCAACCCAAACTTGCGAATTATCGGGTATTAAATTTTCGGTAATTTCTTTTAATAAATCTGACTGAATACTTGTATTTAAATGCAAATCTATTTCGTCTAAATAAATAATAGTATTTTCAAGGTATTTTTTGCGTAAGTGTAAATTTAATAAAATTGTAAATAATTGTTTTTCACCAGCTGATAAATATTCATAAACAAAAATACAATTTCCTTTTCTAATCAAGACTTCCAAAGCCAAAGAAGATTTTAAACCACCAATATCAACTTTTATACTTTCAATCTGAAACTTTCCAATTAAATTTTTAGAGAATATATTATTTAAACTACTATTAATTGAATTAACTAATACTTCTCTTTTTATATTATCAGTACAAGCATAAACAATATCAGTTTCCCATCTTTGGTCTGAGTCAATTAATTGGTTTGTTCTATCGAGATTTTGTTTAACAACATTATCAATTTTTTGTTCACCAAATTCTCCAGCGTGCCTGTCTGTATTTAAATAAGCAATATTTCTAAATGCAGTGCGTCCGTAAAATTTATACTTATCAGGAAGTGTTTCCGAACCATACATTTCAAGACCCCAGACATTCTCATTTCCAGGATGGGCTTTCTTTAAATAACTATAGTAATTTACCCCAAGATGTTTTTTTTGCTTATCTGAAACTAGGTTTTCAGCGGTGAAATACTCAAAAGCGTCAAAAATACAAGACTTTCCGCTACCGTTTGCACCAATTAATAAAACCAATTTCGGTGAATTTTCGTCTTGCTGGTCAGCTAAATCAACCGTTAAATCAGTGAATCGTTTAAAGTTTTTTAGTTGTAATTTATTTATAAACATTATTGTAAAACCTCACTAATTTTAGTTTTAAACCAATTTGTTTTAGCAAGCCTTTCTTCAGTGATTTGATATTTCTCTAAATATTTTCCATTAAAATTTTTCATATTAAAAAAAGTATAAAATTTGTTAAAGTTATCTGAATCAAGATATTCCGCAATAAACTGATCGTAGTTCTTGTCTGGTTGAATTTCTTTGAGCATTAAATCACTTTTTCGATCATCTTTTAAGTGGTCAATTTTTATCTTTTCTTTTTTTAAATTGTTTTGATTAATAATTTCCTTCTCATAATCTTTAATATCAAAATCTTTTAAATTCAGTTCTAATAAGTTTTCTGGAT
The DNA here is from genome assembly GCA_947494115.1 of Candidatus Caenarcanales bacterium. GTDB lineage: Bacteria > Cyanobacteriota > Vampirovibrionia > Caenarcaniphilales > Caenarcanaceae > CANLTT01. The sequence continues at coordinate 9,490 of CANLTT010000075.1, forward strand.
GATATAAATAATTTTCAATACAGTAATAATCTAAAATAAATAGGTTTTTATATTTCTCTTTTGCTTTTCGTATTTCTTCATCCGTCAAATAATCTCTGTCCCTGAGAGCAAAGTAATTCGTATTTTTTTTCACTTCAATTAGTATAGAATTTTTATCATGTACCCCAACAAATAATTTTTCAGCTAATAAAAGAGAATTGAATATTTGATCATTTTTGTTCTCGCAAATAAAAATTTGTTTACCTCTAAATAAGTCTTGAATCAAATTTGCTGGAACAGCGATTTCATAATTTTTTAAACCTTTTGATTCTGGTTTTAACACTTGTTCTCGATCAAAATCTAAACTATCAAAGTCAATAATTACACCTCTCTCATATTGCCTTGCATAATCTATAAAACCCAATGAATGACTCGCAATCCAGACTTGTGAATTATCGGGTATCCAATTTTCGGTAATTTCTTTTAATAAATCAAATTGCAAACTAGTATTCAAATGCAAATCTATTTCATCAAAAAATACAATTGAATCTTGGTATAAATGTTTGCGGGCATAAAGATTTAATAAAAGCTCAAAAACCATTTTTTCACCTGCGGACAAATAATCATATGGAACTTTGAGAGAGCCTTTTTTAAACCAGAATTGAACGGATTGTCCATCAACTGGCGAATCAAAATCTTCATATCTTAAAGAAGTATTAGTATCTCCAAAAATATTAATAAAGGCAGTGTTTAAAGCATTATTGAAATTTTCTTGTGCATTGTTTTTTTGTTTAATTTCTTTTAAAAAATTATTGAAAATTTTATCAATATCATCATCAAATCTTTTCGTATC
>CANLTT010000076.1 GCA_947494115.1 Candidatus Caenarcanales bacterium
TTTGTGAAATTTATGAATATCAAAGTTATCAAATTTCTTTTTTGTTTCTGTTTTCATTGTCAATTCCTCATTTATTCAACTTATTTTACTATTTTTGAATTGACACAGTTTATTAAACATTCCCTTTTTCGAGGTTTAAACTTTGATCTTTAAAGCTTTTGATTAAGGTTTTGGCATTTGCTTCATCTGGCTTTGGCGACCTTTTAGGCACAATGCTTTTAGAGATGCCGATAATACCAACTAAAGCGCACTTAGAGCAGATCTTCTTCGGTTAGATTAGCATTCTCCATTATTGACCTTAAAGTTCCAAACAGCTTTCATAAAGCTAATTCAAGAGTTTTTATATTATTTGCAGTTGTACTTTTGCGCTGATTGGCAACCTGAAGCCATCCTTCTGCCGCTTCTTGAATCATTGCGATAGCCTCTTCATCTGTTTCTCCCCAAGAATGACAGCCAGCAAAAGCGGGAATAGAAGCACACCATGCCCCGTCTTCTTGCCATATTTCGACCTTGATTTTCATTTATTTCCTCTATCCAAGTAATTATATTTTACTGTTTAAAGCTGAAATTCCTTGGTTTTCAAAGCCTCTGTCAAATCAATAAATTCGATTTCTCTTTTGTGTAGGCTGAATTATTCCAAACTTTGCTTTTAATACTGGTTTTATTTGATTAAGTATTGAAGAGTTGTATATAAAATCTGCTAGTAAGGGTAAATAGCCCATCAGACCAAGAACAAAAAATCCAAAAAGGCTAATTTTACCTTGTTGTAAAAAGCCAATAATTCCCAAAGAAGTCATCAAAACTGCTAGTGCTACACTAAAAATAGAAATAAGTCTTACTTTGAATTTAAGAAAATATGCTGATTCTTGCTTCTCAAAAATAATCTTAATTTTTATATTTCTTCTCGAACTGTCTCCTTCTGTAGATAGATTTGGGAAAATTGGATGACTATCGTTATAAGCTTGTTTGCTTACCTCTAGAATCCAACCTTGTAGATCGGGTAAAAGATGACAAGTGCAATCGCTGATTCTAAAGATACTTAGGCAAATTGCACTTAGCTTTTGTTCTATTTGCATTTCGCTCAAATCAGTTTCCAGATCTAAAAGAGAAAAGTAAAACATATACAATTAAAGTGAGTAGTTTAATATTCCCCTTTATTAAAGTTCTTTATGACCTAACCCTTGGGCTTATTGCTTGTTTCGGTATTTTCTTTTTCGAGATTTAAACTTTGCTCTTTAAAGCTTTTGATTAAAGTTTTAGTATTTGTTTCATCTGGCTTTGGCGACCTTTTAGGCACAATGCGCTCGGAGATGCCGATAATACCAACTAAAGCAGGGCCTTTATTATTAGTAAAAGAAATTAATTCAATTTGCGCTCTCACTAATTCATCTTGGCCAAGGCTATTAGCCGTAAATAATCGACGTAAACCTTCTTCGCTTGTGCCTTCAATTGTGCGTCTAGCCGATTCTATTTCTTTTTCTTTTTTCTTGGCTTTGTCTAATTTGTCGGTTTTATCGGTTTTAGATTCGGCAAACTCGGTTAGTAAAATTTTGTCAAGCAAAGCCACGGCCTGCACTTTTTCGGGCAAAGTATATTTTAATTCGGCAATATAATTTTCACCATCTTTAACAGGGCTTGGAAGAATAAGTTTGACTTTGCCTTCTTCTAAAAGCTTTTCAGAGAAAGAGCCATAATATTTCCACATTTCTTCACTTAAAACTTCCTCTGAAACAATTTTCCAATCATTACCAACTTTTTTTAAGGTTGTAATACCATGAATCCAAGCTTTAAATTTGGGTGGCTCCGAAAAAACTTTACTGTCCTCGGCCAAGCCAGTAGCGGTTGTGATTTCGGTCAAATTAACAGTGGCATAATCGCCGCAAACATAAATTGTGCCCGGTAATGAGCTAATTTGAGCATCGCTGTATTGTTGCCAAAAATCGGTTAAATTGGTGCGTATTTTTTCGATTGTAATGCCATCTTTGCTCTGAAAATTTGGAGCGTAAAAATTAATTAATTCGTCTAATTTATGTTTATTCCAAACTGCCTGAGAAGATTCCATCAGCACGGTAATTTCATTAAAAGAAGCTTCTTCATTAGCACAACCAACAAAAGTAAAATTGGTTTTATTATTTTTGGCGGATACATATTTTTTAGCCTGAACCTGAGAAGAGAAAGCTAAAATAGTTAAAAACAGAAAAACTTTTATTATTTTAAACATGTTTGAATTGACTGGAGAAGTGAAGTGTTTGGCAAGAAACAAAATTTTAAATGCAACTTGGTGGAAAACTAATTCTAATAAACTAGCATTAATTGCCCTCGAAACTCAAACATTTTCGGCTTTTATAAAAAAAATTTCTTTTTCGCTAAACATTGTCAAAACCGCCCAAATCCAAGAATTAAATCAAAAATATCGAAATCTTAACAAAAGCACCGATGTTTTATCTTTCCCGAGTTTAGAAAATTTTGATTTGCCTTTTCCAGAGCTTGAATTAGGCGATATTATAATTTGCTTAGATAAACTAAAAGAACAAGCAATTGAATACAATCATTCTCTAGAAAGGGAAGCCGCTTTTTTGTTTGTGCATGGGTTTTTGCACTTAATCGGCCACGATCACCAAACAAAAAAACAAGCCGCCGCAATGTTTGATTTACAAGCTAAAATACTTAATAAAGCTGGTTTTCCGAGATAGCAAAATGCTTTTAACAAAAGGACTAGAAATTGAACAATATACGGGTTTAATCACAGGTGAAGCCTTGCCGCTTTCAGCGATTATATGCCAAAACTTACCAAATTTTACGGTTGAACCAGACCAACGCAATGTTGAATATATAACCCCAATTTGTGTTTCGTATGATCAATTGCGAGCGGAGCTTATAAAACCACGCTTGCAGTTAAGGCAGTTTTTAAAACAACAAAACCCAGACTGGACAGTAATTCCTGGTAGTGCTTTAGCTTTGCCTTTTGAAAAAAGTTTTATTTTTAGCAAACCCGAAGACCATTATCATCAGCACATCGAAAAACGCCATGGCCTGAACATTTTGACCACAAGCGTACATTACAATATTGGCATTCCAGATCCCGCCGAAATTATAAGACTGCTTGATTTATTGCGCATGGAAGCTTGTTTAATGTTAGCTTTAACTGCCAGTTCGCCTTTTTATGATGGGCAAAATACGGGTTCTCAATCTTATCGCTGGTTGAGTTTTCCTAAAGTGCCAAATATTATTCCGCTTTTTGGTAATTTAAATAATTTTATAAACTGGACTCAGCAAATGCTTGAATCGGGCGAAATGTATAATATTAGGCATTTTTGGGGTGCAATTCGCCCTAATGGCCCAGACAGACCAACTGAGCTGAATCGTTTAGAAATTAGAATTTGTGATTTAAGCACCAATTGGGAAACAACTTTGGCAATTATGGCTTGGATTGAAGCGAGAGTACATTATTTTTTGCAAAATCCCGATTTGGTTGTGCCTTTTAATGATGAAAGTTTAATTATAGTTTCGGATGAAAATGAATTGTTTGCGGCTCAGAGCGGTTTAAATGCCCGTTTCTCTGACTGGCTTTATGCCGAAGAAAACACCATTTATGAAGCAATTCAAAAACGTCTCGAAGAAGTTCAGCCGATTGCCCAAAATTTAGGTTTTGGTTCTTATTTAAAACCAATTGAAAAGATTTTAGAAGAAGGCAGTGAAGCCAGCCAAAAATTGCTCAAAGCCGAGAATTATGCCATTGCCGATATTATGACCGAATGGGTTGAAGAAAGCTTAGAAGCCGATTTATCTTGTGAGTCAAAGTGCAAAACTCTTTAATTAGCCCGGTGGCCACCGCAAAGGACGACCGCCAATTATATGAAAATGCAAATGCTCCACGGTTTGGCCGCCATATTCACCGATATTAGTTACTACTCTATAACCTTCTTCGACCATTTGCTCCTGAACAGAGAGTTTTTGAATGACACTAAAAATATGCGTAAAAAGGTGCATATCATTGCTGGTAACCACTTGTATATTTTTAATTTTTTTCTTGGGAATTACCAAAAAATGTTTAGGTGCAACGGGATTAATGTCTTTAAAAGCGATTGTAAGTCCATCTTCATAAACAATATCGGCTTCAATTTCACGGCTAATTATTTTTTCAAAAATGCTTTTCATAATGCCCAATTATAGCCAAGATATTAACTTAAAGAAAAGCTCATTTAAAGCTGATATTGTTGTTTTGATTTTTGAGAGATTTATTTAAACATCGAATTACCAATATTGTCAGCATAAATTCTTTGAGTTATTCCAAGCGAAAACAAACAAACCCAAAGTGCCGTTCCACCATAACTGATAAAAGGCAAAGGTACGCCAGTTACAGGCATTAAGCCAATATTCATGCCAATATTTACGCAAACATGAAAACACAAAAAAGTTAAAACACCAACCACCAACAATTTACAAAAAGAATCATCAAGGCCTTTTATAAGAAGAAAAAGTCTAAAACAAATAGTCGCAAAAACAATTAATAAGACCAGTGCGCCCATAAACCCCCACTCCTCGGCGATTGAAGAAAAAATAAAGTCTGTATGTTGTTCTGGCACAAAAAGCCCTTGTGTTAAACGACCAGTTTTATAACCTTGCCCCCAAAGGCCACCACTGCCAACGGCCAATAAACTTTGAATTATATTATAGCCCGCTCCGCTAGGGTCAGTTTGAGGATCTAGAAAAATGCTTAAACGTTTTTGTTGATAAGGTTTTAAAATGCCCCAAGCAATTGGTCGCCCGATTAAAGCAATAAAAAAAGCAAAAATCGTATAAAAACCAAAAGCAATTGTTTTAAATATAGAACGCCAAATTTTATGGTAAATCGCCAAAAATAGGCAAATTAAACAAATTGTAATAATGCCTAAAACCGAGCAAGCTGGAATAATTGAATGTTCAAACAAAGTAAATTCTGGCAAAGAAAAAGCTCTAGTGCTTAAAGAACTGGTTATAGAAATAATTAAAGGGCTAAGTAAAACTAAAACTTGCGCCAATTTTGCGCCCGCCCAATAAACCATCGAAAAGAAAATTGCCACCAAAACCATAGAAGTGCCTAAGTCTGGTTGTTTGAATATAAGCGCAAAAGGAATTAATAAAATTATAAAACCCGCTTTAATAATCTCAAAAAGACTTTTAGGTTTATGTTGGTCAAACCAATAAGCAAGAGCAATAATGGCGGCTATTTTGGCTGGCTCTGACGGTTGAACACAAAATTTACCAAAGCAAAGCCATCTCTGTGCGCCCAAACTTTCTGTTCCTTTAAAAAGCACAAATAAAAGTAATAAAACCGAAAAACCATAACCCAACCACCAAGTTCGCTTAATAACCTCGGTCGGAATAGAATAACCCAAATAAAAAATTGGAATTCCTAAAAGAATTAAAATAATTTGCTTAGAAAAAAACCTGCCCTGAGCCACGCTCGACTGCGCCAATAAACCCAAAGCCAAAATTAAAACCAAGGCCACTAAAAGCACTTTGTCTAGTTTTATGTTTTTCCAATTATTTGTTAAAGAAGGAAATTTTATATTCACCACACAAATATTCTAAAAGCTTATTGGTTTTAATTCAAAGGTTTTATTTATTTTGTATTGTTTATATTTTTTAAATTTTTTGTTTCAGGGCTTTCTAACTTCTTTCAGAGCGGTTTTGTTAGCTGTTATTTTTAGAAAAGCTGGTTTGACTTTAATAAAAAAGTGTGCTAAATTCGACAAGCAATTTAATTTATTTGTAAAAACTAATAAAATGGCACTCAAACAATATAAACCTACTTCGGCAGGCACTAGAGGAAGATTAGCTTCGGATTATTCTGAGCTTAAAACCAATGAGCCAGTGCGTAAACAAAAAGCTAAAAAACGCAAAGTTCGTTCCTTAAAGGTTGCTATACCAAAACATGTAGGACGTAATAATCAAGGTAAAATCACAAGCCGCTTTAGAGGAGGCGGTCACAAAGCCATTTACCGCAAAATAGACTTTCTCAGAAGCGATAAAGAAAATATTCAAGGTCGTGTTGAATTTCTCGACTATGACCCAAACCGTAATTGCTGGATTGCTTTAATTGTTTATTTAGATGGCGAAAAACGTTATATTTTGGCTCCAGAAGGCCTTAAGAATAATGATTTAGTTGTTAGCGGCTCAAAGTCTCCTATTAAACCTGGCAATGCCTTGCCGCTGGCTAATATTCCACTTGGTTCTGTTGTGCATAATATAGAACTTTATGCTGGCCGAGGCGGGCAATTAGTTAGATCTGCTGGTCAGTCGGCGCAATTAATCGCTAAAGAAAAAGGTTTGGCTGGTTTAAGGCTTCCTTCGGGTGAAATGCGCTGGATAAAAGATACTTGCTATGCAACTTTAGGTCAGGTTAGTAATCCAGATTTTGCTAATCAAAGTGCTGGTAAAGCTGGCCGCACAAGATGGTTAGGCCGTAAACCACATAATCGTGGCTCTTCTATGAACCCTGTCGATCATAAACACGGTGGTGGTGAAGGTAAGTCTCCGATTGGTGCCGCTGGTCCTTATACTCATGCTGGAAAACCACATGGCTTGAAAACCCGCAAAAAACGCAAAAATAGTAATAAACTCATAATAAGTAGACGCAAAAAATAGGTGAAGTGCTAAATGTCTAGATCTCTCAAAAAAGGCCCTTTCATAGATCCCACTCTATTAGAGAAAATAGAAAAGGCGATTGAAAAAAACGATAAAAAACTAATTAAAACTTGGTCTCGTAGTTCGACAATTTTACCTTTAATGGTTGGTGTAACAATTGCGGTACATGATGGAAAACAATTTGTGCCAGTTTTCATTACCGAATCAATGGTTGGCCATAAATTTGGTGAATTTGCCCCAACACGCAGGTTCAGAGGACATAAGACCACAAGCGCAGGAGGCAAAAAATAATGACAAGTAAAACTACCGCTCAAAGCGAGTTTGTTGCAGTATCTCGTGCCGTGTGTATGGTAAAAGGTTCAATTGAAAAACAACAAAGACCTTTAAATGTAATTAGAGGAAAATCTTTGCAAGAAGCCATGAATTTTTTGCTTTTTTCTAATTACGGTTCTAGTAAAGATATTGCCAAGCTTCTTAAGTCAGCGGCCGCTAATGCTATAGATCAGGAGCAGGTCTCTGATTTAAAAGAGCTTTGGGTTAGCAATATTTGGGCTGTAAAAAGTCTTGAATTGCGCCGCATGAAAGCTGGTCCTCGTGGAAGAGGAAGACCAATTAGAAAACGTTATAGCCGCATATTTGTTGAATTAGGAGTTAAATAAAGCTAAAATGGGACACAAAAAACCACCGAGAGCGAATCGTTTAGGCGTTTGGGTTAAAAGAGAAAAAGACGCTGAACCACGCTTAGCCGCCGATTATTTTTCTAATTGGTTTGCAGAATTTAATGATGCGCCTAAGGTTTTAGAAAATGATTGGAAAATTAGAAAAACCATCGAAAATAAATTAGGTCGCAAAGCTGGCATTAGTAAAGTAAAAATTGTGCGCAGAGACGATAAAGTTGATGTAAACATTCATTCAATCAGGCCAGCTAATATTTTAGGCAAAGATAATCAGCGTGTTGATGATTTAAAAACCGCTATTCAAGCATTTACTCCTAATACAATTATTAGAATAAATGTTATGGAGGCCAGCTCTAATGATGCGCAAATTATTGCCGAGAAAATAGCATATGATATGGAACGCCGTGTTGCTTTTCGTAGAGCGGCTAAAACTGCAATTGCCAAAGCAATGTCTAGCTCTGAAATGCAAGGAATTAAAATTATAATTTCTGGTCGTTTAGGTGGTGCCGAAATTGCCCGTACAGAGTGGTATCTTGAAGGAAAAGTGCCTTTGCATACTTGGTGGGCTAATATTGATAATGGTTTTGCTGAAGCCGAAACAACATATGGAATTATTGGCGTAAAGGTGATCACAAATCGTACTTTACAGCAAGGCAATAATAATTCTAATAATGAAGGTGGTGGCGGCCATCGTCCTCGCCGTCCGCAAAATATAAGTGCGGCTTAACTTAAACATTAAAATTACCTAAATTTGAAGTCCTTGATTTATAGCTGTATTAAGCAATGTATCGAGGGCTTTTTATTTGCGCCCAGTTTTGCTATAAAATCAAAATTAGCCTAAACTTACTGTATGTCTGAACCTTTATATTTAAAATATCGTCCGCAAAAATTAACCGAACTTGTCGGGCAAGAAATAATTGCAATCACTTTGGGTAATGCTCTTAAACTCAAGAAAACAGCTCATGCTTATTTTTTTACTGGCCCAAGGGGTTGCGGAAAAACCTCTACGGCTCGTATTTTAGCAAAATCTTTAAATTGTCAAAAAGGCCCAACGCTTGACCCTTGCGGTATTTGCACCAATTGCCAAGAAATAACGGCTGGAATTTCCCCAGATGTAATTGAAATAGATGCGGCCAGCCATCGAAGCGTAGAAGATGCCGCTCAAGTAATCGAAAGATGTCATTTGGCCTCTCAGACAGCACCTTTTAAAATTTATATTTTTGACGAAGTTCATATGCTCAGCAAAGAGGCTTTTAATGCGCTTTTAAAAACAATTGAAGAACCGCCGCCTCAAGTTGTTTTCATTTTGGCCACCACCGAAGAACATAAAGTGCCCGCCACAATTGTCAGCCGTTGTCAAAAGTTTTCTTTTAAGTCAATTGATTTAGAGCCTTTGACCGCCCGTTTAAAACAAATTAGTGCTTTAGAAAATATAAAATTAAGCGAAAATAGTTATGCCAAAATTGCCAAGCAAAGCAGAGGTGGCCTGCGTGATGCCTTAAGTTTGCTTGACCAAATTAGTATTTTAGGCTCTGTGGGCGAATTGATTGATGAAAAATTGATTTTAGATTTATTTGGCGCTCTTTCGGAGCAGGCTTTAGATGAACTTTTGACTTATATTTGTGAGCAAAAAACTTTTGAAGCCCTCGAAAAAGTAAATAGTTTTTTAAATGACGGAGCCGATGCCTTGCAATTGTTAAGAGCTTTGCTTGAATTTGCAATTGAAAAACTAGAAAAAAACCTTAGCAAAACTTCTAATTCTACGGCTTTAATTCAGGTTATAGACAGTTTATCGAAAGGCGAATATTCATTAAGAACAGCCTCTCAGCCAGCTTTAAGATTAAAAAGTTTGATTTTGGGTATTTCTTTGGGTTCTCAAAATAATGCCAGCAATCTTGATTTAAGCCCATTTGTGCAACGTCTTGAACAACTTGAGAAAAAGCTTAATTCGGCTGTGCTCGCTAATAATCAGTCTGGGGATGGTTTTAATAAAATTACCGAAAATAATTCTCGCCCCAAAACGCCCGAAAAAAGTTTTATAAATTCTGAAGCAATTAATGAAAAACCCCAGAATAATACCCCAAAACCAGCTTCTAGCGGCGGTCTAATTGATATTTTGCTGGCCGAACTTACGCATATTCCCACCAAGACCTTACTGCGAGATTCTAAGGCTTTTATAATTTCGCAAACAAGCACTTCAGCCATTATAGGCATACCCATAAAGGGTTTTTATGATAAATTAAATGATGCCAAAAAAATTAATCTTATTCAAGAATTGCTTAGCAAGCACCTCGGCACCGATTTTCAGATTAAATTTGAATTGAATTCTTCATTAGCGCAAAATAATTCGGCAATTTCTCAAAACCAAACTTCCGCCATTCAGTCGCCAGAGCCAAAAATTAAAACAGAGCTGGCTGTAGATAATAAGCCAATGCCTCAAAATAATATTCAAACTTTTTCTGAGGCAAATAATGCTAATGATGATGAAAGTATTTTAGAAATGGCTAAACATATTTTAGGAGCCAAGCCTATTGCCGAAAGCTGAAGAGAGGTTTATTTATCTTTTACCTTGTTAGACTCCTGTTGTTTTCTAGTCGTGGTCCTGGAAAGCAAGAACGATCACCGTTGAAAGTCCGTAACCACTGCTCTTTTATCTGCTGGGCAAGTTGATTTCCAGTAGGAAAATAAGCCCTTACTTTGGCCGTTGGATTTTGTCGGTTCTCTAAGTCCATTACGGCTTGAAAATCTCCCGAAGGAGGTATTACCGAAGAACCATCGCCATATCGCTTAAAAAAATCCATGACATCTGATTCTATTTCCTGTGGTGAACCTGTGATTGGGTTTAAACCTACTCTTGATATAGCGTTCCCCATAAACAAAGCAGTATAATAAAGGAATGGCATATTCAATGGATTTAAGAAAGAGGGTAATTCAGGCTCTTGAAGAGGGAATGACCCAAGATGAAGTTAGTGAAAGATTTGAGGTCTCGGTGAGCGCAGTGCAAGATT
>CANLTT010000077.1 GCA_947494115.1 Candidatus Caenarcanales bacterium
GTAGAAGCTATTGATCAGGCTTTTAAGCAGCTTATTAATTTAGATCCGTCAGGTTATTTTGAACACTTTTTTAAAATTATACATAGATCCTTTTAGTCTGGGTTTGCTATAGTTTCTTTATTGTTTAATCAACAGCTCAATGCCAAATTTAAAAGCTCTTTTTGTTTATTCTCTGGCTTTTTTATGTTTAACCGCTTTAAGCGCAAACGCAAAAGTTGAAATTTATACATTACCAAATGGAGATGTTTCAATTTCTCCTCATAATAGTAATAATGGTTGTACCGTTCTATACGATAAAAACGGAAAGCTTATAAACAAAGGTAGTAGTTGTAAGTTCGGAGATGTTCTTGTCGCTGGTTTATCCATGCAAGCGCACTTAAAAGAAAAGAACCAAGCGGCTTCACCTCAAGGCGAATTTGCTGACGGAGAAGCGGGCGGTCCAGATTTTTGGGAAATTCATGGTGTTAAAAACAATAATTTAGGTTTAAAAGCCGCCCCTGCGCAAGAAGCATCTTTTAAAGTTGAAGGATTACCTAATGGAACAATTTTAAGAAATTTAGGTTGTCAAATGCACGGCGGCGAAAGATGGTGCAAAGTCTCGGTAAAAGATCATTCCTCCGAAGAAGGTTGGGTTCGTAATATTTGGCTAAAAGAATCTTCTGGTGAAAAAGCTTCTTGGTAAATAATAAGAGTTTCGCTACTTGTAGAGCGGAATTGTAAAATAAAATTTACTGCCTTCACCTAATTTGCTATCAACCCAAACTTTTCCTTTATGCGCTTCAATGAGCTGTTTAGTGATTGAAAGCCCCAAGCCCGTTCCTTTGATATTAATGTGAGTTTCTCTCTCTACACGGTAAAACTCCTGAAACAATTTCGGTAAAGCTTCGGGCGGAATTCCTAAGCCTTGGTCTGCAACACAAATAGTGGCTTTTTCAGTATCATGGCTTACAAAAATTTTGACATCTCCGCCATTTGGTGAATATTTGATGGCATTAGATACAAAGTTTTTCATGATTTGTTCAATTTTACTTTTATCGGCAAAAAGTAGGGGCAGGTCTGGGGGAATGTGCGTGAGAATATTAACGCCAGAGGCATAACCTTTAAAAGTTAAAGTAATATATTTTAAAACTTCCTGAAAATCGCAAGAAGCCAAATGTAGCTCTATTCGACCAGATTCAAGCCTTTGCATATCTAAAAATTCATCCAGTAAATCTTTCATGCGGGCTGATTCGGTATAAATTGTAGTTAAAAATTCTTTAATTTGCTCTGGTTCAAATTCGCCATCCAGCAATAATTCAGTAAAGCCAAGCAAGCTACTCAAAGGTGTTCTTAATTCGTGGCTTACCATGCTCATTAAGCGAGATTTGATTTGAGCCATTTCTTCGGCTTGTTTTTTCATTTGGTCGCTGGCCACTTTGCTTGCCTTCCAGCTTGCGCTTTCGTGTTGTAGTTTTTCTTCTTCTTCGCTTAAAAAATGAATTGCGCCTTCTAGCTCTCTATTGGCTTGCTTGAGTTTGTCTATAGTTTGGCTTTGCTCATGCACAATCGTTTTCACAGCTGAATATTCTTCTTGGGCTTGTAGTCGCAAATTTAGGCCTTGCTGAAATAAACCTTGTGCTTCTTTTAGGGTTTGCTCTTCAGAGGTTTTTAAATAATCAAATAAAAGGCGTGTTTTTCGCTGAAAGTATTGGGTGGGTGAGCCGCTAAATAAACCGCCCTGACTTGGAGAAAACTCACCGCCACGCCAAGTAATTTTATATTCAAAGCCATAATGTCCTTGTTTTTCGTCTTCATAACGGCCTTTGGCTTGGATTTTAATATTATTGACTTTCCATAAAACATTCAAAGCCTTGGCTAAATGAATTTCTTGCTGAATATAAGCAATTTCTTTCCAGTTTGGAATTTGCTTGATGCTGATTGGATAAAGAAGATCAATTTCAAAACCATCTTTTAGCCAATTTCTTAAAACAATTTTGGCTCCTAATAAGCCAGACTCAATAAAAGACAAACCAAAAGAATCCATAAAATCTAGTGGGAAAGCTTCTTCAGGAGAGATTAAAGTAATTTTTTCGGTGGTTTCTTTGGTATGTTCTTCTCCTGCTAATTGGCGACAAATGGCGGCTAAAGCAAAAGCAAATTCGGCCGAATAACCATTAAAAGGTTTAAGCAAAAAGTCCTCGTCTACGGTTGCGGCATATGCTGGCGGCAAGGCATTTTGTAATTGGCTAATTAATTTTTCTAAATCAGCCGCTGGGCTTAAGGCTTTTTCACGCAAAGTTTGCAGAGCATGATAAATCCAAATACCTCGAGCCTCACAAATAGTTTCACCAAGCGAGTTAAGGCCAAAAGGCTGATTTTGCAAAGCCGATAATATGATTGTATTATTTACCATCTATTTTTGTTTTGCCCAACAATTTAGTTTTGTTTGGGGTAAAATCTATAAAACGCTGAGCATTTTTTAGGAGAGGTGCCAGAGTGGTTGAATGGAACGGTCTTGAAAACCGTCGTGCCCCTTGTGGGTACCGTGGGTTCGAATCCCACCCTCTCCGAATGTTTATAAAAGCCAGTTCAATAAAAATTTCCAAGTAAATACTTTAGGCTAAATTAATTTAGTTTTTGACTTTAGACAATTTGCCAAACCAATTAAACCAATAATAATAGTAATAATACAAATTACTTGCGCCGCTGGGAATATACCAATAAATAAGCTATCTAAACGCAAAAACTCCAAGAAAAAACGCCCAAAAGAATACAATATTAAATACAAAAAGAAAATAAAACCATTGGGTAAATTCTTCTTTTGGAAAAGCCAAATTAAAAAAACAGTTACTAAAATTAAATACAAAGATTCATATGCAAAAGTTGGGTGAAAACCAGTGTCGCCAAAATATTTTTCAGGACGCAAAGCTGGCGGCACATATAAAGCCCAAGGCAAATTTGTCGGTTTTCCGAAGGCTTCTATATTAAAAAAGTTGCCCCAACGGCCAATGGCTTGCGCAAAAGGTAATGCTACTGCAATTAAATCGGCGGTTTCCCAAAAAGGCAAAAGCTTAGCAGAATTTAGTTTATAAAATAAATAACCAGCCAAAAAGCCGCCCATAAAACCGCCCTGAATGGACTGGCCGCCTTGCCAAATAAAGAAAACCTCGGCGGGATTTTGCGCAAAATATTTAAAGTTTAAAATTGCAAACCAAAGCCGTGCTCCAATGATGCCACCAATAAAGCAGTAAAATAATAAGTCAAATAAGTTTTGCTTTTGTATTTCGCTAATTTTGTCTTTAACCAATTGCTGAATAAGAAACAAAGCCCCCAAAAAGCCCAATCCCGTAAGCAAACCATACCAACGCAAAGGCAAACTTACTTTTAAATTTAGCAACTCTCCAAGGTCTAATATTATGGGTCCAGAAGAATAAAGCATTTGTTTTTGAGATTAACGGGCTGGCAAGTTTGCAAGATTAATATAACTTTCGCCAATTTGCCAATTTTTTTCTAAATTAAACCAATTAGCAATGCTGGCCGCCGTATCAGCAAAGGTTTTACGTTCGCCAATATTTTGCGCTTTTAAACTGGTCGAATAAGCCAAAACTGGAACATATTCACGGGTGTGGTCTGTGCCTTCGGTGGTGGGATCACAACCATGATCGGCCGTTAAAATAAGTAAATCATCTGGCCCGAGCATTTTAAGCCATTTGCCAATTTCTAAATCAATTTTTTCTAAAGCTGTGCCAAAACCTTTAGGGTCATTGCGGTGGCCAAAGTGTGAGTCGGTTTCAACCAAATTAGCAAAAATAAACTGTGGCTTTTCTTGGGCTTGCTGTTGAATTAAATTTGTAATATTTTGTAAGCACGCTTCATTGCTTTTGCCTTCTATAACAGTGTCTAAGCCAATACCGCAAAAAATATCATTAATTTTACCAACCGAAATAGTTTGGCAATTATTTTGGCTTAAAAAACTTAAGATGGTTTCTCCTGTGGGCTTGATGGCATAGTCGTGTCTGTGTTCTGAGAGCCGTTTAAATTCTGGAGCGTTACCTTCAAAGGGTCTTGCAATGACTCTACTGACTTCGTGCTCATTTCGAAGTATCTCTCGGGCAATCTCGCAGTAAGAGTACAAAGTTTCCAATGAGATTTTTGAGACATGAATGGCCACCTGAAAAACACTATCAGCTGAAGTATAAATAATTGGCCAACCAGTTTCAAGGTGTTTTTCCCCTAAAGAAGTTAGTATTTCTGTGCCAGAAGCTGGTATATTGCCAAGCACGCCGCCACAGTTAGTTTCTTTTATGAATCTCTGTATAATTTCGGGGGGAAACCCGTTTGGATAAACTGGAAAAGGTTTAGTAACCGTTAAGCCCGCCATTTCCCAGTGTCCAGTGGTTGTATCTTTACCAATAGAGGCCTCAAGGGCTTTACCAAAACTGGCTTTGGGTGCTTGAACAGGGCTAAGGTTTTCAATTGAGATAATATTAGCTAAACCTAAACTTTGTAAATTGGGCAATTTGAGGTTTTTATTATGATTAATTACATTAGCTAAAGTATTTGTACCTTCGGGGTCATTGTATTCTTTCCAGTCTGGCATGGCACCAATACCGCAGGCATCTAAAACTACTAAAAAAGCTCTTTTAGACATAAATTAAAATTGAGAGACTAAGTAAAAAAAGTATAGCTTAAGTAATTAGAGGGTAAGACACTTTATTCAATTTCTAAAACTAATATCCAAGCTCCGCTGTGATTATAGGCCGCCTTAAAACAAATTGGCTTTGGTTCTTTCGTGGTGTTTTTTAGTAAAAATTCATAAACCTCGGGGTCAAAAGTGATTGCGCCAGCACTATTAGCCTTATTTGAACTAAAAGGAGTTGTACGCATTACGGGCTTGCCATCTTTAGTTTTTAAATTTTCAAACTTAAAGGCCTTGGGGTTTCCGCCTATTTTGAGGTTAGCACAATAATCTTTAGCGGGATAATTAGCAATTGTTTGGCCAGAATTATTAGAAACAGGTGTTTTACTAAAAGACAAAGAAACTGTTTCAATCAATTGGGCGGCTTCAGCACGGCTTAAAGCTGGCGGAAATTTGCCTTCAGGAAAAAGCCCACTTATTTTATCAATTCCAATGCCAGCTTTAGAAGACCAAGTTTCAAAATCTTTTTGGTTTATGGTTTCTTCTGGCTTAAAATTGCCGTCTTTAGGAAAAGGAATTATATTTGCCAAAATCAAACGCTGTATTGCCTCACGGTAAGGATTATTTGGTTTAAGGTCAAAAAGCGGAATTAAAGTCGGTGGAGCTTTAGGGTCATTGAGTAAAGCCGTTTGCAAATCTTTAATATTTAGCTCAAAAGGTTGTATATTTTTTTGCACCGAAAGAGCGCCAGCGGCACCAGCGGCTTGTCCAATTAATAAACAAACTGGCTGTAAGCGGCTAGAACCATTAGCAATATGACTCACTGACCAGCTTTTTTCGGCTACAATCAAACCATTATCTTCAACGGGTAGCAGAGCACCATATGGAATAGAAAAAGGTGTTCCAGTATAACGCCCGCCCCACTGAAGCGATTTAGGGGCTAGTTTAAAATATTTCTCTGATTTAGGATCAGCCATTTCATAGTAATGATGGTCATTGGCATAATTCCCAATTGCAATGCTGTCTGGCAAATAAACCGCAAATTCACCATTTTTCAAATCTGGCAAAATATCATTTTCGGTTAAAGTTTTAAAGCCTTCTAAACGCCGAACTTCACGGTTATAAGGAATATAAGCCAAACCACCGATTCCATCATTAGCTGGTGTTGCTGGGAAAACTTCATCAGCAAGCCCAAAACGTGCGCCCAGTGTGTCTTGAATATATTTAGCAAACCAAAGTGAATAAGTGCGGGCTTCTTTATAAAATCTTTCACGTTCTTCAACTTTATCTGAAAAAGCTCTTTCAATGCCTAAGCTATAATCGTTGGCACATTTTGGCCAATTAATCATAAAAAGCTCTGGACTGACTTGGCCATATGTAAGAAAGGTTTCGGCACTAAAAAACTGTGTGCTTTTTTCGGCTTGTTTATACTTGTAAGCCCAATCTCTGCGGTCAAAGCTATTGTTCTTAATTAATTTATTATTCTTAAAAGCGCACCAATAGCGTTTAGCGGCTTTTTCATAAGTATAACCAACTGGTGTTTCTATGCGTGGGGCTTGCTTATCAGCTCCATAGTCTTTCAAATAAAAAGCCCAAGTCAGCTCTTGCAAAGGATAACGCTTCATAAGCTTGGATTTTTTTTCGGGTGCGCTCGGTTCATGATATTCACCCATATATTCCCAACCGAAACGATGCCGAATTTTACCTAAAGCCAATAAATCCCCTCTCTCAGTGGCATCAATGGTAACTTTTGCTTTAATTATCTGGTCATTTGATAATTTTACGCCTTTTACTTGCCTGAATTTAGGGCCTTGTTCAAATAAAACTTCTGTCGGGCTTAAATTTTGCAACCAAGTTATATTCGGCTCTGCTTGAACCCATTCGGTCATTATTTGTTTGCCAATTTGTGGATTAAAAGTAAAAAGACTGACCCAGCCATATTGAAGCAAATCTTGGTCTTTTTGGGCTAATTTATTTAAGAACTCGCCCCACAAACCAGTCTGAAAAGCTAAAAGTTCATTTCCGTCAATAGCCGCAACTCCAGCTTCTACCATAGAACCACCAAGCCAATCGCTTTCAGAAACTAAAACAACTTTGCTTCCCATGCGTGCGGCTTGTACGGCGGCTGTTACTCCGCTCTGAGAACCACCAATTACCAAAATATCAGTATTTGTTTCTTGTTTTGCTTGCGGTTTGGTTTGAGCTGGTACAAAAGTAAAAAACAAAAGAAAAAGCAAAACTAAACTTTTCATACTGATAATTTAAAAAAAGTAATATTTTTGATTTTAGCTTTAATTTGACCCTAAAATGAAACAATCACCAATTGCAAGAACAAACAAAAACCCCAAGCTCCGCTCCAGTCTATTATTAAACAAATTGGATGTATTTATTAATTTTTAAAATTTTACATTCAAAGCAAAATTGCAATAATATTAATTTGACCCAAATGGTTTAGAATATTAAAGCTTATTAATAATTGACTGTTTTAATGAATAAATTGAAGCAACTATCAGATACCAGCGTCGTTATAGATTTGTCCCGCTTTGCAACTTGGGAAGATTGTATGTTGGAATTAAAGTCTTTAACTCAAGCCAATAAAAACTTTTGGGCAAAAACGTCTTTGGTTTTACGCTTTGCCGACTTTTCTTTTTTTGAGGAAGAAGCTCGCATTCTAAGAGAACTGATTGACAATTCTGGTTTAAATATTTTTCAGATTCAAACTAATTCGGTGCGTTCTTGGAAAACTCTAAAAGAAAAAGGCTTTCAGGTCAATTCCATTCCAAACACTAAAATTTCAAGCTTGGGTGGTAGTGGTGTACGCTTGATTAAAGAGGCTAAACACAGTTTTTTTCCCGACCAACTTCCCCCCAATCATTTTGAAGGTAAAACGGCCTTTATTGGAGCATATGAAACCATTGCAATGCGTGCTGGTAGCTCAATTACGTATAATGGCAACTTAATTGTAATCGGAGATGTAAATCCAGGGTGTCAAATTAAGCTAACAGGTAGTATTATTGTCTACGGAAAACTTTGTGGAAGTGTACATGCTGGTTTTGGCATTACTGATAATGAAGAAGTAGAACAAGTTTTTGTTAAAGCTCTCAAAATGGGCGATCCTCTTCAAATTAGTATTGGTGAATATTCAGCTTGCTCATCAAATCAGCAGAATGGATCAGATGCTAAACAAAAAATATATCCAGAAACCGCTCGTGTTATTGAAGGTCGAATTTGGCGAATTAGTGATTTTGAGTAGCTAAAAGAGGAGATTTAATGCCAGGTAAAACAATACTTTTTACATCAGGAAAAGGCGGGGTTGGTAAAACAACTTCAACCGCTAATATTGCAGTGGCCTTAGCGGCTCAAGACCCTAATATCAATGTTTGCATGATTGACATGGATATTGGTTTGCGCAATCTTGATATACAATTGGGGCTAGAAAACCGCATTGTTTATAATTTAGTTGATGTTGTCGAGGGTGCTTGCAAAACCAAACAAGCCTTAGTTAAAGACAAACGTTTGCCAAATTTAGCTTTATTGCCAGCGGCTCAAACCAGAGATAAATCGGCGGTAACACCCGAGCAAATGGTGTCTCTAATTGATGAACTGCGTGAAATGTTTGATTTAATTCTTATTGATAGCCCCGCTGGAATTGAACAAGGTTTTCATAATTCAGTGGCGGCCGCAGATGAAGCGATTATTATTACAACTGCCGAAATGTCTGCTGTACGTGATGCTGACCGTGTGATTGGCTTGCTTGAGGCTTATCCACGCAAAATCAATTGTTGGCTACTTATCAATCGTTTAAGAGCTTCTATGGTGAAGTCTAATGATATGATGAGTGTAGACGATGTTATGGAAATTCTTGGTATTAAGCTTTTAGGCGTAATTCCAGAAGATGAAAAGATCATTGTTTCCACTAATAAAGGAGAGCCTTTGTCTTTGGCGGTGAATAAAACCTCTGGGGCTGGACAGGCTTTTCGTAATGTTGCCCTCAGGCTAACAGGAGTAGAGGTGCCACTAATGGATATATTTGGTGAAAATCAAAATATATTTGTTAAGCAATTTAAAAAACTCAAATCACTAATTAAGTTTGGATAGGACGAGGAGATTTATATGGGACTTTTAGGTTGGTTAACTGGCCCTCCAAAAGAAGTAACTAGCAGGGATGAAGCGAAAAAAAGGCTTCAGCTTACAATTTTTCATGACCGTATGGAAGTGATGGAATTACCACCAGAAAGGCTTAATGATTTGAGAAATGAGCTTCTTTCGGTGATTGCTAAATATTTTGAAGTAGATATTAACCGTACAGAATGCACCTTAGAGCAAGACGAGAGAGAAGTGGCTTTTGTCGCTAATATTCCAGTTAAGCGTTTAAGAGCTGGCGAATAATCAAATCACAAAAACCTCACTAAAAGTTTAAAAGCTTGAATTGAGGTTTTTTCTTTAAGGGGAACTTGAATTTAAATTTTGGCTTTCTTCTGGCGGAACTGATTGCACAATTATGGTTTGAGGCGCACTTTGCTCAAAAATCTTAAAAGAATCAAAGAAAAACTGTGCTTTAGAGCCATATAAATTATTTCGGTTAGACGAACTAAAGCAAACCAAAAAGACATATGGTCGGTTCACAATCAGCATTTCACGGACATAAACATTATTTTGGCTTGAAGCAATTTCTAAATCTCGGCGCAATAAATAAACTGATTCATTTGTGGTGGTTTCTTTTTTCAAAAGGCCTTGCCAGCGGCTTAATTCGTTTTGAGTCAAATCATCTAAAACTTTTTGCGCACTGAATTTTAAAAAAGTTTCGTCTAAGTGCCGAATATAACTAATTTCATAAGAGCTTATGCCATCAGCCGATTGATAACGATAAACTGGAGCACTAAGGCCATCTTCGGTTTGGGCAAGGATTTTTTGCGGCGGAAAAGAAAATTTTTCGGGGAATTCAACCTGATAAAGGCCGCGCTCGATTAAAAGTGAGTTTTTGTTTTTTTGATTATAGACAGTTTGTTCTAGCTCTTTGGTAGGGGTTTTATGGCCACCTCGAATTTGCACAACCGAAGCAAAAGTGATCAAAAGCAATGCTCCGATAAAATAAATAACCAAATTGTGTCCAGATAAAAAATTCACAAGTTTAATTATAAATCAATTAATTAATTCTCCCTCTGTTGGCTAATAAACAAATAGTTCTAAAACGATTTTTTATTTCTTTACCGAGTTATCTAGCTAATTAAGGGTAGTGATTATGCTACCAGCTAAGTGAGAATTTTCTGGTTTTTGCTGAAATTGTTTTAATAGGTTTTGTCGTTTTTTTAATTCTTCCAGCCCTTTTTGTAAATATATTTTGACCGCTAGAAGTTTATTGAATTTTTTCTAATGGTTTTAAATCGGCTTGAAAATTTTGAGCCAAATTAGCAAAAGAACTAATACTGCCGCCTCTGAAGTTGATCCGAAAAAGGGGACAAATTGAACGAAGAACAAGTCAATAATTAAAAGGAGTTCAATTTATGTCTAAATACGAAAAAGAATTTAAAGAAGAAGCAATTAGATTGTG
>CANLTT010000078.1 GCA_947494115.1 Candidatus Caenarcanales bacterium
TCAGTAAATGCGGCTATAGATTGGGCTTTTCTTGAAATTATAGATTCGGATCTTTCCTCCTATTTTCGCCATTTTCAAAAAACAATCTCAGCTTCTATTTAATCGGGGAAGGCTATATAAGCTCTCTGAGAGAGAATTTTGTATGTTATATTTATTCAATGCCAGACTCCCCAAACAACTTTAATTTGGCTTGCGAAGAACTTTTAAATAATTTGCTAAATCGTCTAAGACAAGCTGATTATCAGGAAAGTGAAATAAATATTGTTCTAAAAGCTTATGAAATTGCCAAAGAAGCGCATAAAACCCAGTTTCGGCGTAGCGGTGAACCTTATATTTTGCATCCGCTGAATGTGGCTTATATTTTGGTTGAACTGGACGCTGATTTAGAAAGTATTTGTGCTGGCCTTTTGCATGATGTAATCGAAGATACACAAGTTAAGGCTGATGATTTAGATAAAATGTTCGGCTCTGAAGTGCGCAAATTGGTCGAAGGCGTTACTAAACTTGGCAAATTAAGTTTTTCTTCTAAGCGTGAAAGACAAGCCGAAAATTTTAGAAAAATGTTTTTAGCGATTGCGGCTGACTTGCGTGTGGTTTTGGTTAAATTGGCTGACCGCTTGCATAATATGAAAACCCTAAAACATATGCCAACGCATAAACAAGCCGAAATTGCCCAAGAAACGCTTGATATTTTTGCACCTTTGGCTAATCGTTTTGGTTTGGGTCATTTAAAGTGGCAACTCGAAGACTTGGCTTTTAGATATTTAAATTATGCGCAATATCATCACATTGAAGAATTAGTGAGGGAAAACCGCCAAAAAAGAGAAGAATATATAAATAATTTTATTGAAATTGTCAAAAATGAATTAAACCATTTAACTATTAAAGCCGATATAAAAGGCCGAGCCAAACATTTTTACAGTATTTACAATAAAATTCAAAAAATAGGTAGCGAAGAAATTTTTGATTTATTGGCAATTCGCATTATTGTAGACAAAGAACGTCAATGTTATGAAGTTTTAGGCGTAATTCATGATTTGTTTAGACCGATACCTGGCCGTTTTAAAGATTATATTGCCATTCCAAAATCAAATATGTATCAATCTTTGCATACAACGGTTTTTAGCTCAGATGAAAAATTAATTGAGGTTCAAATTCGTACCGCAGAAATGCATAAAATTGCCGAATTTGGTGTGGCCGCACACTGGAAATATAAAGAACAAGGCAAATCTCAAGAAAGCCGCTCAAAATATGATTTACAGCTCTCTCAGCTCAAGCAAAAATTAATGGATATGCAAATTGAATTGCCCGATGCTGGAGATTATAGTAAGGCGGTTCAAATTGATATTTTTGCGGATGAAATTTTTGTTTTAAGCCCGAAAGGTGACGTTTACCCTCTGCCACGTGATTCTACGCCGATCGATTTTGCTTATCATGTTCATAGTCATATTGGTGATCATACGGTTGGCTCAAAGGTAAATGACCGTCTAGTGCCTTTAACTTATAAGCTCAAAAATGGCGATATTGTCGAAATTCAAACTAGCAAAAATGCTCATCCTTCGAGTGATTGGCTAAATTTTGTGCAAAGCAGTTCTACCAAAAGCAAAATAAAAGCTTGGTTTAAGAAAAATAGGCGCGGTGATTATATTAAAGAAGGCCAAAATATTTTAGCCGAACACTTAGGTCGAAGCGTATATGATGAGCTAATTAAAAAAGATGCTTTAACAATTATTAGTCAAAAAATGGGTATTAACTCAGAAGAAGAGCTTTTTGTGCAATTAGCTTCGGCCAGCATTTCGTCTCAACAGATTATAAACAGACTAAAAACCGAAAATTTTCTTCAAAAAGAGGTTGAATCCGAATCTAAGAAAAATTTAATCAAACCCAAAATGCGCAAATCTAGTTTGGGTGAAATTCAGAGTTTGAAAAATTTAATGCATTCTTTTGCAAAATGTTGCCAGCCCGTACCGGGAGAAAATATTGTTGGCATAATCTCCCGTGGAAGGGGCGTTGTCATCCATCGTGAAGATTGTCCAAATTTAAAAGACCTTGACCTTCGCCGTTTAATCGCAGTTTCGTGGGGTTTAAACACAGAAGTTGGACACTTTGCGACAACCATTGAAGTTGAATGCATTGACCGAATCGGGATTTCCAGGGATATATTAGATAAAATTGCCAATGCTAAATTAAATATCTTGGATGTGAGAGTAATTACAAGGCCGACACGCCAAACAGCCTTAGTGAGAGCGTCAATTGAAGTTCCGAATGTACAGATTTTGGAAAAGCTCATTGAGTCAATTAAAAAACTTTCAGATGTCTTAGGAATTAAGCGATACATTTTGAGATCGACCAATAAATCCTCTAAATAATTTAAAAATTATAGTTTCCATGTTGGGAACCATGATCAATAATGGTAGTCTAGAATTATAAATCGGAAGTTGCCCATTGCAAGCTGAATAAAAATTTGATTTAATTGCTAATGGTGGAACTAACTGATTGAAACAAATAAACCCCAAAAATTCAAAAAAACCATGAACAAAACAGAATTAATCGACAAAATTGCTCAAAACACTGGCCTAGAGAAGACCAAAGTAGCTCGCATCATAAATACTTTTTTAGATGTTGTAACCGAATCTCTCGCTAGCCATGAGGCTGTAACCTTAATTGGTTTTGGTACTTTCAAAGTTCGTCGCCGTCAAGCTCGTAAAGGCGTAAACCCACAAACTCGCAAGGAAATGACAATTCCAGCAACCGATGTACCAGTAATCAGCTTCGGTGAAAGCCTCAAGCAATCAGTTGCCAAAAAGAAAAAACTTAAGACTTTTGCTAGCGCCATCAAAGACAATAGCAAGTCTGGTGGAAAATCTTCAGGCGGCGGAAAAAAAGCTCCAGCCAAAAAAGCTCCAGTTAAAAAAGCTCCAGCCAAAAAGAAAAAATAAGCTTTCTTTTACTTAAAACCAATTGTTTAGCTAATTGTTAGTTCCGATTTATTAGCAAAAATGATTGGTTTTTTTATTGCGCAAATTCCTAAAAAAATTAATTTACGACTTAAGTGCTAGATTAAGAAAACTTTAACAAAACGGTAATTTTATAATGCTTGTGCAATGTACAATGATCCGTACATACATTTCAATATATTATGTTTGGCAGAAAGATATTATATCCAATAGCTTTAAGGTTTGCTCCTACTTATACGCCAACAGAAAAAATAGATCCTGAATTATAGCAAAACTTGACTAAAAAGATCTAGCTATTAAAAAACCCCCGCTCCATGAGCGACCCCTTAGAAGGAGTACAAACAAGCAGAAAATGAAGTCCCTCTTTGAAGGGGGCAGGGGGCGGTTGTCAAACCAAAATTGAAAGCTAGATCTTTCTAATTCGGGTTTGCTATACAAACAATAAAACAATCTATTTTTAAAACTTTATTATAAAAGCCAAAACTTTGATAGTATTTTTTATATTGTTTATAATACTTCTATGGTAAAAGTCGCTCTCATTCAGCAAAGCTGTTTAGAAGATAAAAAAAGTAATATTCAAAAAAGTTTCAATCTTATAAAACAAGCCGCTAGCTATGGGGCTGAACTTGTGGTTTTGCCAGAATTACATTGTAGCCAATATTTTTGCCATAAAGAAGATACAAATTATTTCGACCTTGCAGAGCCTATACCAGGCCCAACTAGCCAAGTTTTTTCTGATTTAGCCAAGGCCTTAAAAATTGTTTTGGTTATTTCTCTTTTTGAAAAACGTACGGCTGGTCTTTATCACAATACGGCTTTGATTCTCGATAAAGACGGTAGCATAGCTGGGAAATACCGGAAAATGCATATTCCAGACGATCCCGCTTATTATGAAAAATTTTATTTTACACCGGGCGATTTGGGCTTTAAGCCGATTGAAACCTCGGTTGGGAAATTGGGGCTTTTAATTTGCTGGGATCAATGGTTTCCTGAATCAGCTCGCTTGATGGCTTTACAAGGTGCACAAATGCTTATTTATCCAACGGCAATTGGTTTAACACCCGAAGACACACCAGAAGAACAAAATAAACAAAAAGAAGCTTGGATAATCTCGCAGAGAGCGCATGCCATTGCAAATGCTTTGCCTGTTTTAAGTGTAAACCGCATTGGACAAGAGCAAAATAATGGCCAAATTTTCTGGGGAAATAGCTTTATTGCTGGACCTCAAGGCGAAATTCTGCAAATGGCTTCAACTGATAAAGAAGAAATTATTATGCAAGAAATTGATTTTAGTAAAACTGATGAAATCAGACGCATTTGGCCATTTTTACGAGATCGTCGAATTGAAGCTTATAGTGGTTTAATACAAAGATTTATTGATTAAATTTGTATTTTATTTTTAGTAAATAGCAAAATTTTTACAAAAGCAAAACAGTTAATACGTAAAGAATGTTAAAATTACAATCGTTACATTCAAAACAATTTTATTGCTATATATTTAAATAACCCTAAGCTCATTTAATCATGAATAGAAAAAAACTTTTGTTTGCTTTTACTTTGCTTTTTACAAGTTTATTGACTTTTTCGGCAAATGCTTGGCCTTCTCGCAATAAATGTTGTGATCCTTGCGATCCTTGCTGTGGTTCAGGTAAAAACCAAGAAGAAAAAGTTTATAAGCCTTCCGTTAATACCAAAATGAATTCTGCTAAACCTAAAGAAGAAATTAGCGTAAGAACTGAGACTACAACCTCTACTGAATCTACAACTTCTTCAGAGCCTCAAGAATTAGTAGTTCCACAAGATCAAGGGATAGAAACATCTAGAACCACAACAACTTCAAGACAAGAGCAAAACACCTCTACAATCGAAGTTGAAACCAAAAATACTGAAACTAAAAATAGCACAAGTTATTATCCTGGTTTGTGGTAATAAATTAAGGAGTTTTTTAGAATTTATAACCCAAAATCCAAATTCTAAAAGTGGCCTTTGGAATAGTAAAACCCTGAAAAACTTCTTGGTAATTTTCTAAAACACGACTGGTAATAATTAATTTGATTTGATTGGTGGTTATTTGTTCAAACTCAATGCCTTGGCTTATTTTGCGATAAACTGGCAAGGCACTTCTGATCAGTAATTCACCTTTCACATCAATGCATTCACAGTCCAAGCCATGATCAACTAAATTATAAACATATGTAACTTTTTTGGTTCCATCGCCATTTGGTTTTGGAATAGGAGTTATAGCTGGTGCTGGCGTGCTCGAAACCGCTGTAAGAATATTAACTTGATTCTTTCTTTTTGAATTGGCTGGATTAATTGTTTCTTTTGGTTCTTCTTGAGGCGTTTCTTGCTTTTCGATAATTATATTTTTTGAACTTATTTCGGCTGGTGTTTCTTCAACAACCTCATCTGAGGACGAATTTTGAGATTTTTCGAGATTAAGAGTTACATAAATTGGTCCCCAAACCAGCACTTTAGCGTCTCTGACTAATACTTCGGGTGATTTATCTTCTTCCTCTTTATTCATAATAAAATTGCTAAGATTTCATATTGTTAAATAATCTCATAGTCAATCATTTTTATGCTTAAAGTTTTAGTTACCGACCCGTTGAGTGAATTAGGTTTAGAAATCTTAAAAGAAGTGGCCGAAGTCAATTATAGCCCCGGTCTCAGTGAATCCGAAATCATTAAAATAATTCCAGAATACTCGGCTTTATTGGTGCGTAGCGGGACAAAAGTAACTAAAGAAATTATTACAGCTTGTTCTTCTAAAATGAAAATTATGGGTCGTGCTGGCGTTGGCGTAGACAATATAGACATGGAGCCAGCCACGCAAAAAGGCATTATTGTGGTTAATTCACCCGATGGAAACACCACAGCAGCGGCTGAACATGCCATAGCTTTAATGTTTAGTTTAGCTCGTTTAATACCACCAGCAGACCTTTCAACCAAAGCTGGAGAATGGAAAAGAAGCAAGTTTTTAGGGGTTGAACTACAAAATAAGGTTCTTGGAGTGGTTGGTTTAGGAAAAATTGGAAGCAAATTGGCTCAAATTGCCCAAGCAGTTGGAATGCACATTTATGCTTACGATCCAATGGTGTCTGAAACTCGCGCTGAAAGCCTTAATATAAAATTGGTTGAACTGGAAGAAATTTGGAAACAAAGCGATTTTATAACTTTGCATATTCCCAAAACACCCCAAACCATTAATTTAATAAATAAAGAGACTATCGCTCAAATGAAGCCAGAAGTCAGAATTATTAATTGTGCTCGTGGCGGTGTAATCAACGAGAAAGACCTTGCAGAGGCTATCAAAGAAGGCAAAATTGCAGGAGCCGCTTTAGATGTTTTTGTAAATGAACCGCTTGAAGCCGATAGTCCATTAAGAGACTTGAAAGATTTTGACACTAAAATTATTTTAACGCCCCATTTAGGAGCCAGCACCGAAGAAGCCCAAGTTAATGTTGCGATTGATGTTGCTGAGCAAATTAGAGATGTTCTAAAAGGCGGTTTTGCACGCAGTGCCGTCAATTTACCAAGCCTTAGAGGAGCCGCTATTGAAGAATTAAAAGCGCATCTTGAATTATGTTCTTTACTGGGTGCTTTATTAGGCCAATTTGCGGGTTCAGCACGACCAAACCAATTAAACTTTGAAGTCAGCGGAGAATTAACCAAAAAAGAAATAGGATCTTTGGCTTTGGCTTCTATGCAAGGCTTTTTAGGTCAAAAAATCGAAGGTGTAACTTTTGTAAATGCCAATTTGCTCGCCCAAGAGAGAGGCATAAAAATTGTTGAGTCCAAATCGCTCAATAAAACTGACTATTCCGAAGAAATAACCTTAGAATTAAAAACCGATAAAGGCGATTTTCAGGTTGGTGGAACTTTACAAAACGGCAAAATCCCGACTATAACCCGCTTAAACCAATATAAATTTTTAGTAACTCCGACTAAATATATGCTTTTAACTCTTCATAACGATAAACCGGGGGTAATTGCCCAAATTTCTAAATTGCTTGGAGACAATGATATAAACATAAGTGGCATGGCCTTGGGTCGCAAAGATGTACGCACCGAAGCCTTGATGATTTGCACTTTAGACGATCCAATTTTAGAAGATATTTTGCAAAAGATAAAAGCTCTAGATGAAGTTATTAAAGCCGCTTGCATTAGTTTATAAATTAATCAGCTTGGTTTTATAGCCGAGAGCTAAATTAAAATTTTTTAGTATTCTCTTCAAATATTGATCAAATTGTCTTTATTTAATTATTAGAACTTTTAATTATTTTTCTATAAAAAACCTATATAAAAGAAGAGGATAAATTTATGGCCACCACACCAAGCATTGCTTTAGCTTCAACCGTTATACCTGAATCTCAAACGACAACAACAACGCAAATAACCACAACCGCCACTCCCCAGTTTAGTTCTGCGATTGTACCTACTGACAGTTTGGGAAAAGAACAACAAACAACCTTAATTGCTCCATTTAACCACCAAACAAAGAATCAAAACGAAGAATTACAAAGGGTATTATCGAACCTTTTTAACAAGTCAGAAGAGGTGCATCTTGAGAGAATAACAAACAATGAAAACACTACTTTTGGTTATCCAACATTTAGCATAAAAGACGATCCAAACTTCAAAGACTTTAAACTTGTTCTTGATAAAGGAAAACTTTATATAATACCCGCTAAAGAAGATAACACAAAATTATGGCTTGTAGAAATTAGTGGCGTTCAATTACCAGAGAATCCACAGGGCGATAGCTTAATCCTTCGCAAGCCACTAGAGGCAAAATTAACGGTGGATTTTCATGACAACAGCACAAATCCTCTTCCGCCATGCCTTTTGAAAGCAGTAGCAGACCAAAGCAAAGAAACAAAACCAACAACAGTTTCAAAAACAGATCATGGAATTGAAATAAAAGATCCAAAGGTTTTTGATATTGATTTAGGTATTAAACTTGTCGAATATGCCAGCAAAAACCGTCCTATTGTCTCACTACAAGAAGAATTACGACCCAGTAATCTTTTGACCTTCTTTATTCCAGCTTTTGGTTTAGCAAGAATTGCATACAGACAGATAGTTGGTAAAAATGATGGAATGGTAACAAAACCTGAATTAGAAGATTTTTTAAACCGCGTAAAAGACGGAAAAATCCCTATTCAAGAAATTTCCACCAAACATACCTCAGAAGAAATTATGAAAGCACTAGAACATTTGATTAATAATTTTGACAGCCTTGCAAAACCCGTAGATGATAGACACTTCTGGGATCCAATTCGTTCTTTTAATATCATTAAATCTTGGTCATTAAACCCTTTGCTTTCAGTGGGCGATTTGAGGGAAATTGCTAAAATGATGAATTATGAATCAACACCAGTATAAAATTAATAAATCCTAAAGAACAAACAAAAAAACCCTCAATACCTGAAAGAGGGCTTTTAGAGAGCGAGTCTGAAATTAATCAGTTTTTTCGGTTTCGGTTTCGGTTTGTTCTTTTTTATTTGCAATATCTTCAGGCAAAGGCGCAATGATATTACCTTCGGCATCGGTATATTTCAAACTTAAAGTAACTCTTCTTTCGTCTGCTTTAATTTTACGAACCAAAGCTTTTATTTTTTGTTCAAGCTTAAACTGGTCTATAACCTCAGAAGCATTGTCTTCATTTGCATTTGGAATTTCATCCACTGGCAATAAAGCTTCAAAACCGCAGTCATCTAGAGCTGGATCACCAAAATTGATTTTGACAAATATTCCAAAATTAATGGTTTTGCTAACACGACCCGTAATAACTTCACCTTCTTTGATGCGGGTTTGAATTATTTCCCAAGGATCTTTTTCTAGTCTTTTTAAGCTTAAGCTAATGCGGCACTGCTCTGGAACGACATTAAGAACTTGAGCTAAAATTTGGTCGCCAATTTCAAGCACTTCGCTTGGGTGAGTAACTCGTTTCCAAGAAATTTCTGAAAGTGGTAACAAACCATCGATTTCGGTATCAGCGATTTTTACAAAAGCACCAAAATCGGTTATACGCACAACCTCACCTTTAACGGTAACTGACTTGGCAGTTTCTTTATTTTCGGCCAATTCTTCTTCATATTTTTTGAGGGCGGCAACCAATTCTTTTAAGAGTTTTTCACGCTCACCAGAATAAAGTTTAGAGATTGCTAATTTTTGACTTAAGATAAGTTTGCTTTGCTGACGGTCAATTTCAAGAATAGTACAAGGAATAACCTCACCAACAAGCTTGGGATTATTGCTACCACCTTTAACACGTAAATGGCTGGCTGGAATAAAACCACGCAAACCATTAACCTCAACAACCACACCACCTTTAACAACTTCTTGAATTCTTGCTTCAAAAATTTCGTCGGTAGTCTTTTTGGCTTCTAAAGCAGACCAGCTACGAGCTTGAGCTACACGTTTAAAAGATAAAACAATGCGACCATCAAAACCGCTACCAGCTTCATCACGTAAAATATAAAACTCAAAATTCTGACCTACTGGCAAAACTGAAGACGGGTCAGAAACAGCATAATCGGCAACTTCTTTAGTTGGTACAAAAGCCTCAGACTTGGCACCGACATCAATTAGAACACCATCTCTTTCATAACTCACCACAACACCAGAGACAATTTGGCCTCTCTCGAAATAATAATCATAATTGCCAGACTGCACCAGCTCAGCAAAAGGATTGTTTTGGTTTTCTTCTTCCAATAAATTTGTTGCAGATTTTTGTTTTGACACAATAATAACCTCAGGGATTTTTTAGATAGCGATTATAGCAATTTACACGATATAGTTCAAAAAAATTTTCAGATTTTCTTTAAATTATCATTCAAATAACCTAAAAACTTTATTTAAAGTCATCAAAGTCATCCGTGAAAAGTTGTAAAAAAGCAAAAAATAATAGACTTCTTGCAAAATAAATTATAAAAATGTGAAACACTTCATTAAAAGAGGATTTTTTTATATAATTTCACCAAGTGTACTACCCCCGCCCTCTTAACAGAGGGAGCTAAAGGCATATTTTGTTCAATTTTTTCTTGAATAATCTAATTTGCTAATCATTCAAATTCCCCCTGTTAAGCAGGGATTTTGCATGAGTTAAAGTATTTTAATTGGGTGAAGAAGCCTCTCTCCCCAGCCCTCTCTCCTAAAGGAGAAAGGGGGTATGAAGAGTCGGATGACTCACTTAAAA
>CANLTT010000079.1 GCA_947494115.1 Candidatus Caenarcanales bacterium
TTGCAAAAATGGCCAATGCCAAACCAAAACTAATTGTAATTGGCGATTTAATTTTAGATGAATATTTAATTGGTTATCCAGAGCGGATTTCGAGAGAAGCCCCTGTTTTGATTTTAGAATATAAAGAAAATTATTATAAACTAGGTGGAGCGTCTAATGCGGCTATTAATGCGGCTCAATTAGGAGCAGAAGTTGTTTTGATTGGCACCGTTGGCGAAGATAAAGAAGCACAAAAAATGCAAGAAATTTGTGAAGAAAATCAAATCACTTTCGCTCCTTTAAGGCTAAAAGACAAGCCAACCACGCTTAAAACACGCATTTTATCGACCAATTTAAGCCGCTCTTTGGTGCATAATGGCAATTCTTCTTTGCAACAGGTTTTGCGCATAGACCGCCAAAATAATAATAATCTCAGCCAAACCGCTCAAGAACAGCTTTACGAAATCATTAAACAAAAAAGTTTTAAAGCTGAAACCATTTTACTTTCAGATTATAGTTTAGGGGTTTTAAGTTTAGAACTCTCTCAGAAAGTGATTTCAGAGTTTGATAGAATTATTGTTGATCCATCTGGAGATTTTGAGCGCTTTAGAGGAGCTTTTTTGATTACGCCAAATGAACCAGATACTGAAAAAGAAATTGGAATGATTATAAATGAAAATAATTTTAAGCTTATTCAACAAAGTCTTCAAAGTAAATTATCGGAGCAAACCAATTTTTTAATTACCCGTGGAGCCGAAGGCATGGTGCTTTTAGAAGATAATCATATTCAAACTATTTCAGCCTTCAATAAAGCTGAGGTTTTTGATGTAACAGGAGCAGGCGATACTGTTTCGGCTTGTGTTTCGGTGGCGGTGGCGGCGGGGCTTAGCCTAAATGAAGGAATGGCCTTAGGCAATTTAGCGGCTAGTATTGTGGTGCGCAAATCTGGCTCTGCCACAACCAATATTAATGAAATGCAACTGGCTCTCGAACAATTAGATAATAGTATTTTTGAATAAACTTTATTTGTCTCTTAGCTCTTTAAGCTCTTTTTCGAGTTTGTCAATATAATTAAACAAAATATCAGGAATTTCTTGATGATTGAGATTTTCACCTTTACTAATATTTGTACTACGTGCAGGAATACCTACCACCGTTGTTTCTGGCTCTACATCTTTAACCACAACAGATCCAGAACCAATGCGACTATTTTGCCCAATTATAATATTGCCTAAAACTTGCGCATGCGCCCCAATTACTACGCCACTTTGAACAGTTGGATGCCTTTTGATGTGCTGTGAATGAGTGCCGCCTAAAGTTACGCCCTGATAAATAATAACTTCTTGCCCAATTTCGGCTGTTTCTCCGATTACAACACCTAAGCCATGGTCAATAAAAACTTTTTTGGCAATTTGCGCTCCGGGGTGAATTTCGATGCCAGTCAAAAACCGACCCAAATTAGAAATTAAGCGTGCAAGCAAAAAACAATCTTGTTTATATAACCAATGAGAGAGCTTGTGTAAATAAATGGCGTGCAAACCAGAATAACAAATTAAAACCTCAAGCTCCGATTTAGCCGCTGGATCGTTCTCTTGAATGAATCGAACTGTTTCTTTTAATTCTTCTAGCATAAAGCCCAGAACCTGTTAGTTAAGCATTAACCA
Organism: Candidatus Caenarcanales bacterium; assembly: GCA_947494115.1. Taxonomy (GTDB): domain Bacteria; phylum Cyanobacteriota; class Vampirovibrionia; order Caenarcaniphilales; family Caenarcanaceae; genus CANLTT01. The sequence goes on from CANLTT010000079.1 coordinate 1,644, forward strand.
AAAACCTTTTATTAGTTTTTTTCGGTTCTGCTGGTTGAACAATAAGGTCTTTGCGGCGGCTTTTTAAATTGTCAGACGGATTTATTAGCCAAGGACTAAGCCAAGCCAGAGGGCGTTCAATAATCAGGCTTTCTAAATATTGTCTGTTTTCAGAGCGACGATCAACTTCACCTGGATTAGCGAGTACCAACTCTGGGTTTTGAGGATTTTGTTCTTCGGGGTTTTGCTCATCGCCACCTAAATAAAAGCTACCGCCACCTCCATCGGTATTGCTTCCAGACATCTGAATGCCACCTTGTTGAAAGCTGGGTGTAATATTCGAACTTGTATTCATAGAACTCATAGTGTTTATTTAAAATAGTTTTTTTATAAGAGCTTAATTTAATAATAACTGATCATTTAGAAAACCACAAGCAAATCTTAAGAAAACCTTAATGGAGTGTTTTAAATTTTTCAAAGGTTTTATCTGCGGGGTTTATGCTAGGAATGGCCATGATTAGACGTTTTGTATAGCTTTCTTGCGGGCAATTTAAAATTTGTTCGGTTGTGCCGCTTTCAACAATTGAGCCATTGTTCATAACATAAACATAGTCAGCAAGCCCTTTTAAAGAGGGTAAATCATGTGTAATTATTAAACAACTTAAATTTTGTTTTGCTCTTAAATCTTTGATTAAATTTAAAATATGCCGCCGAATAGAAACATCTAAAGCACTAGTTGGTTCATCGGCAATTAATAAACTCGGCTTACAAGCAATTGCTCTGGCGATAGCGGCTCTTTGCATTTGTCCACCCGAAAGTTCATGCGGAAAGCGGTCTTTTAGGTCAAGCGAAAGACCAATTTGCTCAAATAAAGCCTCGGGTTCAAAAGGCAAATTATGTTCGACCGAAGCTTGTTTTAAACTATCAATAATTTTATATTTTGGGTTAAAGCTTCCAGCGGCATTTTGAAATATCATCTGAATTTTTTGTTTTAGCTTCTTAGATCTTTTTTCTTCCGCCAAAAGATTAATATTCTCTAAAAACAAATTTCCGCCTAAAGCAGTCTCTAAGCCAGCAATAATACGAGCAAAAGTAGTTTTTCCGCAACCAGATTCGCCGACCAAGCCGATAATTTGGCCTATACCAATTTCTAAATTAACTTCTTTGAGCACATAAGAAGAGCCAAATTGTTTATTAATATTTTCTGCTTTTAAGATTAATGGCTTTTTGAGCATTCACAAATTATAAAACTTTAAAACAAAAAATAAAATCAATTACTAAAAATCTTAAGCAAACACAAAAGAGCTTGCATCTAAAGAATTGATATCAGTATAATAGCCAGAAACAGTAATTGTATTACTAATATCAAGGGCACTTACACTTACAGCTGAATAATAATCTAAAGTCAAATGACCGAAAATCAAATTATCAAAACTAATACCCCAGTCAGAAAGATCGATTTTATCTAAACCTAAATCAAAATCTTTAATAATATCTGCCCCATCATTAGCCGCAAATTTAAATACATCAGAACCCGAACCACCCTTCAAAACATCATTACCAAGGCCTCCAATAATAGTATCATTGCCATTAAAGTTGGAGCCAATTATATTTTCAAATCCTACAACATCATCATTGCCAGCACTGCCAGTAGAACTGTTCCACCGAGTGTAGTTATTATAACTATTAAAAGCATTAGAATCACCAATATTGACAGAAACCGCCCCTGTAGCAGAAGCATAAGAAACAGTATCAATACCAGCACCACCATTTAGCCAGTCATTGCCATTGCCACCTTCAATAATATTATTTTGCGCATTGCCTGAAATATCATCATCACTAGAACTTCCAATTGCGTTTTCGATATTACTCAAAATACCAATTATCGCCGTATAAGAGCCATTATAAACAATACTTAAATTACTTACAGATATTCCTGTAATAGATTTAGCATAAGAAATCGTATCATTGCCTAAACCACCATCAATAGTATCTAAAGGATTTGAGGCATTCTTACCAATACCCGAAATAATAAAAGTATTATCATCATTGTTTCCAGTCAATTGATCGGAGTAATTTGTATCAATTATATTCTCAATAGAAATTAAAGTATCGTTCCCAAAGCTTCCAGACAAAATTCCCGTAAGCAAATTAATATTCATGCTTCCAGCGGACAAAGAATAATCTGCGGTATCATTACCTGCTCCACCATCGAGAGTATCATTGCCCAAACTGCCATTTAAAGTATCACTACCCAAGCCACCATGCAAAGAATTATCTAAGCTGTTTCCAATTAATTTATCATTAAAATTTGAGCCAATAACTCCTTCAATACTTATAAGCGTATCCGATCCCAAATTACTAGAAACAAATTGCACCGAGCTTAAATTTAAATTAACAGATAAAGCAGTATTTGCCAAACTGTAATCAGCCAGATCAAGCCCAGAACCACCATCTAGAATATCATTACCTAAACCGCCATCAAGAATATCATTGCCAAGGCCGCCTCTAAGGTTATTTGCCAAGGCATTACCAATTATAGTATCGTTAAAACCTGAACCAATCACATTTTCAAAACCTATAACGGTGTCTAGCCCAGCGCCTAGCGTGTTTTGCTGTGTGGTTAAACTAAGATTGATATTAATATCTGAACTGGCCGTTGCATAGCTCAAAGTGTCAATTCCTAAACCGCCATTTAAAATATCGTTTCCGTCTTTGCCCTCTATAACATTGTTTAGCGCATTACCAATTATATTATCGTTAAAAGCTGAACCAATCACGTTTTCAAAACCTGCAATTGTGTCTAGCCCAGCTGAAAGAGTGTTTTGCTGTGTGGTTGAATTCAAGTTGATATTAATATCTGAACTGGCCGTTTCATAGCTCAAAGTGTCAATTCCTAAACCGCCATTTAAAATATCATTTCCGTCTTTGCCCTCTATAACATTGTTTCCAGTGTTTCCAATTATTGTATTATTACCAGCATTGCCAATTCCATCAATAGAAGCGGTTCCCAATAAAGTTAAATTTTCAAGAGCTGAATTTAAACTATATGAAGACATTATTTGAACCGTGTCAATGCCTTCGCCATCAGCTTCAAGGATTGTGTCTAAATTATCAACAATATAAATATCATTGCCTAAACCACCACTTAGAGTGTCTGCACCAGCATTACCAGTCAAAGTATTATTACCAGCATTTCCAGCGATGATATTATCAAGAGCATTTCCGCTTTCATTAATATTAGCAATTCCAGTTAAAGTCAGCTTTTCAAGGTTGTTTCCAAGAATATAAGTAATACTTGAATTGATTAGATCTTGTCCTTCGCCCGTCAATTCGGTAACTATGTCTAATGCATTATCTACAAAATAAACATCATCGCCTAAACCACCAATTAAAGCATCATTACCTAAACCGCCATCAAGAGTATCATTGCCAAGGCCAAGACCGCCTTTTAAAATATCATTGCCTGAATATCCTTGAATGCTATCATTGCCACGTCCGCCATCTACAACGTTATTTACATCGTTTGCAAGAATTGTGTCATTTCCATCGCCAGCAAACACGTTTTCAATTATTGTCCCTTTAGAAATTACAAAATTGCTACCGTCTAAAGTATTTGTGGTATCAGCCAAATTAGTATTTAAATTTAATATTGTATTAGAAGTAATGGCAGACGCATTAATAGTATCAATTCCAATCGTATCTTCTAATTTTGTACGAAAGTTTTCAGAAACAAATTTAGAATATTCATCAGTATAAATATAAGTATTATTATTAGTATAAGTGTTTCCGTATAAACTCAAAGACCAGTCACCAAAGATAGAAGAGGTAATGTCTCTATTGCCTTGATCATAAATTTTTAATGTCCAATTACCTTGTTGCTGACTTGAAGATAAACCATTTTCTCCCCAGTGCAAAGTAGAAGTAAAAACCCAGTCATTATCATAAGTACTATACGAAAAACCATTGAGTGGTCTATTCATTAAACGGCTTATAGTTGAATCAGGTGAAATTAATTCAATTTTTAAATCTCCAACTGCTTTATGATTTAAGTTCAATTTAACTTCTACATGCTGAATATCAATTGGATTACTTACTTGAATTGTACTTTGAACTTGTCCGTTATTGGAGAGTATTAAATTTTCGGTTTTAGCGTAAAAAGCTTTAGCTTCATTTGCATAAGTACTTTTAGCTTGCCAAGTTTCTGCCAAACGAACAGCCGCCGTAGCATCTATTAAACCAAAACCAAAATCATGATTATAATGTAAACCTCCCCCATTCCAATTCTTTGCGCCATTTGTTTCCATCGCAGAAGATGAACCATTTGTTTGTATGGCCGAATAAGCCAATATCTCTTGTATATCGCGGTAACCAAGATTCTTATTGGCTTCTAGCATTAAAGCGATTGTACCTGAAACAATTGGTGCGGCAAAAGAAGTTCCCTCACCAGTAGAATAAGGAGAATATAAAGAAGGAAAAGTAGAAACCACATCTTGACCCGGAGCGGTAACTAAAATACAAGCACCAGGATTACTAAAGTAAGAACTTCCGCCCGATGAATTACTTGAAGCTACGGCAATCGCATAACGAGAACTATTAATTCCATACAAATTAGCATCATAACCATCAGCCGCTTCATTACCCACCGCAAAAACCAAAGCAGTACCCAGACCATTTAGACCTATTTGCACGGCTTTTTGCATTCCAGAATGAATTAAAGAAATATTATCTCTTAAATCGGCATAATAACTGTCAGAGCCTATATTATCCTGTAAATAATGCGATTTATCGACTCCCCAACTATTATTAGAAACGTCTACTTGATATTGCAAATTCATCGCTCTGGCAATATCTCTGTATGAGTTACCCCCAGAGGCACTTTCATAATCTAAAGCTTTATAACTAATCAAAGTTGCATTAAAAGCTACGCCTGTAGTACCTACACCATCATTAGCGGCCGCAATAAAACCAGCAACCCTTGTTCCATGTTCATCACGACCGGGATACAATGAGCCAGGCCAAACTTCGCCAGCATTAAAGCTATTAGTTTCGGCATAATAACCCATACTTGCATTTATTCTGCCTGCAAATTCAGAATGACCATAATATATTCCAGTATCAACAACACCAACTTTAATACCCTGGCCACTATAATCTTGCCAAGCGGCACCCACATTAATACTATTAGTGCCAGTTAAATGCCATTGCCCCGAATAATTATTAGGCTGTGTAAAAACATACTCTTTTGTCAAATTTAAAATAGTAGTGTCTTTTTGCGTTAAATCTGTTTGTACTTGAGAACTAGAAATTTGAGAACTCGAAATTTGTTCTGGAATAAAAAAAGAATTATTATTGAGTAAATCATTTATATTTTCAATAGATAAGTCATCAATCACAGAGGAAACTTTTCCTTCGATCGAATCTTGATTGAAATTCATAAAGTTAAGTTGTATAGACAATTGCCAAAGTATAACTAAAGTTTGTTAAGAGTGAATAAACAAATAAGAAAAAATAAGAAAAATTTAATGCTTCAAATCATCAAAATATTTAATTTCTCTAATTTCTTCTTTTTATTGTAGATTTGCAAAACGAACAATTTTAAAGAAATTCTTCAGGTAAATTGCCATAATAATTTGTTTAAAAGGCTAATTATAATGCTTAAGCTTGCTATTACTGGAAATATTGCCTGCGGAAAAAACACAGTTGGTGATTATTTGCAAAAATTGGGCTATGCCGTTATAGATAGTGATTTAATTGTGCATGAAATTCTGGCTTCGCAAAACGAAATAAGCGAAAAATTAGTGCAAATTGCTAGTCCAGAGAATATTCTTGCTGAAGAAAAAAACAATTATATTAGTCGCCTTAAACTAGGCAAACTTTTATTTAGTAATATAAATTTAAAAAAACAAGCCGAAACCTTATTGCATCCAGTTGTTCAGTATCAAACTTTTGAATTTTTTAAAAAACAAAAATCTTTAGGAGCTTCTATGGCGGCTAATTTGATTCCTTTATTATTTGAAATTAAGGCACAAGCTTTTTATGATTATAATTGGCTTATTTATTGTAAACCCGAAATCCAAAAGCAAAGGCTAGAAAAGCGAAACCCTAATTTAAGCCTTGAAGAAATTTCCGCCAGAATAAACTCACAAATGCCACAAGAAGCCAAAAGAAAATTAGCTAATTATATAATTGATAATTCTGATTCTTTGCAATACACTTATTCACAAATTGAAGTCGGCTTAAAAGATTTATGTTTGTAATTTTATTTATTTTACTTTTGGCTTTACCTTCTAGAGCCACGGATGAAGATTTTAAGGCGGCTATTGCTTTGCAGAATAAAGCTGATTATAAACAAGCCCAAACTGCTTATATTCGGCTTCTTGAGAAAGACAATAATAATGCTTTGGTTTTAAATAATTTAAGTTTTTGCCAACAGAAACTCCAAAAATATCAATTAGCCGAAAAAAACTATTTAAAAGCTTTAGAATGTTCATCCAGTGATGCTCAAATTTATAATAATTTTGCCTCTTTAAAACTAATTCAAAATAAAACTCAAGAAGCCGAAAATCTTTATCTAGAGGCCATCAAGAAAGATCCAGACTATCCTTTTAGTTATAATAATTTAGCTTCTTTCTACCAAAAACAAGGCAAATTTTTTAGAGCTATTAGCTTTTACAAACAAGCAATTGATAAAGCACCTTTGGCTGAATTTTATTATAATTTGGGGCTTTTATATTTTGACATGAAAAAATATGACGATATGATAGAAACCTTCAAAAAAGCTCTCGAAATGCAACCAAATTATGCCGAAGTTTATTATAGTTTGGCTTTAACACATTATTATAATTTGCTTGAATTGAACCCTAATAAACGTGAAAAAGAATTTGCAAAAGCCTTTAATAAACTTACAATTCTCAAACCAGAATTAGCCCAAAAATTTAAAACTATTTATAATACCAAAAATAAAAAAATCTAAGCAAAGAGCCGAAAGACGATTAGTTTCTGATAATGCAAAAGATGAAATTACTTTACAGAAAGCTAAACTTGAGCGGTTGGTTGGTATATTTTGTTAGTTGTTTATGATTAGTTTGTATGTTTTTTAGGGGTGAGTTCTTCTATGGCAATTGAAACTTGGTTATTATTTTGTATTTGCGTGATTGGATTTTTAATGATTTTAGTTTATTCAAATAATCAAAAGATCTCTGACTTTGAAAGTAGACAGAATAAATTACTTTTAGAAGCTGTCTTAAAATAAAAGATTAGGATAAACGATTAAGCATAATTTTAGTCATAGAAAGGTAAATCCAAGCTTCAGAATAGACGGTTTTCATTTCATAATCCTTGGATAAACGCCTGAATCCCTCAAGCCAAGAAAATTGAAGTTGATCCGAAAAAGGGGACAAATTGAACGAAGAACAAGTCAATAATTAAAAGGAGTTCAATTTATGTCTAAATACGAAAAAGAATTTAAAGAAGAAGCAATTAGATTGTGCAATGCAAA
>CANLTT010000080.1 GCA_947494115.1 Candidatus Caenarcanales bacterium
CTCTGGGGCTACTTCGTCTTTTGAAAGATAAACCCAATTGCAAAGTGTTTTGTATTCAACTCCTAACCTTCTTGCTATTTCCGCTTTATTAGCGTCTTTTGCATTGCACAATCTAATTGCTTCTTCTGTAAATTCTTTTTCGTATTTAGACATAAATTGAACTCCTTTTAATTATTGACTTGTTCTTCGTTCAATTTGTCCCCTTTTTCGGATCAACTTCATTCAAAGCTCTTCGCTAATTTAATGACATATCTACAAAAATTAATTGGAATGCAAATTAAAGAATTCAAGGTAATACAAGCCAATGATAAACAAATTTAAACTTTAAAGATTTTTATTTAAATTCAATACAGTTTCATAATATTTTTAAGTTCTTTTAAAGTGTTTTGCGCCACCAAGCGGGCTTTTTGATTGCCATTTTTTAAAATATCTTTAATTTGTTCATCGCTAAAATTGGCTCTACGCTCACGAATTGGCTTAAAATATAAATTAATAATTTCGGCTAATTGTTTTTTACAATCAATACAACCACGGCTGGCGGTTTCGCATTCTTGTTTAACTTGCGCAATAATTTCTTCATTTGCAAAAACTTTATAATATGGAAAAGGCACCAAACACCTTTCTACATCACCGGGGTCAGAGCGTTTAATTCTTTGAGTATCGGTTATCATTTTTTTCACTTGCACCATGGTTTCTTCTTCGGTAGCAGAAATTTTTATATCATTATTCCAAGACTTGCTCATTTTGCGACCATCAATACCATGAACCAAAGGCGTATCCGTAAACAGTGGCTTTGGCTCAGCAAAAAATTCGCAGTCAAAAATATAATTAAAACGGCGGGCAATTTCACGGCTCATCTCTAGGTGGGCTTCTTGGTCTTTGCCAACTGGAACCAAAGCACCTTTAAAGGTCAAAATATCGGCGGTTTGCAAAATGGGGTAGCCAAGCATTCCATATGTCAGACTAATATTTGCTTCTTTGGCTTCATCTCCGCCAGCGGCCGCTTTTACTAAATCTTTAAGCGTGGGATCTCTTTCGGCCCAATTATTTGGTGTAATCATACTTAAAAGCAAATGCAATTCCGCAATTTCAGGAATGGCAGATTGAATATAAATGGTTGATTTTTCTGGGTTTAAGCCACTTGCCAAAAAATCACGTGTAATTTCAAGAATATTATTTTTAAGTTCACTTGTGTCTTCATATTTGGTGGTAAGCGAGTGCCAATCAGCAATAAAGAAAAAACAATTATATTTTTGACTATTTTGCAAATCGATCCAATTGCGTAAAACCCCCAAATAATGCCCTAAATGCAATTTACCCGTTGGCCGCATTCCCGAAACTAAATTTGTCATTGCTTTTTAAAACCAGTTGTCTGAAAAAAGTTTTCTAGATAATTTATAAATTGTTTTTTGTCTTTGCCTTTATAAGCTTCTTTAACCAATTTCCAGCCATCTTCGGCTTGTCCCAAATTATATTTATCGGCTAAATAAGCACGCAAAGTATCTTTTACCATAAAAACATCATATTTTTTGGCCTTGCGGGCTTGCGTGAATTGCTCCCAAAACTTTTTAGCATCAGCTTTTACCAGTTCAGGAAATTCACTAGTTACATCAATCATTTTGCTTTTTTCGTAATGCCAAATTTGCAAAGGCAGTTTAGAGCCATCTTTATCACCATATTCATTCAAAAAGCGCATATCACGGCTCATAAATTCAGGTGTTCCATCTTTGTCAATATCTTCAAGCTTGCGGCCTTTAATTATGCTTTTCCAGTCGTGCGCAATATAAGTATAATTTCTTAAACTTGGGTCATAGCGATAGATAAGCGTGTAATTGCAACAATTATTTTTATCAGTCGAAAGCTCAATAATAATTTCTGGCTCCCAGTCTTCGTCTAAATCTTGCAAAATAGGCGGTGAAATTTTTTGAAAAGGTAAGGTATTATTTTCGATTTTTATCAATTTATCATAAACTACACGCTTGCCTCTAATCACTCTAACTTTGGGATTACTGACACCACCGCCTTTTTCTTCAATATAAAAAAGTTTAGCCAAAATATGATTATAATTAGCCGTTTTTAAAACGCCAACCGAAGGCCCTGCTTTTGCTTGCCCGAAAATTAAAAAGCAAAAAATTAAAGCAATAACTTTTTTCAATTTCTTTAGGCTCCAAATCGATAACCAAAACCTCTAACCGTAACAATATGCTTGCCTTGTTCACCCAAAATTTCTCTTAGCCAGCAAGCATGAACATCCACTGATTTTTCTCCGACATTTTCATTTCCCCAAACGGCATCTAAAATTTGCCCTCTCGTAAAAACCCGCCTCGGATTAAGCATTAAAAGTTTCATCATGCCAAAAAGCTTAGGCGACAATTGTTTTTCTTCTTGGTCTACCCAAATGCGGTGAGCATCTAAGTCCATTACAATGCGGTCATAAACAATGCGTTTGCTGGGTGTGGCTGAAACCTGTTGTGTGCGGCGTAAAACACTGCGTATTCTGGCAAGCAATTCTTCTGGATTGAAAGGCTTGGTCAAATAATCGTCTGCGCCAGCTTCTAATCCTTGAATAATTTCTTCTTTGGCGGTTTTGCCTGTTACCATAATGATTGGCACCATTTGTTGTGCGGTGCGAAGCTCTCTTAATAGGTCAATTCCTTGCATTGCACCGGGCAAATTCCAGTCTAAAATTATCAAATCGGCTGGCTGTAAATGAAATGCTTCAAGGGCTTTTTCGGCTTCGGTTGCGCCTGTAACCTGATAACCTTTTTGCTGTAAAAAATAAGTTGTGGCCTCTAAAAGAGGAATTTCGTCTTCAACTAAAAGAACTCTAATGGACATATTGGTCTTTTATTTTGGGGTGAATAATCCTTAATATTTTAGCTTTAAGCTCTTAATCTTTGTTAAACATTTTCTTACCAATCTTTTATACCCAAGTATTTTGATAATTTGCCTGAAGGCGATTTAGAGTTTTTCAGACTTTTTGCTTGCAATATAATCCTCTCTGAATGATATGATTGGCTTTGCTTGCCCGAGATAAAAATGAAATTTTATATTGATAGTGCCATTATTGAAGAGGTTTCTGATATTGCCAGCTGGGGTATTTTAAGTGGAGTAACGACAAATCCAAGTTTAATTGCCAAAAGTGGCCAAGACTTTAGAGAAACTATCATTAAAATTTGTGATATTGTCAAAGGTCCAGTTAGTGCCGAAGTTACAGCCGAAGACGCACCAACCATGATTAAACAAGGCAAAGAATTTGCAAATTGGCATGAATGTGTTATTGTAAAATTGCCCATTACCACAGAAGGCCTTAAAGCTTGTAAAGCCCTTTCTCATCAAGGTATTCCTACAAATTTGACTTTATGCTTTTCAGTTAATCAGGCTTTATTGTGTGCTCGGGCTGGAGCAAAATATGTTAGTCCTTTTATTGGCCGCCTTGAAGACATAAATGAAGATGGTTTACGTTTAATTGAAAATATTAAAGAAGTTTTTGATAAACACAATCTTAAAACCGAAATTATTGCCGCCAGCATTAGAACACCACAACATATTACAGCCTCGGCCAAAGCTGGTGCTCATATTGCGACTATTCCTTATAAAATTTTTGCGCCACTGGTTAAACACCCTCTTACAGACACTGGCCTCGAAAAGTTTTTGCAAGACTGGAAAAGTGTTTGTATAGAAAAAACAGATAATAAATGTTAGTCTTATGTTTTTAAGCTCTTTTATTATTCACCATGACACGCCGAGGCTATAATACTAAAAAAACTTTAGCGGAATTTTTAACCGAAAACTTTTTTCCTAATCCTCAAGATGCGCAAGAGGCGGTTAAACTTGGCATTGTAAGCGTAAATAATAAAACCGCCAAAAGAGCTGGCATTATAATTGATGAAGAAACCGACAAAATTAAAGTTGTAGGCGATAGCAAGCTTTTTGTGAGCAGAGGCGGTTATAAATTGCAAGAAGCCTTAAAGGTTTTTGGTTTAACTGTTAAAGACAAAATTTGCCTCGATATTGGTTCTTCCACGGGTGGTTTTACCGATTGTATGTTGCAATATGGCGCAAAAGAAGTTTATGCAATTGATACGGGCTATGGACAATTAGCTTGGAAGCTTCGTATAAACCCACAAGTTCATTGTGTAGAACGTATGAATGTGCGTTATTTATTGCCCGAAAGATTATATGCCAATTTAGAAGAATCACAGTTAAAAGCTACTTTTGCGGCTATTGACGTTTCTTTTATTTCGGTAATTAAAATTTTGTCAAGTATTCAAGCTTTATTGATTGGGCCTGACCGCTCAGAGCTAGCATTTTTAATTAAGCCCCAATTTGAAGCTGGCAAAAACCAAGTTGGCCGAGGCGGTTTAATTAAAAATCCTTCTATTCATCTTGAAATTTTGTATGAATTTGTTTTAGGCTGTCATAGAGCTGGAATTGAAATTAAAAAAGTTACACATTCACCGATTCTAGGAGCTTCGGGTAATTTGGAATTTTTGGCTTGGGCAACTTGGCCGAAAGCTGGACCTCATTTAAATCCGCTTTTAAAAGATTGGCTCAAAAAAATTATTGATATTGCATATAGCGAATTTGGCTTATAAGTAATTTTTGCGAAGCTTGCTATAAAATTAAGAAAAATAATCTAAAAGCTTTATTCTGTGAATTATACAAATCGAGTTAATAATACAAGTTTTTTTCTTAAGCTTAAATTGTTGGGGCAATTGCTTTCTCAGAGATTGCAAATTATTGTCAAAACCAAAAAACAAGCTGAAATTTCTAATTCTTTTTCTTTGATTATAGACTTTCTAAAGCGCAGTTTTAGCCCAGCCGAAAAATTGTTTGTATTGGTTTTAATTTGTGCCCTAGTTTGGTTTTTAGTCCAAATTGGCGGTTTTTTTAGTTTTTCTGCAATCGACAAAACGCTTCAAAATCAGCAATCAGCCAAGGCAGAAGGTTTAATTAAAAACAAAATGACCTTTACGCCCAATGATAAAAGTCTTAAATTAAGGCTAGCGCACGCTTATTTAGGCCTAGGCCGCCAAGAGGAAGCTAAAGCCATTATTCAAGAAATACAAAACCAAGATCCTTATAATAATTATTTGCCTAAAGTTGCAATTGCTCTCTCAGAGAACCTTAAAAGAGAAAACCAAGCTGAACAAGCCATAAATATTCTAGAGAAATTGCCTCTGAGTGGTTGTGCTAATTGTAAACAAACCCTTTTAGAACTTTATAGCTTAGAAGGTCGCAAAGCTCTCATGGAAAGAAACTTAGAAAGAGCAACTTTCTTTTTAGGCAAAGCTTTGATTTTGTCTGAAAAATTACATGAAAGCAATTCTTCAATTGGCCATCGCAAAAGGCAGTTGGCGCAAGCTTATAATTTGCAAGCCGCTGAATTAATTAAAGCCAAAGAAGAAAATCGTGCAATTCAGGTTCTCGAAAAAGCTGGAGAAACTTATCCCAATGGGCAAACTTATTTAAACTTAGGCAAGCTTTATGCTCAAAATCTAGCGCAAATTGAGAATATCAAAAAAGGCTTAACTTATTATGAAAAAGCTTATTCTTTCGGTCAAACTGAACCAGAAACTGTTTTGGCTTATAATCAGCTTTTGCGGTCGCTTAAAACCAAAATGCGCTCTGAAGGAGTTTCAGCTGAAGAAATTGAAAAAACACTTAAGTCTTTTAGTTTGCCCCAAACCACGGCCTTGGCCATTAGAGAAACTAAAACTAATTTAATTAAAGAAAATAAACCCGAAGAACCCGATTCTGAGCCACAACAAACTAATAATTCTAAAACTGCTAATTCTTCTTCAGCTCACCTGCACAGGGAAGACTCAGCAATTAAACAAACAGAAACTGAAACCGAAAAGCCAGAACCAATTCAGGAGCCGCTTTTAGAAGAAGAACCTACAGACAATGAATAAATAAAATTCCAATGCTTTTCGCTCACTGGTTGTACAGATAAACGGCTTCCTTTTTGGACAACCAGCATTTCTTTTAGTTCGTTATATGATTTAAGCTGGGCTAATGTAATGGGTTTGTCAAAAATTTGCTCAAGCTTAAGGTCTACCATAAACCAAATGGGCTTTTCAGGGCGGGCTTTTGCATCATAATATTTGCTAGAAGAATCAAACTGAAAATAATCGGGGTAAGCTTGCTTGATAATTTGCCCAGTACCAAAAATGCCAATTGGTTCTTTGACACTATGATAAATAAAGACTTTGTCTCCGACCTTCATTTGGTCTTTTATAAAATTGCGGGCTTGGTAATTTCTTATACCTTCCCATTGCGTGGTTTGATTGGAATTATTTTGTAAATCAAAAATCGAAAAAGTGCTTGGTTCGGTTTTTAAAAGCCAATAGTTAGTCATAATTAGAAGAGCCAAATTTTAGAGAACTCACCCTATAATTACACCAGAATTTCTTTTGATTCTCAACTTTTATAGACGAGATAGAATTATGCTTGATTCTAGTAAAACCCGCAATCAGTTTTCAGGCGGATAAAAATAAATGAGCCTTACAATCAATGAAATCAAAAATCGTGCCATAAAATTTGCAGGTGAATGGAAAAGTGATTCTAGTGAAAGAGCCGAAGCTCAGACATTTTGGAATGAGTTTTTTGAAGTGTTTGGATTATCCAGAAGAAGATTAGCCAGCTTTGAAAAACCCGCAATTCGTTCGTCTAATGGCAAAGGCCGAATAGATTTATTTTGGAAAGGTGTTTTAATTGCCGAACACAAATCAAAAGGTGAAGACCTCGACAAAGCTTATTCGCAGGCTTTAGATTATTTTTATGGGCTTAAAGAGCAGGAATTGCCTAAGTATGTGATAGTTTCGGATTTTGCCAGATTTAGAATTTATAATTTAGAAGATAATAAAAACCTTGAATTCAAGCTGGAAGAGCTATATAAAAATATTTCTTATCTTGATTTTTTGACGGGTTATACCAAAAGAGAATTTAAAGATGAAGATCCAGTTAATCAGCAAGCGGCTCTTTCAATCGGGAAACTGCACGATGTTTTAGAAAACAATGGTTATAATGGGCATCAATTAGAGGTGTTTTTGGTTAGATTATTATTTGTTTTATTTGCCGAAGATGCTGGAATTATTCAGCCTAAAGGCCATTTTGAATGGTTAATCCAAAACAAAACCTCAATAGATGGCCGAGATGTAGGTTCATTTATTCAGCAAATATTTGAAATTTTGGATAGCCCCGAAGACAAAAGGCAAAGCAATTTAGATGAAGACTTGGCTCAACTGCCCTATATAAACGGTTCTCTTTTTACGGAAACTTTTAGAATACCTTCTTTTGACCGCTCAATGCGAGATTGTTTACTTGAATGTTGTGCGGTTGATTGGAGTTATATTTCGCCAGCGATTTTTGGATCAATGTTTCAAGCGGCCATGAATCCAAAAGAAAGAAGAAATTTAGGTGCGCATTATACTTCAGAGAAAAACGTTTTAAAAGTAATTAAAGATTTGTTTTTAGACTTGCTGTGTGCTGAATTTGATAAATGTAAAAACAATTTTAATAAACTTGTAAAATTTCATGATAAATTGGCCAATTTAAAGTTTTTTGATCCAGCTTGTGGTTGTGGCAATTTTTTAATTATTACTTACCGTGAACTGCGGCTTCTAGAGATTGAAGTGATTAAAGCCAAAAGAAAATTTTCTCAAGCTGAAACTTTAGACCTCGAAACATCTGCTTTTTCACGCGTGAATGTCGATCAGCTTTATGGAATTGAAATCGAAGAATTCCCCGCTCGAATTTCGGAAGTTGCCTTGTGGCTTACAGACCATCAAATGAATATAAGGCTTTCGCAGGCTTTTGGTGAACCTTATATAAGATTGCCTTTGAAAGCTCAGCCAAATATACATAATAAAAACGCTCTCAGAATCGACTGGAATGAAATAATCAAAAAAGAAGAAATTAGTTTTATTTTGGGCAATCCGCCTTTTATTGGCAAACAGTTAAGAAATAAACAGCAAAATGACGATTTAGAGCTTGTTTGTGAGCCAACCATTAAAAAGAATTATGGTGTTCTTGATTATGTTTCAGCTTGGTATATTAAAGCGGCCGATTTTATTAAAGGTACAAATATTCAAACTGCTTTTGTTTCGACTAACTCAATTACTCAAGGTGAACAGGTTTGTGTGCTTTGGAGTTATTTGCTAAGCCAAGGTCTAAAAATAAACTTTGCGCATAGAACCTTTAAATGGACAAATGAAGCTAAAGGAGGCAAAGCGGCTGTATTTTGCGTAATTATTGGTTTTTCTTTTGTGGAGTCTTCAATCAAAAAACTTTATGAATATGAAACAGTAAGTTCAGAGCCGCATTTAATCGAATCAGCAAATATTAATCCGTATTTAATTGATTTCGAGAATTTAATTATTCAAAGCAGAAATAAGCCAATTTGCGATATTCCAGAAATTGTTTTTGGAAATATGCCTAATGATGGCGGTTATTTACTTTTAACGAAAGAAGAAAAAGAAGCTTTAATTCAAAAAGAGCCAAATAGTATTAATTTTATTAAACCAATTGTTTCCGCCAAAGAGTTTTTAAATGGTCTAGAGCGTTGGTGTATTTGGTTTAATGATGTTCCGCTTAATAAAATAGAACGAAATTCAGAAATATACAAAAGAATAGAAGCCGTTAAGCAATATCGTTTAGCCAGCAATAGAGAAGCAACTCAAAAATTAGCTAAAACTCCTTATTTATTTGGCGAAATTAGACAACCTTCAGGCAAATATATTTTAATCCCGAGAGTATCATCAGAAACTAGAACTTATATACCGATGGGCTTTTTTAATAATACTGTCATTGTGAGCGATACGTGCTTGTCGGTGAATACTAGCGCAAATTATTATCACCTTGGTGTTTTAATTTCAAGTATGCATATGGCTTGGATGCGTCAGGTTTGTGGAAGACTGGAAGGGCGTTACCGTTATTCAAATACAATTGTTTATAATAATTTTCCTTGGCCGAAAGAAACCAATAAAAAACAAAAACAAGCCATGGAAGAAGCTGTTGAGTTAATGTTAAAACTCCGTGAAAAGTATCAATTAAA
>CANLTT010000081.1 GCA_947494115.1 Candidatus Caenarcanales bacterium
AAATATTAATAAATAATTGTGCAACTTCAAAAAGTTCACCTAAATCGTTTAAACTTTAATTTAAGCAATTATAATATTTAATAATGCAAAATATTGATTTTAATATAAAAAATTGGTTTGCTTGGTCTCCAGAGCTTGAAACAAAAGATGATTGGCTGGCTTGGGCAAATAATCAAAAATCATTTTCTGAAAATAATAGTAATAAAAGTCCATTAATCGAATTTGTTCCGCTTCTTCAGCGCAGGCGACTTAGCCAATTAACCAAAATGTCTTTGAAAGTTATTTTTGAATGCCTTCAAGATTATAAAGAAACTGATCAAAATATTAATAGCGTTTTTGCTTCTCGTTATGGCGAATGGCGGCAAACATTTAATTTATTAGAATCAATTTCGAATCAAGAAGAATTATCTCCGGCTGGTTTTAGTTTTTCTGTGCATAATACAGTAGCTGGTTTATACTCTTTAATTTTCAACAATACAGCTTCTTATACATCATTATCAGCCAATGAATATACTTGTATGACAGCTTTAATTGAGGCTTTAGGCCTTTTACAAAATACAAAAGAAGTTTTACTTATAATTGCCGATGAAAATACTCCAGAATTATATAAAGAAACTTTTCCTTTTCCTTCTATACCTTTTGCAATTGCTTTTTTATTAGATAATTCCCCAAAATACAGCTTAAGTTTTAATTATTCTCCAATACCAAAAACTCAATTAATTTCTTCTACTCAAATCACCGCTTTAGATTTTTTGCAATGGTTTCTACTACAAAAAAATAATAGTTTTAGGGGTATTCCCAGTTTTTTAGAGATAAATAAATGCTAGAACAAAAACTAAATTATTATTGGCGTTTATTTAGAACTGCTGTAAGTTTTGGGGTTTTTGGTATTGGTTCTTTATTATTAGCTTTTTGTATTTTTCCGATCATTCATTTTTTGTTTTGTTTTAAGAAATTTTCTAATATTAAAAGTTATTTAATGCGCCGAATTATCCGCTTTAGCTGGCAATTGTTTATTGGCATAATGTGTAGTTTGCAAGTTTTATCTTTAAAAATTAAAAATATTGAACAAATAAAAAATTCTAAACAACAAATTATTGTGGCAAATCATCCTTCTTTGATAGATATTGTAATTTTAATTTCTTTAATTCCAAACAGTACTTGCATTGTAAAAGAAGCTCTGGCAAATAATTTTTTTATGAAATATGTCGTTAAAGCTTCCTTTATTTTAAATTCAACCAATCCAGAGCAATTATTAGAAACCTGCAATTTGGCTTTGAAAGATAATTTAAATATTATAATTTTTCCAGAAGGTAGCAGAAGTATTCCTAATCAAAAAAGTAAATTATCTCGCGGAGCGGCTCATATTGCTTTATACAGCCAATCTAATATTTTACCCATTCGCATTGATTGTCGGCCTTTAACGCTTATTAAAAACCAAGCTTGGTATATTATTCCAGACACAAAACCCGTTTTTACGCTTGAAGCTAAGCCCATTTTACTCACTTCTAAATATATACAAAAACACTTAAGCAAACAAAAAATGGCCAAAAACTTGATATTAGATCTGAAAAAAATTCTCGAAATAGATTAAAATTTGACCTTAATTCAAACAAAAATAAAACAATAGTGGAACAACAACAGTTAGAAAACGAGCTTAAACAGCTAATAATCGACTCTTTGGATCTAGAAGATATTGCTCCAGAGGATATTGGCTCTGAGGAGGCTTTATTTGTTGAAGGACTTGGTCTGGATTCGATTGATGCCCTAGAGCTAGGAATTGCAATTCGAAAAAAATATGGAATTAGCATTCAAAAAGAAAAAGAAGAAATTAAACAACATTTTTACTCCATTCGAACTTTAGCTAGTTTTATTTTAAGTTTCAAAAATGACTAATTTTCAAGTACAAAATAAAGATGAGATACTAAAAATTATCACCAAAATTCTTGTTGAGGAATTTGAATGTGATGAATCCAAGCTTGTTCCAGAGGCGCAGTTATTTGCTGATTTAGATTTAGATAGCATTGATGCGGTTGATTTAATTGTCAAGCTCCAACAAATGACTGGCAAAAAAATCAATCCAACTGAATTTAAACAAGTACGCACTTTGCAAGATATTGTTGATGTAATTTATAAAATTTTAAAAGAATAAATTTATGTTTTGGCGCATTATTTTTTTTATTTTGATTGCCAGTTATCCGTTTATGGTTTTTATTGGTTTAAATCATTTTGAGCCACGGATGGTTTCTTTGCTTTTATTGGTGGTTGCTTTATTTTATTTTTTCTCCAAGAATGCAAATTTCTTAATTCAAAAAAATATTATAATTTTCTTTATTTTAGCTATTGTTCTTTGTACTCAAATATTCAATAAAGATTTTTTTATTAAATTGTATCCAATATTTGTAAGTAGTATATTTTTGTTTTCGTTTTTATATACTTTATTTATTCCACCTTCTATGATTGAGCGTTTTGCTCGGCTTACAAACAAAGATTTACCAGAAAAAGCAATTTTATACACAAAAAACGTTACTATTGTCTGGTGCTTGTTTTTTATAATTAATATTGCAATTTCGCTTTATACGACTTTCTTTTGCTCGCTCAAAGTTTGGACTTTATACAATGGTTTTTTATCTTATTTATTCATGGGAATTTTATTTATCCTAGAATATATTATTCGCTATTTTGTAAAAACTACTTAATTTTATGTTTTTATTTCAAAATCAATTAATTTCTAAAACAGAATTTTGGCGCAAAGTCTCTTTTCAAGCTGATATTTTGCGTCAATCTGATAAGCCATATTATATTTTATATTCAGAAGATTGTTACGAATTTGCGATAAAGTTTTTTGCTCTAATTGAAATAAAAAAAACTATTATTTTGCCACCGAATAATCAAAATAAAATATTAAATAATTTTGAAGATAAATTAAAAGATTTGCCCAATTCTAAAATTATATTTTACACTTCTGGCTCTACAGGAGAGTCTAAACTAATAGTCAAAGATTTTATGAATTTGCAAATTGAAATACAAGAATTAAAAAAACTATGGGGAAATTGTTTAAATGATTCTATTTTTCTTTCGACTGTTAGTCATCAACATATTTATGGTTTATTATTTCGTTTGCTTTTGCCTATGGCTCTTGAAAACACAATAATAGATTGTACTATTACTAATACGCAAGAAGAATTAATCAAAAAAATACAAGTCTCAAAAAATCACACTTTAATTACTAGTCCAGCTTTTATTAAACGTTTTGAGCCAAATTTAAAAATAAGTAGCTTTGCTAAAATTCAATATTGTTTTTCTTCAGGTGGAGTATTAAAACCTGAAATTATTAATAATATAAAACCCGTTTGTCAAAATTTAATAGAAATATTAGGTAGTACTGAAACTGGCGGAATCGCTTATAAAAAGCCAACTGAAAGTAATATTTGGACACTGTTTCCGCTTGTGCAAATAAAAAAGCAAAACACACTAAGTGTAAAATCTGCTTATATTTTAGACAAAAATTATATTGAAACAGGCGACACAATCGAATTTCTAAGCGAAAAACATTTTTTATTAAAAGAACGCACCGATAGTATTGTCAAAATTGAAGAAAAAAGAGTTTCATTAATTGAAATTGAAAATAAACTTTTAAAACATGAATATATTAAAGATTGTTCTGCTTGTGTTCTTGAGGCAAATCGACAAATAATTGCAATTGTTGCAGTTCTTTCTGTTAGTGGTTTAAAATATTTAGAACTTAATAATAAATTTTCTTTGAATTATTTATTGCGTAAGTATTTATTAGATTATTTTGAACCGGTTTTATTGCCCCGAAAATGGCGTTATTTAGACCGGTTACCGTTTAATTCGCAAGGAAAATTAAATAAAAAAGAAATTTATAATTTATTTAGCTAAAATAATTTCATCATGCAAGAACCAATAATTAAAAATATTAATCAAAAGCCCAATCAAATTGAATTAACTTTATTGTTTTCAGCTAATAGTCAATATTTTCAAGGCCATTTTCCTGAATTTGCAGTTTTACCAGGTGTTGCACAAATACATTTTGCGGTATTATTTATACAAAAATATTTTGATATTATTCCCAACCTAAAAAGTATAAAAAAATTACGTTTTATGCATATTATTCAACCCGAAAAAGAAGTATTTTTAGTGCTTGAATATAAAAAAGAGAAACAAGTTATTTCTTTTAAATATTCATCAATTGGGCTTGTACATTCTTCTGGAGATTTTTATTTAAGTATATGAATACCGACAAAAATTTTAGACCTTGTATTGTAATACCAGCATATAATCCTCAAAATTTATTAAATATAATGCTGGAAAAATTACCTAAAAACAAAATTACTATTTTTATAATTGATGATGCCAGTACAGAAGAATTAAAAATTAATAATTCTGAAAATATTCAAATTCATCGTCTCGCAAAAAATTCTGGCAAAGGCGGAGCGGTTATGCATGGCTTAAAACTAGCTTTTGCCGCAGGTTTTACGCATGTTTTACAAATAGACGCTGATAATCAACATTCGATAGAAGATATTCCCGTTTTTTTAGAGCTTGCTTTTAATAAACCACAAGCTATGATTGCGGGTTTTCCAGTTTATAATAATAATGTTCCAACTATCAGAAAGTACGGACGAAAATTTACTAATTTATGGATAAATATTGAAACTCTTTCTTTTGCGATTAAAGATGCAATGTGTGGTTTTCGGGTTTATCCACTTGAGCCAGCTATAAAGTTAATTGAGCAAAACAAAATAAAAAGTCAAAGAATGGGTTTTGATATTGAAATTATTGTCAAACTTTATTGGGCTGGTATCGAAATTATTAATCAAAAAACTACTATAAATTATCCCGAAAATGGAGTATCGCATTTTAGAATGTTTAAAGATAATCTAGAAATTTCTAAAGTTCATTGTAGATTATTTTTTGGAATGCTTAAAAGAATTTTTAGTTTACTCAAACGCCGTTCTTGATTATAATTAGTGGCATTATGTCTAATTCAAAAATAATTTTTGGCGAAAACTTTATTAGTATTTGGGATATTGTGGCGATTGCAAAGCAAAAAAAAACAAATAATACTCAATCAAACAAACCATTATATTCAAAAAATTAATAGTGGTTCAGAATTCTTAAAAAAAATAATACAAGAACAAACAATTTATGGAGTAACAACTGGCTACGGAGATTCTTGTACAAACACAATTGCCGAACATTTTCACGAAAAACTACCTCTTAATCTTGCAAGGTTTCATGGTTGTGGTTTAGGCAAACATTTTAGTTCAGAAATTACTAGAGCCATTTTGGCCGTGCGTTTATGCTCTTTGGCATATGGTTTTTCGGGCATTCGTTTTGAATTATTAAAAGAATTAGAGTTTTTACTTCAAAATGATATTTTACCTTTAATTCCCGAAGAAGGCTCTGTTGGGGCTAGTGGCGATTTGACACCTCTTTCTTATATTGCTAGAACTTTAATTGGTGAAGAAAAAGTAATTTTCCAAAATCAAGAATATCAATCTAAACAATTATTTCAAGAATTAAAACATAAAGTATTTCAATTAAAAGAAAAAGAAAGTTTGGCTTTAATGAATGGAACTTCGGTTATGACGGCCATTGCTTGTATTGTATTTGCTAGAACTAATTATTTAATTCAATTATGTAGTCGTATTACTGCTATGGCTTCTATCGCTTTAAAAGGTAATAGTTTTCATTTTGACGAATTATTATTTTCCTTAAAGCCTCACAAAGGACAAATGCAAATTGCCGAATGGATTAGACAAGACTTAAATGATACTAATCAAACTAATAATTATTCCCGCTTGCAAGATAGGTATTCTATACGCTGTGCGCCTCATATTATCGGTGTTTTAGCTGATGCTTTGCCTTTTTTTAGTAATATTATTGAAACCGAAATTAATAGTACAAATGATAATCCTGTAATTTGCGCCCAAACTGAAAAAATCATGCATGGTGGGCATTTTTACGGTGGACATATTGCTTTTGTCATGGACTCTATGAAAGTACAAATTGCTAATCTGGCTGATATGATGGATAGACAAATGGCCTTATTGGTAGACGAAAAATTTAATAATGGTTTGCCTGCAAATTTATCTGGTTGTTTTAATACCGAAAAATATATTAACCACGGCCTTAAAGCTTTGCAAATTAGTGTTTCAGCGTGGACGGCCGAAGCTCTTAAAAATACTATGCCCGCTAGTGTATTTTCTCGCTCAACTGAATGTCATAATCAAGACAAAGTTAGTATGGGTACAATTGCTGGCCGTGATTGTTTAAGAGTATTAGAATTAACCGAGCAAGTGGCGGCTGGCCTTTTAATTGCCGTCAAACAAGCTTTAGAATTGCGACCAGATTTACAACTTTCTGCAAATATAAAAATAATGTTTGATAATTTAAATAAACATATTGCTTTTATCGAACAAGATCGACCTCTAGAAGAAACTTTAAGAAATTTAATTAAATTAATTCACAATGAAGAATGGAAATTATATGTCTAAAAACTTGGAAGCTGAAATTAGTCTTAAAGTACCATTTTTTGATGTTGATCCAATGGGTGTAGTATGGCATGGCAATTATATAAAATATTTTGAACTTGCTCGTTGTGCGCTTCTAGATCAAATTGAATATAATTACAATCAAATGAAGGAATCTGGTTACGCTTTTCCTGTCGTCAAATTGAAAGTTAAATATATTTGTCCTTGTTTTTTTGAGCAAGAAATTAAAATAAAAGCCACTTTAATTGAGTATGAAAATTGCCTAAATATAAAATATATAATCACAGATGCCAAAAACCGCAAAATACTCACCAAAGCACAAACTTCACAAGTTGCTATCAATATGCAAACCCTAGAAACCTGTTTTGTTTTACCTGCGGTTTTTCTCGAAAAAATAAGCCTTTTACAATAGCAGAAAAGTTAATAAAAAACACAAAATTTACCAATTGCGATAGCCAGCTAAACCTTGTAAACCTTTTAAAGTCATTAAATAGTTAGCAGTAGTAGTTTCAGAAACAGGTTTATCTGTGTAGCAAGACCTTTGTTCAGTAGTGGCATCTGGTGATACTTCTGCTGTATAACCTGCGGGTAATTGTAGATAAACTATTGGTATTGCTCCGACTGACATTTTTTCTTTTCTCCTGTTTCTCTCTGCTTATTTTGCTAACCGACCTAAATAACAATTAATTTGATAGTTACTATCTTAGAGATCAAAAACCTTAATTACAAGCCTTTTTCTATAGCGCATTACTATAAAACCTAGAAAAATAACATATATATCGGTGATTTATAAAGAAAACTTTTAAGAGCTATTAAAATAACTTATAGAGACCTTAATTTGCCCTTAATTTATTAAGAAAAAAATAAAAATAAACCCTAAAATAAGCTTCATTTTAAGTTCCGAAGATTTAATCTTAACTTTTGTCAGAATTTAAAGCCAATATTAAAAACTTATATAATCTGAATTTAATAATTGCTTTTGACTGTTTTTAATCTTTGCTTGTTAAAAAATTTTTAATAAAAGCCCAAACCTTAAGAGAAAAAGCTTTTATTTAATTTTTAGCCAAATTTAAGTTTAGGTCCGTGGTTAAAGAACAACCTTTTAAGCTTAAGTTTTTGGCTCGGCCTATAATTTCAAAACAATTATCTGCTTTTTTTACACCTAAATCGCCGCTAAGCACAAAAGCCAAAGAATCCAAATTTGTCAAATCGTAATGACGAATCAAGCCAATTTCACCTTCGGGCATTTCTTCTTGTAAATCGTCGGGCTTAACAATGCGAACACGAGACCAAGGCAAAGGCTTTTTAAAGCGATAGAAGGGCGAATTCAGAGCATAGCTAAAATCATAATATTGCGTTCCCAATTCGCTCATTCCATATTGACCGACAATATTTTGAAGTGGCAAATTAAATTTTTCGGCCAGCAAAGCATAAAATTGCTCTTTAGGAATTTCTCTCGATTTGCCTTTAAAACCGCCAGTTTCCATGATAGCTGAACCTAAAGGCAAAGGCAATGAACTTTTAAGCTCGTCTATAAAATGCACAAAAGCAAAAGCGGTTCCAGCTAACAATATTGGAAGATTGCTGTTTTGAATTTCGCTAATTAATTCTTCAACTTGCAAATGATTGTCTTTTATAAAATAGCAGTTTTGCTTGGCTTTCAGCTTTTGACGCACGGTTTCAAACATATAAACCAAAGAGGAATTTGGAGCTTGCTTGGGTTCTGGGCTTAAGACCAAATATTTAAAATTTTGTTGCTTAAGTTTAAAAGCCCCACAAAAGGTTGCCCAGAGCGAGTTTTCATATAAATTCAATTCTAATTCTGATAAATAATGTTTGCTTTGTTGGTTTTTGGTGGTGCCGCTAGAATAAAAAACTTTAGCAATGTGCTGATCAGTTTGACAAAAAAGCTTTTGGGTTTTAAATAAATCGGTTGTCAAACAAGGTATTTCTTGCCAAGTTTTAGGTTTTGGGCGGTTTTGGCAAATTTTATTATAAACAGAATTATTTTTATATTGATATTCAAAAACTTTCAGAGCTAAATTATTAAATTGTTCATTATTTAGGCCAGTTTCTGATTGAATACAAGCCAAAATTTCAGCATAAAGTTCATGGTTTTTCATTTTTTAATTTTAGCTTTGATTCTCTGCTCTCTTTTGTGTCAGTTTTTATTTGCTTGTTTTAATTGACCTTGATCCGATTTCGGAGTACTTCATTGTCGTCAACCAAGCACAAAACTTTGATAGATGCACAAAGCTTGATTTAGCCACGTCAGCTCCCATTGAGCCAATGCGACATTAGCGGTTCGGGCTTTATTTGACGAGTTCTTGTCCAAGTTCATTGATTAAAGGATGTATAGCTAATGAGCAAGCACCAAGCAAATAATAAAGTGCAGACATTTTTATATTTAAATTTCAGTTTTGTGATTTTAAATTTATACCTAAAACAATTTCCTGTCTAAAAAATTTCAGGAGTAAAATTGACTTTATCCTCAATACCTATAGCAATCTAGCTTTAGCTATTCGT
>CANLTT010000082.1 GCA_947494115.1 Candidatus Caenarcanales bacterium
GAAAAATTTACAGGGCCAAATGGTGAAGATTGCACCCGAGAAACTGAAAAATACTCAGACGGAACCATAAAAAGTTCTAAAGAAACCTGCAAAAGTACTACCACCACCAATCAACCAAACACAGCTCTAGGAACGGCTTATTCTTCCGAAAAATTTACAGGGCCAAATGGTGAAGATTGCACCCGAGAAACTGAAAAATACTCAGACGGAACCATAAAAAGTTCTAAAGAAACCTGCAAAAGTACTACCACTACCAGCACTAGTGGCCAGCCAATACCGACTTCTGATCCAATAACCAGTTCACCAACTTCTCAAAATGGTTTATTTGAACAAGTTAGTACAATATTGCCAGACTATTTTAAGCAAAATGCCACCGAAGTTTCTAGCTTAATTACAAAATTTTCTGCTCTAGAACCAAGCAAAAAAGAAGCCGCTGGCGCAATGATATTGGCTCTTACCAGTGCGGTTATAGAAGCCTTTGGCTCAGATGATCCTAAGTTCGTAGAAATTGTATCTCAAATCTCAACAAGTGTTTCTAAAGGCAAAAAACCCGTTTGTCAGTTTGGTGCATGGAATACCTTGAGTTGTGATTTTGGAGAAGACATTATTCCAGAAGAAAAACCAGAGCCAACAAATCAAAAATGCGTTTGGGATGTTAATAACTTTGTTCCAACTAATGCGGTTATAGACCCAGCCAAATTTCCTAATTGTGATGCAAGCAAGCTAACTGATGATAATATCAACGGGTCTCCTTGCGGAAAATCAATGGACGGTTGTTTATCACCTTGGATAGCAGAAACACCACCCAAAATGCCAGACGGTGTTGATCTAAATGCTAAAGCCGTTAAAGTATTTCACTGCAAGTGCGGTAATGACGATAAACAAAATAAAAAGTGCTATTTAGACTTAAACAGTTTGACTACCGAAAATTCTAATGAGCCAATTTGCCCAACTCTTGCAGATGGAACCGTTAATATGAATGATTGTTCCTCTCAGGGTGAAGGCTGGGCTTGTAAAAAACAACAACCCGAACCTTGGACATTTGGTGATTTGCAAAAAGGTTCACATAAACTCTTTAGGTGCGATTGTAAAGAAACTCAAACTGTCAATCCTCCACCTTGCATTGGTTGTCCACCTGTTTTAAAGTGTCAGGCTGACGAAACACCTGTTTACGGAGACCCTGTAGAAATATCTTGTCTTGGCAAAACCGAAAATTGTAAAGTTGTTACTAAATGCGAACCTAAAGACCCTGTTGTCTGCACCACAGAATACAAGCAATGCCCAGACGGCTCTCCTATGCCCCGAGACCCCAAAACTTGCAAATGGAAAGAAGACAAATGCAAAAGACCAGTGTCAAAATGCACTTGTCCAGAGCCAGAAAAATGCACAGCAAATGAAGAATCAGTTGAAGGAGAAGTTACATTTGATTGCAATGGCAAAGATAAAGTTTGTAAAATAAACCTTTGTGAGCCTAAAGATAAACCAGCCCGCTGCCAATGCTACCCTTTAAAAGAATGCAAAAATAGCCAAGAAAAAACCGAAGTAAGAGTTAAATTCTTATGTGATGGTAAACCTCAGTTTTGCAGAAAAAATATTTGTGAAAATAAACCAATACTCTCAAAATGCACTTGTCCAGAGCCAGAAAAATGCAAAGCAAATGAAGAATCAGTTGACGGAGAAGTTACCTTTGATTGCAATGGCAAAGACAAAATTTGCAAAGTAAATCTATGCGAGCCTAAAGATAAACCAGCCCGTTGCAAATGCTCGCCCTTAAAAGAATGCAAAGATGGTCAAGAAACAACCGAAGTAAAAGTTAAATTTTTATGTGATGGTAAACCTCAGTTTTGCAGAAAAAATATTTGTAAAAATAAACCAATAACAACTCTCTGTCCTTGCCCTATATATTCTCTAGTACCGGGTTTCTGTAGAGGTGGAACTATACTATCTGAAAAATACACAAAAACTTGCTCTGATGGGTCTTCTAACTCTAATTGCACAAGGCCAATTTGCAAAATGGGAACTCAACCATGCCCTTGTCCAATAATTGATCCAGTACCAGGCTTTTGTCCAAATGGAACTATTTCATCAGAGAAATATACAAAAACCTGCTCCACAGGAAATTCTAATCCTAATTGCACAAGGCCAGTTTGCAAACCAACAACTCAACCATGCCCTTGCCCAGATCCTAAGCCCTGTAAAGCTGGTGAGAGTCTTGAGAGAGATGGTGTTGAAGACTTCTTTTGTTCAGTCACCAATAAAACTCAAAAATGCCCAACTTTCAAGTGTGTGCCAAAACCAATAACAACTCTCTGTCCTTGCCCAACACCAATCCCAACTTCGTGTTTACCCGGAAGTACTCCAGGGCTTGAGAAATATATCCAAAATTGTGGTGCATCTGGAAAGCCTAATCCTAATTGTCTAAGGTCAGTTTGCAAACCAACAAATCAACCCTGTAAGTGCCCACCTGACAAACAATGCAAACCAGAGCAAGAGAAAATATATACGTCTCGAACAATATCTTGCCAAGGTGGTACCACAGTTTGTAAAGTCGTTACAGAATGCAAAGACAAACCAATAACAACTCTCTGTCCTTGTCCGAATCTGCCTATGATAATCTGCACCCCACCTGCTTTATTGGAGCTTGAGAAATATACAAAAACCTGCTCCTCAGGGAATCCAAATCCTAGTTGCTTGAAGCCAGTTTGCAAGCAAAAACCAAATCAACCATGCCCTTGCCCACCTGACAAACAATGCAAACCAGAGCAAGAGAGAGTATATACGTCTCAAAACATACCTTGCAATGGTAGTACCAAGGTTTGTAAAGTTGTTACAGAATGCAAAGACAAACCAATAACATCTCTCTGTCCTTGCCTAAAACCATCCACGATTCAATGTAAAGCTGGATATATTCAGAAAATTAATCCATATATCCAAACTTGTGCAACTGGAAAGTCCAATCCTAATTGTAAAGAGGCGGTTTGCGAACCAAAACCAATAACTCAACCTTGCCCTTGCGATCCTAAGCCAACTTGTAACTCTAATCAGATTCCTCAACCAGCGGGTACTAAACAAACAACTTGTGCAACGGGAACACCTTCAACTTGTCCAGTATTCAAGTGTGTGCCAAAACCAATAACTCAACCTTGCCCTTGCGATCCTAAGCCAACTTGTAACTCTAATCAGATTCTCGAACCAGCGGGTACTAAACAAACAACTTGTGCAACGGGAACACCTTCAACTTGTCCAGTATTCAAGTGTGTGCCAAAACCAATACCAACGGTTCCTTGTATCTGTCCAACATATAAACTATGTCCACAAGGGGCACGTCAAGTGATTGACAACTACAATCTTCCTTGCGGGCCAGGCGGAAAGATTCAGATACAGTGTGTTAAAGTGCGCTGCATAATGTAAATATTTAATAATAATTTAAATTGCCTCGTGGTTTACCTTAACTGCGGGGCTTTTTTTATTTTAATTGTTTTAGTTCGAATGGGAGCGTCCCGATTTTGAACATTAAAGAAAATCAACCGAAAATTTTGCAAGATCTCTAATACAACCCCCAACCCCCTGAAAAGGGGCTTCTGAAGGGCGGAGTCAAGTGTTTTTTCTTTTTGTTTGTATTTAGAAGAAAACCCCAAATGCCCAAGTTTCCTCTCTGGAAGCTCCCTTTCAGGAGGTTGGGGGTTGTAAACCACCTTGATCATGATCCAGAGAAGTAAAGCCGAGGCAATAATTTGTAAATTTTTAAAATCGGGACGCTCCCGCTTCAATGAATTTGAAAATTTGATGCTTAAAAGTATTGCAACAAGCTTAGAATATTGTTAGTATAGAACGGTTATTGTTTTGCGAACGTAGTTCAGTGGTAGAACATCTCCTTGCCAAGGAGAGGGTCGAGGGTTCGAATCCCTTCGTTCGCTCCAGTTTTGTTTTTTGCATATCCCAGATTCTGACTTTGATTTGACAAAATAAACGATGACTTTATTAAACCTAAATGAAGTTTTTATTGGAATTGCGCATCGAAAAATCGGCTTGAGCCAATAGTTTAACAACTTGATAACCACCAATTCCATCACTGAGTGGTTTTTTACCCAAAGCAATACTATCTAAAAAATGCTGGCACTCAAGGCGTAAAGGTTCTTCATTTGAATAAGCTGGTTGTTCAATAAAAATTTGGCCATCGGCAGTAATACTATAAAGTTCTAGTTTTCCATCTTGGCGAGTATCGTTTAAAACGGCGGTTTTTTTACTACCAGTTACCGTAAGCAAGCACTGTTTTTGCGGGTCAATCCAGCTATTGTGAATATGTGCATAAATATTACTTTCAAATTTAATATCTAGATGGCCAACATCAATAATGCCATCATTTAGGGTTGAAAAACCGTTGGCATCTACCAATTCAACTTCTTCTTTGCCTAAAATATAACTAATCATAGATAAATCGTGCGGGGCTAAATCCCAAATTACATTTGTATCCATGCGGGTCAAAGCAAAATTGCGTCTATCACTGTTTACAAACCTAATTTCTCCTAAAACACCTTCGGCAATTAATTCTTTAAGTTTGTTTACAGCTGGATGGTAAAGCAGAAGATGGCCCACCATTAAAGTTAAATCGAGAGAATCAGCCAGTTTTATAAGTTCAATAGCTTCTTCTTCGGTTCTGGCTAAAGGTTTTTCGATATAAACGTGTTTTCCAGCCAATAAAGCTTGTTTTGCTAATTGGTGATGGGTTGTACTTGGCGTGGAAATAATAATGCCTTGAATCGAAGAATCTTCAAGTATTTTAGAATAGGAATTTGTCAATCGAACAGTTGGAAACTTAAAGGCGATTTTTTTTAAAGTTTCGGGGTTATGGTCACAAACCTGAGACAAAACACCTAGCTGTAAATAATTTCTAACTAGATTTTCTCCCCACCTGCCAGCTCCAACTAATCCAATTGACAATGTTTCTTCCTAATATTTTTGAATTAACCTATTTGAGAACTATTATGCAATGCTTTCACGCAGGCTTTTACCAGCTGAAAAAACAATTACATTTCTTTCTGGAATTGTTAGTTCTTCGCCTGTTTGAGGGTTACGGCCTTTGCGTGAAGCTCTTTTTTTCACTTTAAAGGAGCCAAAATTAGCCAAACTAATCTCTTCTCCTTTTGATAAACTGCTAACAAACGATTCAAGAACAGCATTTAAGGCTTTTTCAGAGTCTTTTTTGCCTAATCCTGAAAGTTCAGCGATAGAATCTATTAAATCTGACTTGTTCAAGTTATTTTCTCCAATGAAGCAAAGTAAACTAAGTAAATTTCAGGGTCCAGATTCTGGAATCAGATTGGAACTAAAGAAAATTAAAACATTTTTGCAAGCAATAGGCAATCCTCAAAACAAAATCCCTTACATTATTCACACGGCTGGCACAAATGGCAAAGGCTCAACTCTGGCTTTTCTGCAGTCTTTACTGGTGAATAATACAAATTTAAAAATTGGCAAATATATCAGTCCGCATTTGGTTTGTATTACAGAAAGATTTTGGTCGGACGGGAAATTTATTTGCAAAAAAAGGCTAGAAACAATTTTGGAAGAATTAAACCAGAGAGTTGAGTTTGCTGAATTAAGCTATTTTGAGCAATTAACGGCGGTTAGTTTTAAATTTTTTGCTGAAGAAAAAACCGATTTGCTTTTGCTTGAAACTGGTTTGGGTGGGCGTTTAGATGCCACAAATATAATTGACAAACCAACTTTATGTTTAATTACAAATATCAGTTATGACCATCAGGAGTTTTTAGGCGACACTTTAGAAAAAATTGCTTACGAAAAAGCAGGCATTTTAAAACCTCAAATTCCTTATTTTTGCACCGCCGAAGAGCCAGCCTTAAGCATAATAAAAAAAAGAGCCGCCGAAATTAATGCGCCAGAACTTGAGTTTAAAAATTTTGCTTTGCCAGAGCTTGGCTTAAAAGGCGAATATCAAAAGAAAAATGCACTTTTGGCTTTAAATGCTTATTTTTATTTGCAAAAAGCTTTACCAGAGAACTTTAAAGAAAATTTAGTTGATTATCAAACTTGCTTAAAACAAAATCAAAATTGGCGTGGGCGCTTTGAGGAAATAAATTATAAAAATCATAAAATTATTTTAGATGGTGCTCATAATGAGGCTGGTGCAAAAGCCTTAAAAGAAAACCTAAAAAGTTTTAAGCAAAATAAAGTTTGGCTTTTAGGTTTTTTAAAAACAAAAGATTATCAAAAGTTTTTGCAAACGCTTTTAGAGCCAAACGAAAACCAAATTATAATTTTAACTAATGCAACCGAAGAAGACAAAAGCGCAAACTTAAACCAAATTAAAGACTTTTTGCAAAAAAATTATCCGCAAACAAAAATAATAATTCAAGCGCAAACCCAAAAAGCCTTTGAAGAATTTTTAGAACAAACTAAAGGCAATTTAGGCATTGTCAGCGGTTCTTTGTATTTAATTGGCAAAGTGCTTGAGTTTTTGGCCTAAAGTTATAAGGCTCTTTTGTGGTTAAATTAATGAATATGAAAATTCCTCAAATATACATTGATACTTCGGTTTTTGGTGGGGCTTTTGATAAAGAATTTCAGAGGGCAAGTCTTCAGTTCTTTAAACAAATAAGGGAAGGTAGTTTGTTGTCTGTTATTTCTTCGTTGGTGGCAGAAGAGGTTGAGATAGCACCAACCAAAGTAAAAGATTTATTTGCGGAAATATTTGAAATTTCTTCGTTTGCTCAAATTTCTCACGAAGCTGTGTCTTTGCAGGAAGCATATTTAAAAGCTGGCATTGTTACACCTAATTCACGGATTGATGCTCTACATGTGGCACTTGCTACTGTTTCAGATTGCTCAATGATAGTAAGTTGGAATTTCAAACATATTGTTCACTATCAAAAGATTCCGCTTTATAATGGAATTAACCAAATGCAAGGGTGTAAACAAATAGGTATTTATTCACCTTTAGAAGTGATCAACAATGAGTAATACGAATTCACAAAATAAAAAAGAGTTTGACTGCGTAGAAATGAAACGTAAAGGTCAAGAAAGAATTTTAGAAATGGTAAAAGGCCTTACAGCCGAAGAAGAATTGGCTTTTTGGAAAAAGAAAGATCAAGAGTTATTAGCTTGCAAAGAGGCTTCTCATCACAAACAAAAAATAGCTTGATTTGCTCAAAGCACTAAGGGCAATTTAGGCATTGTCAGCGGTTCTTTATGTTTAATTGGCAAAGTGCTTGAGTTTTTGGCTTAAAGTTGTTTTTATAAATATTCAATAAGCTTTTCTTTGGAAATTTCGCAATCTTTGAGTATTTTGATTAATAAACCAATTCCGATAATTTCGCCTGAATGAATTGGAATAACGGTGGCTCTAACGTCTGGGTGATTAACAAAATGATGGCTACCTTTAATTCTAGCTACACTAAAGCCCAATTTCTCCAAGGCTTTCAAAAGTTCTTTGCCTGTAATTCGTGGAAACTTAGGCATCAGATGGCGATTCTTTGAATACCAATAAATTCATTTTCTTGATAATCAGTTTCTATTTCAAGGCATAATTCAATAGCCTCTTTTATTCTTTCCATCAATTCATCTAAAGATTTTGCTTGCGTATGGCAACCCTTAAGTTCTGGGACAGAGGCAATTAAATAACCGTCTGAGTCTTTTTCTATAACAACATTAAAATACCGACTCATCTTTTTTTCTTTATTCATAAATATTTTTTGTATTCTGATAAGCCTCTTTGGGTACTTTCAAAAACTAATAACTTAGCTCATTATATCAGTTAAAAATTGCAACTATCAACTTTAAAATAATAACCAAAAAACAAACCCAAAAAGCCTTTGAAGAATTTTTAAAACAAACCAAGGGCAATTTAGGTATTGTCAGCGATTCTTTATATTTAATTGGCAAAGTGCTTGAGTTCATGGCTTAAACTAAAGAATTGCAAAAAGTTTATTAGCATTCATCTTAAGTTTTGTATGTTTACCAATGATGCATTATGATTTGTCGTCTGTATTTCTGATTAATTATCAAGAGGATTTTTATGGGTTGAGTTGGAAACGTTGATAGTGGTTTTCACGCTCGTGAAGGGGATCCAGAGAATATGAAAGTATGCAAAAGAGGAGAAAGAAATGAGAGAATGGTGGTTGAGACAGTGTTTTCAATGATGACCAGATATTGTAAAATGAAGTATATTTCTTGTCGAGTATGAAAATACTTAGAAGCAAGGGTTGCATATATTGTTGGGGCTTTTAATATTATGATTCAACTTTTTGGACTAACACCAGATAAAAATAGCTTTATCCCTCTTTACTTCCTCGAGTTCGGGCTTTAATTTTACCCGCACCATTGGTTAGTATCAAAATCGAATTCTATTGGGGGTATTTTTTATAAAAACGCTTATCATGCAAAATACTAATCTTTAAGCTTTCATTAAATATCTTGTGCTAATTAAGATATAAAACCTTAGCTTTTCTACTTTGAGAGCGCAAATCTTAAGGCAAGTCTTTTCAATTTCAGAGTCTTGACGGTTATTGCCTTTGCGTATATACTAACACTTCAGTTCGAGAAATTAATTACTTTTATGACAATAAGGCCAACTGATAATCGCACTACACTAGCCCAATGGTTAGCACAGAATTCAATATCTGCTTTTAAAGGTTGTTTGAAGTTGATCCGATTTAGGAGACAAACTTTTTAGAGATATTGTAAAGCTCCTCGAATTGAAGAGGGGACAGATAATTCAAGGTTGAATGCTTTCTTTCCCGATTATAGAAAATCTCTATGTA
>CANLTT010000083.1 GCA_947494115.1 Candidatus Caenarcanales bacterium
AAACTGTGTCAATTCAAAAATAGTACAATAAGTTGAATAAATGAGGAATTGACAAATGAAAATAGAAACAAAAAAGAAATTTAAGAGTATTTTACTAAATTCTAAGACAATACAATTTAATTTTTAATCTAATTTGCGCACTAAAATTGGTAAGTTTTGAGAAAATATTTATATGCAGAAAAAAATAAAAGTTTTAAGCATCTTTGGAACACGGCCAGAAGCAATCAAAATGGCACCAGTCATTAAAGAGCTAGAAAAAACCCAAAATATGCATTCAATTGTTTGTGTTACCGCTCAACATCGGCAAATGCTAGACCAAGTTTTGGAATTGTTTAATATAAAACCAGATTTTGATCTTAATATTATGAAACCTAACCAAAACCTTTGGGAATTGACGGCCGAAATACTTTTGCAAACTAAAAATATTTTTGAGCAAGTGAAACCAGATTTAGTTTTAGTTCATGGAGACACCACTTCGGCTTTGGCTAGCAGTTTATCGGCTTTTTATGCCAAGATTCCAGTTGGTCATATTGAAGCTGGCTTGCGCACTTTTGATAAGTATTATCCTTTTCCTGAAGAAATAAACCGCATAATAGCTGATTATATAAGTGATTTCCATTTTGCTCCAACCAAGGCCGCCGTAGATAATTTATTAAAAGCTGGAATTAAAGAAAATAATATTTATTTAACTGGAAATACGGTTATTGACGCACTTTTGCATACTATAGAAAATTACAAACCTTGCCCCGAAAAAATAAATATTGATAATAATCTTAAAACCATTTTGGTAACCGCTCACCGCCGAGAAAACTTTGGTGAACCTTTAAAAAATATTTGCCAAGCTTTAAGTGAATTAATCGAAAGAAATAATAATATTCAAATTGTTTTCCCTGTGCATTTAAACCCTAATGTGCGAGAAATAGTTTATGCCATTTTGGGCAATTTAAAAAGAGTATATTTAATTGAACCTTTAGATTATGCGCCTTTTGCCCATCAAATGAAACAAGCCTATATTATTCTGACCGATTCTGGCGGAGTACAAGAAGAAGCACCTTCTTTAGGCAAGCCTGTTTTGGTTCTGCGTGAAGAAACCGAAAGACCAGAAGCGATTGAGTGTGGAACTGTTCAATTGGTTGGACATAATAAAGAAAAAATTATTGCTCTCACCGAAGAACTTTTGCATAATGAGCAGATTTACAAAAAACGTACTTCCGTTAAAAACCCATATGGTGATGGCTTCGCCGCCAAAAGAATAGTTGAAATCATTGGTAGTAAGCTTGAGGCCAATTAGTTAATCAAGGTTTTACAAGGAACGAAATATTCTAAAACTATTAGGCCAGTATTGTATAATCGCAGAAACTTTAAATTAAATTTATGAAATTAGCCGACTATATTTTTAAAAGACTAGAGGATTTGGGCGTAAGCGATGTTTTTTGTTTGCCGGGTGAATCAGTACAAGATTTATATCGTGCGCTTTTAAAGAGTAATCTGAACAATATTTTATTATCTCATGAACCTTGCGCTGGTTATGCCGCTGACGCTTATTCTCGGTTAAAGGGCCTGGGCGTAGTTTTGGTAAGCTATGGTGTTGGTTCTTTAAACCTTGTAAATGCCGTTGGTCAGGCTTATGCCGAAAGTTCACCTTTAATTGTTTTAAGTGGTAGTCCTGGTCTTGCCGAAAGAAAAAAATATCCGCTTTTGCACCATAAAGTCAGAACTTTTCAAACTTCACAAAAAGTCTTTGAAGAAATTACCGCTCTCAGTGTAATTATTGATTCGCCGCACACAGCCGCTAATAATTTAGAAAGAGCCTTTCAGACCGCCCTCAGATATAAAAAACCTGTTTATATTGAAATTCCCCGTGATTTATGTGGTTGCAAAGTTGAAGGCCAGCCATTTTTGGATGATTTTGACAATATTGTAGATCCACAAACTTTAAAAGAAGCTTTGGATGAAGCCGTCGAATTGATTAATAAAGCGCAAAAACCTGTTATTTTAGCCGATGTAGAGGTTTCAAGGTTGAAAATGCAAAAAGAGCTTTTAGAATTAATTGAAAAAACGGGTTTGCCAACTGCTTCAACTTTGCTTGGTAAATCGGTGGTGGCCGAAAATCATCCGCTAGCTTTGGGTACTTTTTTTGGCACACTTTCTAATCCTAGAGCGCAAGAATATATTGAATCGGCTGATTTGATTTTGGCGATTGGCACGATTTTAAGCGATGTAAATTTGGGAATGT
Source organism: Candidatus Caenarcanales bacterium (assembly GCA_947494115.1). Taxonomy (GTDB): domain Bacteria; phylum Cyanobacteriota; class Vampirovibrionia; order Caenarcaniphilales; family Caenarcanaceae; genus CANLTT01. The sequence goes on from CANLTT010000083.1 coordinate 2,237, forward strand.
TCACTTTTAGCCTTGATCGAAGTAAAATGATTGAAACCCGCATTGAAGGCCTTGCAATTAAGAATCATCATTATAATGAAATTGGCCTAAAAGACTTTTTGGAAGGCCTGTTGAAGCGACAAGATTTAAGTAAACGTGAAATCACTTTAGAACCATCTTGCCGAGAGCCAAATCCCACAATCCCATCCAGCAAAATCAAGGCAATTTATATTCAAGAAATTCTAAATAATTTTATTAATCGGCCAAATTCGCCTTCTTATCGCATTGTGAGTGATGTCGGCGATTGTTTATTTATTGGCCAAGAGCTTATGGTGAGTAAATTTGCCAGTTTTTTATCTCCAGCTTATTATTTGAGTATGGGTTTTGCCGTGCCGGGCGGAATAGGTGCGCAAATTGCCGATCCAAGTCAAAGGTCTTTAATTTTGGTTGGTGATGGTGCTTTTCAGATGACTGGCATGGAACTTATTAGTGCTCATCGCTTGGGCTTAAATCCGATTGTGGTTTTGTTGAATAATGGCATTTATGCAACGCTTGACCGTGTTGAGATTGACGCAGAGCCGAATTGTTATAATATTGGCAAATATGATTATTATAAGCTGGCCGAGATTTGGGGCGGAATTGGCTATAAAATAAAAACCACCGATGAACTGCAAACCGCTTTAGCTCAAGCCGAAAATGAACATAAAGATAAATTTGTCATTCTCGATATAGAGCTTGACCCTGAAGACACCTCTGCGGTTTTAAATAAATTTGGTGAAATGATGGGCAAATCAAATAAAGCGGCCTCAAAAGAAATTTAGTTTTTAAGCAACCACCAAAGTCGGAGGAAAAAGATTTAGCAGACTAGAAACCTCACCATTTATAAAACGAGAGTTTCCCAAAGAGGAACTAGTATGTTTTTTATTTTGTTTACCTATTTTGTTGCGTGATATTCCTTCTTGTTTTTTTTCTTCTTCTTCTGAAACCTTATCAGTTACGAGATCTGAAGTATTAGAATCACCATTTCTTCCAGTACCAAAATTCAACTGAAAGTAATCTCTATTTGGCAACTTGGCAAACTGAAGAACTCTTGAGAGCAGTTTTTGTTCTTCTTTTGCACCTTCTATTGAACGAGAAGACCCACCAGAAACACCACCAACATCTAAACCGAACCTGCGTGCAATATTTGCGACGGCAGAACCACCATTAAAAGCCATAAAACAACTCCTTGAATTTATAAGTTTATTAAAAAAGTTTTTATATTTATTTTTTATTTTCTAAAGAAACAACTTTTAAAACTGGCTTAAATTGCGCAATTCTTAAAAAATGTTAATTTACTTTTCGCCGATTGTAAATCCAAAAACACTAAAAGGATATTTAGGCTGAGTTTCGCCGCCATTACAAAGTTTACGAAAAGAATTTATATTATTATCTTGAGTTTCATTGAGAGGCTCTTCGGTTACATCTAGCACTAATTCAGGGTAAAGGCTTATTTGCTTATTTGGATTTTGTAAAACAATTTCTTCTAAAGTACCAATTCTTTTTTGTAAAGCGTTTAAAACTTCCTCTGAAGACGATTTAAGGCCTTTGCGATATTGTTCTTTTAGCTCTGTCAATAAAGCTGAAGCCGAAATTATATTGCCTTTTTCTATTTGTTCTTGAATATATTCTTTGGCCAAATCTTTATTAATAGAACCTAGAGCAGTCAAGCCTTGCCTAACTTCAGCTAAACTTTTAAAACTGCTGGCACAAACTGGTACCTGATAAACTTTGGCCGGAAACGGAGTAGAAAAGGCCGTAAGCGAAATCGTAAAAAGTATAAAACAAATTAAAAAAGCGGTTTTTTTCATGTTTTCACCTTCAGTATATTCTTAGCATAAAGCAAAAGCCGATCACAAGTGTTAAAAGCTTATTAAACAAGGGAATAAAATTTTTATATCCAGTCTCAAAGCTTATAGTGAATAATAAACTTTTAACTCCCGCCGAAAAAGATTTTTTAATTACCGAATTGGCAAATGCAAATAAAATTGAACCATCGGTTTTAAGAGCAATTGTAGATATTGAATCTTCTGGGACTGGCTTTTACGATGAAAAAAGCGCATTTAATGGTAAATGTAAAGTACGTTTTGAACCAGATTATTTTGAAAAGTTTGCTTCGTCTCGGCCTTATTTTTTGCCAGCCAGCATTACCACAATAGCCGCCAAAGCGCAGAGCAAATTTACTGGACGCTTAGCTTATGAACAAGCCATTTTGCAATCACCAGCGGCCGCCATAAAAGCCACTAGTTTTGGTTTGGGGCAAATAATGGGCTTTAACCACGAAAGAGTCGGTTACAAATCTTTGCTTGAATTTAGCCAACACATGGAAGAAAGCGAATATAGACAATTGACCGCTTTTGTAAAATTTTTAACTTCAAATAAACAACTCTTACAAGCCGTTCAAATGAAAGATTTTAAAACAATTGCTTTGCTTTATAATGGCAAAAACTATGCCAGTCGGCAATATGACCAAAAGCTAGAATTAGCCTATAAAGCTTTAACTCGCCGAAAAACAAATGCACTTACACCAATTTTTTATAGCTAAAGTCTAAAACCACGCTAGCCAAAAAGGTTTTTTACGGGCGAATTAAGCTAAGCTGAATTAAAATAATAATATTCAAAAAATCGCCAAATTATGAACTTAATTCTTAATACGCCTCTTACAGAGCTTTTAGCGAAACATAAAATTACTGAATCTGAATATGAATTAATTATAAATTTAATTGGCCGCCATCCCAATGAGGTTGAATTGGCCATGTTTGGAGTGATGTGGTCTGAGCACTGCGCCTATAAAAACTCCAAGCCTTTGCTTAAACAGTTTCCAGCTAGCAGTTCCAAAACCAAAATATTGGCTGGTCAGGGCGAAAATGCTGGCATTATTGATTGCGGAGACGGCCTAAGGGTGGCTTTTAAAATAGAATCGCATAATAGACCAACTGCAATTGAACCATTTCAGGGCGCAACAACTGGTGTGGGTGGCATTTTGCGAGATATTTTAACTTTGGGGGCAAGGCCAATTGCTTTTTTAAATAGCTTGCATTTTGGCTCTACAAGCGATGAACATTCCTATTATTTGCTTACAAATGCCATTAGCGGAATAGCACATTATGGCAATTGTACGGGTATTCCAACGGTTGGCGGGCAATTAATTTGTGATGAATCATATACCACAAACCCGCTTGTAAACGCTATGTGCGTGGGTGTTTTAGAAACAGCTGAACCAATTACTTCAGGAGCCGCTGGTATTGGTAACCCTATTTTATATGTTGGCTCAGAGACTGGCCGAGATGGTTTAGGTGGAGCGGCTTTTGCAAGTTCGGGCTTAAATAATAAAAGTACTAAAAACAGGCCAGCCGTACAAGTTGGAGATCCTTTTAGAGGGAAATTATTAATTGAAGCTTGCCTAGAGGCTTTTAAAACGGGGTTTGTGGTGGCTTCTCAGGATATGGGGGCGGCTGGCTTAACTTGTGCTTGCAGTGAAATGAGTGCCAAAGGTGAAGTTGGGATTGACCTTGATTTAAGCCGAGTGCCAACCAGAGGAAAACTTGAGCCTTTTGAATATTTACTTTCAGAATCACAAGAGAGAATGCTTTTGGTGGCCGAAAAAGGCAAAGAACAAACCTTAATTGAAATTTTTGAAAAATGGAATTTGCCCGCCGTGGTGGTTGGTGAAGTTACTAATACTGGTTTGGTGCGCATTTTTCATGAAGGACAAAAAATTGTAGAACTACCACCCAAAGCCTTAACCGACCAAGCTCCTATTTATAATCGAGTGGCCGTGGCACCCAAAAAGCAAATAAATATTTTAAGCGAAAGCGATTTGCCCGCCGATAAAGAAAAAATCGAAAGAAAATTACTTGATAAATTATCATCACCTGAGGGTTTATCACGAGAATGGATTTATAAACAATTTGACCAGCAAGTTCAGCTAAACACTTTAATTTCCCCCGGTAAAGGCGATTCAGCCATGCTTAAGCTCAGCAAAAACAGTCTCAAAGGTTTGGCGGTAGTTTTAGACTGTAATCCGTTTTATGTAAAAATAGACCCCTTTTTAGGTGCGCAAATAGCCGTTGCCGAAGCCGCTCGTAATATCGCAAGCACGGGAGCTCAAGCTTTGGCCGTAACTGACAATTTAAATTTTGGTAATCCCGAAGAACCCGAAGCCTTTTGGTATTTACAATCGGCCGTCAAAGGCATTATCGAAGCTTGTACTCAATTGGATTTGCCCGTTGTGAGCGGTAATGTAAGTTTGTACAATCAGTTTTTAAAACCAGATGGCACTAGTAAAGGCGAAATTTTGCCCACTCCTGTTATTGGCATGATTGGTTTAATTGAAAATTATCAAATGGCCTTGCAAATTGCTTTCAGAGAAGTTGGCGACACAATTTGGCTGGTGGGTGAAACTTTTAATGAAACCGATTGTCCTCGACTGGACTGGAATAAAGAAAAAGCTTTGCATTCGTTTTTGCAAGAAAATGCCCAAAATGGTTCAATTCGCTCTTGCCACGACTTAAGTGAAGGTGGTTTATTAATGGCTTTGGCCGAAAGTGTCTTGATAAGCGATTTTGGAGCCGAAATTAATTTAGAAAAACCGCCCGATCTTAAACTTTATGCTCTTTTATTCGGTGAATCTCAAAGTAGAGCGATTGTAACCACGGCTCATAATTTGGAGTTGAAGCCAATAGACAATTTAAAAGTTTATAAAATAGGTTCGGTTATTGACGAAAGCAAATTAAAAGTCTGCTTGGGAGCCGAAAAAGAAATTATCAATTTGAGTAAAGATTTATTAAAAGAAATGAATTCTAGTAATTTATAGTTTTTAAAGTTAATCCAAAAAAGGCGTTAAATTGGTTTTGGGTAAGTAAATTGATTAAACTGAGGTGGTTCCGAAAAACAAAACCAAAAATTTTGAAAAGATAGATAAGACAAAATAAAATAGAAAAACAAAAAGGAGCTATTAATGAGTAAAACAAAAAAGAAAGTTTTCACAAGCGCATCTGACTACGGTACAAAAATAATAATCAAGCAATTCAAGAATCAAAAATGTGAAATCCTCTCTCAAAGCTCGAAAGCCCCCTAGCCCCCTAAAGGGGGAATTTTCTCTTCTCTCCCAGAGCCAGCTCTAAAGGAAAGTAATTGTCAAAAACTAAAAGCTTCAAATCGCCTTACAAGAGAGAGTCTATGTTTTTCTTTATCTTGATACAATCTGAGTTCCCCCTTTAGGGAGCGGAGGGGGCTTTCAAAGTAAAATTCTTTAGAAAAAAGACCCTCTCAATTGGTTATTTCAGAGTTTTGTACCGTAGTCAGCAAGTGCATACAAAGCCAAAGTAGATATGCCTTAGCCGCATGCAAAAAACGATTCCGCAATTGGCCGATGAATACGGGGTTCACCCAACTCGGATTAGTAATTGGAAAAAACAGTTTTTAGAAAATATTAGTTCAGTTTTTGAGAACAAAGAAAATAATGCTGAAAAGACTTATCAAAAGGCAAGAATCACCATTCAGTTAGTCAGTGAATCACAAAAAACATCCGTATTTGTTAAAGAACATTTCAGTAGAGGCTCCTAATCAGGTGTAGACATCAGGCATAACGTATATCCCGAAGGAGAGAGGGTTTAATTTATTTTTGCAATTGCTATTTTATGAACCACAAATTTTGTAACTAAGTTATTCATTCGATCTTCTATCAGGAAAAGCCCTAGACAAAAACCAAAGCTTAATAGAACTGGGATAAAAAATATATATCTCTATTTCATGAAAAAACATGTTCTTAAAGAAAAAAATATTTTGTAGTTGTTTAGCTTTATCGCTTTTTGCTAACCTTGCACCAACATTACCGAGCCATGCCTTTTTGGGTTTGGGTGGCATAATTGGCGCAGTAAAAACTGGTATTGGTATAGGAAAAAAGATTTTGGGTATCAAAGACAATGTTCAAGCAGTAGCTAACACGGTAACAGGCGGGAAGAAAAATAAGAAAAATAAGGACAAAACTATTTCTGGGAGTCAAGGCCGTGAGGTTTTGATTGGTGATCCAAGCAGGGATACTCTTAGTTCAAATGCTCCATTCTCGCAGGTACAAAAAACACCTAGGCCATCTCAATCTGATATAAATCTCAACTGGCCTCTACCAAATAACCAATTACCAAATTCCCTAAACCCAAGCCTTCCTCCATTAGACCCAAATGCTAATTTACCTACTCGTTCGCCACAAGCTCTAGGCAATTTATTAGGAGGCCAAGCTGGTTCTGCATTGGGAAGACAAGTTGGTTCTAATCCATTTACCTCAAATAACCCATTAACAGGGCAGTTTCATGTTGATCCCAGGTATAATTTAGGCCAATTAAATGGGAATAACAATTTTCCCTCCGCAGACAATTCGACTTTTGAAGATTATCTAAACTCTACATTGCCTCCTAATCCAGCATTACAGCAAAGTTTATCACGCT
>CANLTT010000084.1 GCA_947494115.1 Candidatus Caenarcanales bacterium
TTTCTTCTAGCTTTAAAGTGTCAATTTCTAGGTTAGCGGTTATAAAACCACAAGCTAAACATTTTTTAAGAGTATTATTATAAATCAATGCAAAGTGCTGTTCTTTGCAAATTAGGCAATTCTTCATATATTAAATTTAAAGCGGGGGTTTTGTTTTTTAAAAAGTAAACTGGGCGGGCTTTTACTTCTTCAAAAATTTGAGCAATATACTCGCCAATTATACCCAAACCTAATAGTTGTAAACCACCCATAAATATAATTATCAAAACTAAAGATGTCCAGCCAGGCATTGTTTGACCTTTAGCGTGGCTTATTAAAGCAAAAATTAAATATATTGTGCCAAGTATAAACAAAAACAAACCAGCATACAAACTAATTCTTAAAGGCTTGGCCGAAAAAGACGTTATACCATTAATCGCCAAATTGAACATTTTTTTTAAAGTATATTTCGATTCTCCTGCATAACGATTTGAAGCTTGATATTCTATGGTGGTTTGTTTAAAACCCAAATAACCAATTAAGCCTCTGATAAAGCGGTTTTTTTCTTTGATAGAGCTAAAGGCATTTAAAACTTTTTTATTAATTAATCTAAAATCACTTGAATTTTCTTCAATTTTAATTTCAGCAATCGAGTTTAAAATTTTATAAAAATACTTAGAACTAAAACTTTTAAAAATACTATTATATTTATTAATTCTCTTGGTATTTACAATGTCATAGCCTTCTAAATATTTATTATACAGTTCAGCTATTACGGCTGGCGGGTGCTGAAGATCACCATCAAGCATAATAATAATATCTCCTGAAGTATGTTCTAAGCCAGCACTTAAAGCCGATTGGTGGCCAAAATTGCGCGACAAAGATAAACCTTTAACTCTAAAATCTTTGCGGTTTAGCTCAGAAATAACCTCAAAAGAATTATCATGGCTTCCATCATCAATAAATATAATTTCAAAGTTGTTATTTTTATTCATGTGGGCCATGGTTCGGCAAATTTCGGTATATAAAACTTCAATATTTTTTTCTTCATTAAAAACTGGAATTACCAAACTAATTTCTAAATTCATATATTTTTAAATATTTGCAATACTAAAATTCTTCCCAGTTTTTGAATATAATTTGGGCAAGTTTTTATTTTTATTTAAGTTTCGTTTTTATTTAAGTTTTGTATCGCTATTGGCCGAATTTAAAACCATTTGTAAAGTTTCTACTGCAAAGTCAATTTCTGATTCAGTTATCACAAAAGGCGGAGATAAAGACAAAACTTGGCCGTGGGTTCCAGAACTTAAAAGAATTAAACCTTTTTTGAGGCTTTCAGTGAGCACATAATTAGCCAAATTAGTAAAAGGTATTTTGGTTTGTATATTTTGGACTAGCTCAATTCCTAGCATTAAACCTCTTCCTCGAATTTCACCAATAAAAGGACTTTGTAATTGTTTAAGCTTTTCTAGCAAATAAAGGCCAGTTTGACTATTTTTTTGTGGCCAATTGTTTTGCTTTAAGTTTTCAATTACGGCAATGCCAGCGGCACAAGCCAAAGGGTTTCCTAAAAAAGTGCTAGTGTGAACTGATTCGCCATTTGATAAACCCCACGCCTGCATAATTTCGGAGCGACCAATACAAATTGACAAAGGCAAGCCGCCACCAATGGTTTTACCCAAGCAAATTAAATCGGGAATAATATTTTCATATTCAAAAGCAAACATGCTTCCAGTGCGGCCAAAACCCGTATAAATTTCATCAAGAATAAGCAAAAGATTGTTTTGATCGCAAATTTCTCTTAAGGCCTTTAAAAAACCAATTGGTGGCACAATCACGCCTCCACGCCCTTGAATCGGCTCAATAATAATAGAACCAATTAAGTTTTTATGTTTTTGAATTAATTTATTTACTTCGTTTAGGCTGATTTGGGCGGCTTCTTCGCCTTGATGATAAGTATTTGGATAAGGCGCATGAAAAGTAAATTCGGTGAGACGTTCTTCAAAAGGTTTGCGAAAATGGGGTTTATGCGTCAAGTCAAGCGCACCATAACCTAAGCCGTGATAACCATAACTAAAAGCAATAATGCCAGCTTTTTGAGTGTAAACTTGCGCAGTTTTCAAAGCCGATTCACAAGCATCAGAGCCATTACAAGACAAAATTGCCGAATTAAGCGATTCAGGTAAAAGACTTAAAAGGTTTTCTAAAAATTCTACTTTTAAATGCGGAGGATGCACATCGCCCATTCCATGAATCAGCTGGCTCGCTTGTTTATTTATTGCCTCAACTACTTCTGGGTTGCTATGACCAATTCCTGCTACGCCAAAGGCCGAATTGAAATCTAAATAACAATTGCCGTCAATGTCCCAAATATTGGCATTTAAAGCTTTATCCCAAAAAACAGGAAAATCTTCCGCTAAATAAGTTATGCCGGGTGATTCAACTTGGCTTAAACGTTTGGCCAATTGCTTAGACCGCAAGCCCGGAATATTGGTAAGAATGGTTGGTAACATGGTTGAAATGATTATATAATAACAAGTCGTTTTCTGGCTACAACAGCACTTAATTATTATCTTCTTTTACTTTAAGCTCGCTAAGCCCTGAATAAGCTCTGATTTGTTTTGTATACATTCCTTCAAGCTGAACTGGGTTAATCTGAAAAGTGCCAGCTAATTCCATTCTAAGCAAAGTGTCTAATTCGGCTTTCCCAGAGGGCAAACTGCTAACAAAATAAGCCAATTTATCGTCAAGTACATCTAAATGAGACCACCAAATATTTCTCCAGTCTTCTTCATTTTTAATTAGGTTTTCCCGAGAATCATTTTGTACAATTTCGGCACCACTAGGCAAAGGAGCTTCAATTAATAAATAAGGCAAACGCATAGGGCTTTGAATGGTGGTTTTCATTAAAATGATTTCGCCAGCTTTAATTTGCCCACCCAAAAGGGGCTTAGGCTTAAATACAATTTTGTTCTTTTCTTTAGTGGCTTGCAAACGGTAAAAAGCACGACTAATACTTAAACCTTCGGGCTGGGCTTTAACTGCAAACATTTGATGGGGTTTAAGTGGCATTATATAAGTTAATAAACTAGCAAAATATAGTCTTCCAGAGCCAGTTTTGGTGATTGTAATATTTTTTTTTGGTAATATATTTAAATTTGTTTCGGGCTGATAAAGAGCTAATTGGAAAATATCAGAGCTTAAATTAGTGCTAACTTGTACTTCTTGGGATGGATTTTGGGCTTTATTTAAAATTTCTTCTTCGGCTAAAGCTCTTAAAACTTGAGCAGTGGTTTTAGTATTTTGCCAGCCATCTTTATCACGCTGTATCAAAAGCCAATTTTTTATTTTTTCAATTGTTTCTTTATTGTCTGGGCCATTAATTAAAACAGCTCTCAAAGCCAAAGCCGTAATTTCAACTGGCGTAAATTTATAATTATAATCATTTGATTTATCCCAATTAATGAATTCTTCAGAGCGATTGGCCGCAATAATTAAATTACGATAAGCGTTTTCTTGCCGAGCCAAAGCCAAAAATGCCAAAGTTTCTGGTTTTAAGCCATAACTATGCTGGGCCCAAAAGTTTTTAATTTCTTTTAAAGCTAAATTATCTCTTCCAAACAGGTTTAAGACATATTCAGCCTGAGCTAAATCAAGTAAATATTCAGTTTCTTCGGTTTTATCAAGAGCTTTTTTGGGGTTTTGTAATTCGGTATAAATTTGTAAACTGCTTCCTTTTAGCCATTTTAAGCCAGAATCAATTAAATCATTATCTACGGCATAATTGGCTTGCCTCAATAAATATAAGCCCTCAAGCACATATCCAGTTAAATATAAATTACTACTATCGTTTTTCCACCATCCCCAGCCGCCATCAGCATTATGATAATCTTTTAGTTTTATAATAGCTTCTTTATAAACTTCGTCAAACTTCTTTTGATCGGCTGTGGCAAGTTTTAAATTTAAGTTTTGGTTTAAGCGCATGGCAATTACAGCTGGAACCAAGCGGCTCATAGTTTGTTCGGTGCAACCATATGGATAATCAATTAATTTTTTAAAACCGCCCAAAACCGAACCAATCGAATCAGCGGCCAAAGACAAATTATAATTAGGGCTTAAAGCATCCTTTGCAAGCTTGAATTCAATATTTGTGCTGGTTTCTTGTTCTGGAATAGAGCCAGCTTTTACCGCAAAACCCTGCATACCCAAAGCTCTAATCGGCAATTTTCTTTCTAAAGCGTCCCCACTTGTTTGACCGACCGCCTTAATTTGCAAAATGCCTTCACCAATTTTATTAATTTTAACTGGCCAATTGTATTTTTTAGCCTCACCAGAAGCAATTTTTAAGGTGGTTTGTAATTTGTCTTTAATCTCAAACTGCTCTGAAGGCTCTAAAGCAAGATTTATATTTTGGGTTTGATCTGAATAATTATGCACAATTGCGCTTATAAAGCTTTGATCGTATTGCGTAAAAAACCTCGGCAAAGCCAAACGCACCAATATATCTTGGCTGGTAGTAATATTTTGTATTGCTTCGCCTAAATCTAAATTAGCATTAATGCCTCTGGCTGTGGCTCGCCAAGAAGTTAAATTGTCAGGTAATTTAAAACTAGCTTTGGCTATGCCCTTAGAATCAGTGATTAAAACTGGAAACCAAGCGGCCATATCTCTAAAATCTTTGCGCAAGCGGGGTTCAATTTTGTCAGGGCCACCAGAATATTGCTCTGGGAAGGAACAGAGAGTTATTACAGCATTTTCTCGTTTAGCATAAAAGAATTTTTGTAAGTTACTTGCCGTCTCAGACCTAATAGCATAAATACTTTCATCAACTACGCCCAAAGAAAATTCCATATCCTTCGCTGGCTGGCCGTTTGGATAAAAGGCTTTGATAATATAATTTGCGGTTTCACCTGGTTTATATTTGGTTTTGTCAGCTTCAATCTGCACTTTAACAAAATGGTTTTCAGGAGAAACTTTGAGCATTTCGGTAGCCGTGTAAAATTGCCTCTTAGAGCCAGCAAAAGCAATGCTTAAATAAATATTGGGGGCATAAGAGTCTAAAATTGGAATCTCAAGTAATTGAGCTGAAGCCTTAAGTGGCACAATTTTATATTCTTTAATGCCATTGGCTTCAAGTGTAATCAAAGCCGAAAGCCCTTCTTTGCCCGTAATCGGTGCGGTGATCATGGCTTTAGCAATTTCGGCTGGCTTATAAACCATTTTATCTAATTTTATGGCAAGAGCTTGTTTTTCGGCTTCTTGACTGTTTAAAAAGAATTGTTGTTTGTCATCAGTAATCCAAATACTGCTTTGATTGGTGATTAAATGGCCTTCTGAGTCTTTAGCTTGGGCTTGCAAATAATAATTATTAGTGTTCAAGCTTTCGGGAAGAGCAATTTGAGCTGAAACTTCTCCTTCTTCATTAGTTTTTAAATTGGTGATTTCTTTAATAATTTGGCTTTTATATTCGCCTTCTTTTTTTGTTTTTGCCCAATAAATCAGCTTTAAGAGAACTTCTTGGTTTTTAATTGGCTGTCTTTTAAAGTCTAGAGCACTAATTTGCGCCGAAATAGTTTCACCAGCTTTATAAACATAATTGGCGGGCTGTATAAATAAAGCAAAGTCGCCAGCCGTAACCAAAACCTTAGCACTAGAAACCACCGTAGATTGGCTTAAATCAGAAACCTCGGCTTGTATTTTATATTGTTTATTAATTGTATTTTCGCTCTCAGAGCTAGTTTCTAAAGCTTCAGTATCAATTTCAATTGTGGCCATGCCGTTTTCATCGGTGCTAACCTCGCCTTCACTCAAATAATCGCCCGCATAATAAGGGTCATCATAATTTTCCTCCAGCCAATCATCATAATATTGTTCATTAGCGGGGCGGGGCTTTAAGCGATAATAAGTGCTCCAATCGTCGGCCGAATAAACCGAATATTTAACTTGCGCATTGGCCACTGGCGACCCAAAATAATATTCTGCCTTCAGGCGGGCTTTGATTTTATTGCCAGCCACAACTTGCCCAGCCAGCGGTACAACTTCAACTTTGAATTCTGGTTTTTTATATTGCGCAACTTCAAAACTGTCTGAGTACTCATAGCCGTCTGGATAAGTGATTGTAAATTGATAACCACCCGTTTTGCCCGCTAAAGGAATTTCAAATAAGCCATTAAAAGTGCCATATTTATTAGTTTTTAAATTGCCTTTCCAAATTTCATTACCGTCTGGATCGCTTGCACTCAGCTTAATTGGCAAATTGATCTGCGCTTTATTAAAATTGTCTCCCGTGAGTTTACGCACCAAACCCTTATAATAAACAGTCTGACCCAAACGATAAATCGGCCTTTCGGTATAAAAATAGGTTTTGTAAGTATTATAAGCATTGCCCCAAAAAGACATACCGCTATAAGCCTTGCCCAAAGCAGTGTTTGCATAAACCAAAAAATTATAATTCTGCTTAGGCTCTTTAAAAGGATAAACCGCCAAACCTTGCGCATTAGTTTTGAAACTGGCAATCGTTTTAGCTTGCTCCAAAATCTTCAAATCGAGCTTATCAACTGGTTTTAAAGTATTCAAATTAATAGCTCTAATTAAAACTTTTTCAGGGCCAGCCTTAATAATCAAGCCCAAATCGCTGACCGAAAAGCAAAGAACATTCCAATTCTTTTTGCCATTACTATTAAAAATTTCCAGAACAGCAATATAATCACCCATTGGAAGCGGTTTTTCGAGTTTGAAATCGGCTCTTGCCCAGTCTGTATAATCAGGTTTTAGCTCCCGTTCGAGAGTGTGAATTAAATCGTTTTGGTCAAAAATTTGGCTTGGCTCTTTATTTGGCCTAAATAAGTTAAGTTCGGCACTCAATTCAAGATCTTTGTTTTGGCGCAATTGCAAAATATCAGTTTTATAAATTTTAACTATAGCTTTTTGCGCTCCTGAAGCATTAATCCAAAAATAAGGTTTTTCTTGACTATTAAAAACTCTCGTATTAGATCCCAAACTCGCCCACGGTTCAATTGGGGTGAGCACAATATTTTTAGCCACTGCTGTTTGGCCATCAGCCACATATAAGCCATATTCATTATAAGTTCCATAATTAGGAGCCTTGATGCGGAGCGTATATTCACCGACAGGAAGCTTATTTATTTTAAAATGCCCATTGTTTTCAACCCAAACGCCTCTCTCTAAAGGTTGTTTACCAATTTCATTTTTAATGGCTAAAGCATAAACTTTGTCTTTAGGCTCAAGATCATAACTTGCAATAAACTTACCCGAACCTTTTAAAGCAATTTGCCCTGCAATCGACCCAAAAGGCGATTCAAGATAAATAATAATTGCGCCAAATAAAATAAAGGCCAGCGAAATAATCCAAAATTCTTTTTTCATGCGGTTATCCCTTTTTGTTTTGGGTCAAAAGAACTGTTTGTTAAAGATATTTTAATGGGCATAGCTTGTTTATCTAGAAATTCCAATTTTATGTCAAACAATATCACTAATTCTGATTCTTTTAATGCTCGTAATGCATTCGAAAAAACTCAAAATTTAAATAAAAAAACTGAAGACCTAGACCAAGCTAAAACGCCAAGCGCAAAGCCAGATGAAACAGGTTTGGTTGATAATAGCGCAATCAAGCCAGATATTTTTATTCCGAAGGCGAAGCCAGATGAAAGAGGTTTTATTCCTGGTGGGCCAATAGATTTTACTCCTTTTTCTCCAAGAACGATGAATCCTTTCTCGGTAATTTATAATAATCCAAGCGAAGCAAAACTTGATTTAACTGATAGTAATTCTGGTGTTTTGGTAAATTTTGATCAAGGCAAAGCTAGCACTGAAATTAAATTAGGCGATCGGAATAGTTTAGTTTTTGCTAGCAGAGGTGATGATACTTTAATTGCTGGCGCAGGAGCAGACAAACTTTTTGGTGGAGCTGGCAATGATAAAATCTCAGGTGGAGCTGGCAATGATATTCTGGGCGGGCGTATTGGCACTGATGTTTTGACTGGAGGAGCTGGTAGCGATCTTTTTGCTAGCCATATTTCTTTTGATGCTAAAAAAGGTGTAAACACCACAATCACCGATTGGAACAAGCAAGACAAAATTTCTTTAAGCATATTACCTAAAGATTTACAAGCCTTAAAAGAAGCCAAAAATGCTCAAGGTGAATCAATTGCCAAGCTAGATGCTAAAGGTGAAGTTATTGGTATTGATTGGAATAAAGTTGATTCTGAAACTAAAGATGGCAAAACTACTTTTAAATTAGGTCAAACGCAAATTAGTTTTGAAACTAAAGCTGGTGATTCTCTGCAAGAGTTAAAAGATAGTTTAAATAGCAAAACCCAGTTTAAAGAAATCAATATCTCACCTAATCGCACTGGCAACCAAAAAAATAATATATTAACTGGCTTTGGTAAAAATAATGTATTAGACGGCTTCTACGGCAATGATGTTTTGCGTAGTGGCAATGGCAATGATACTTTAACTGGCGGCTCAGGCGATGATATCCTTCTGGCAGGCGAAGGTGATGATGTAATTAATACTGGCCAAGGAAATGACATAATTTATACAGGCGGTGGAAAAGACACAATTAAGACGCAAATTACTATAGCGTTCCCCATAAACAAAGCAGTATAATAAAGGAATGGCATATTCAATGGATTTAAGAAAGAGGGTAATTCAGGCTCTTGAAGAGGGAATGACCCA
>CANLTT010000085.1 GCA_947494115.1 Candidatus Caenarcanales bacterium
AATTGTTTATTATTAATATCGCTGGGATAATTCATTGTTAGTTTGTTTTGACGACTCTAACTTTAATTTATCTCAGTTTCTACTTTTTTTCAGACAGCTTCTAAATGATAAACGTCTTAGTCATTCTTTTTTAAGAGGCCAAATTAGACCTAAAAAAGGCGAAGTTTTTAATTTAAATGAACTTGAAAATTCTCTTAGCAAGCTCAATCGCAAAGGCCATTTTAGAACAATTGCCAAAGTAATTCCAAGCGATAAAGAAAATGCCAGCGATCTTGTTTTAGAAGTTTCCGAAATTGCCAATTTACTTCAAGTTATGCCGCAAGTCAATAATCAAGGGCGGCCTAATGTTGGTATAGTTCGTACTGGTGCGTCCGTGATTTTTTATTCACCGCTTGGCCGCACAGATACTTTAACCTTAAATACTTCAGTTGCCAGTAAAACGCTTTGAGGCGGAGTTAATTATGTTGTGCCTATAAATTCTCGTGGCACTTATTTAGGCGCAAGCTATGATTTAGGAAACGTAAACACTAATTATTCTGGTTCTCGCTTAAAAGGGCTTTCCCAGATTGCGTCTAATTATATTGGCCAAGAAATTGTAAACAAAGACAATTTGCAAATTAATGGTGAATTTGGCTGGCAATTAAAAGAATCCGAAACTAAATTTGCTGGCAATAAAATTGCTGATACGTCAATATGCAATTTATTTCAGAGAGTAACTTGGAATGAAATTGATAAAGAAGGCGCATTTTATGGCTTTTTGCAAAGTTCAGAAGGTTTTAATGTTTTGGGTGGCAAATCGGAGTTTTTTCTTATAAACGGTGAAATGAACCGCACCCAAAGATTTTTAGATTTAGGCAAAATAATAAAAAATGTACAGCCTTCTTATTTTTTGTTTAGGGCTGGTGGCCAAATGTCTGCTAATAGTTTGCCTTCAATTGAGCAATATCAAATTGGTGGCTTGCGTACAGTTAGAGGTTATCAAGAAGGTGCTTTAATTGGCGATATTGGACAATTTTCTAGTTTAGAATATCATTTTCCTTTGCCAATGCCCACAGACCGCTGGAATTTAGATAAAAGATTTGAATTAGTTGGTTTTATTGATGAAGGCAGTGTCAAAACTTCTAAAGGCGGCTGGCATTCGCAAAACTTTTTGCTTTCGGCTGGAACTGGCTTGAGAGCAAATTTAACTGAATCTTTAGGTTTACAAATGGATATTGGTTTTCCGTTTACAAACAAATTAAATGCTGGTAGTTCTGCTGACGCAAGAGTTCATTTTAGTGTTTTTATGGCTACGCCCACTTTTGGCAAACCTTGGAAGAAAAAGCCAATCAAAAAAAATCCCAAAAATTAATTTAGGATAATTCTTAAAGTTAAATTAAAAAAATTTTGCAGTTTATAATTAGCCCAGTTTCCTAAAACTTTTTTCATTTTGCCTCGCTTCGCTTTTTTATGCCAATTTGACGGAAGCAATTTTTCTGGTTCGCAAAAGCAAGCCGATGGCCACCGCACAGTACAAGCCGAACTAGAAAAAGCCTTTAATATTTTTTTGAAAATCGAGGTCAAAATTATTTTAGCAAGCCGTGTTGATGCTGGTGTTCACGCAAGAGCCATGATTGGCCATTTTGATTTAGAAGACAATTTCCCCAATTTAAATGAACATACTTTTTGTCGCCATTTGAATGGAATTTTGCCGTCTGATGTGGCTGTTTTAAAAATAAAAGAAGTTGATTCTAATTTTCATGCTCGTAAATTGGCGGTTAAACGCAGTTATATTTATAAAATTAGGGCTTTTGCGCAGAGACAACCGCTCGATGGTTCTCAGATGGCGCATACTTCAGTTAAGCTAAATTGCCAAGCATTAAATAAACTTAGCCAAATTTTGCTTGGGAAACATGATTTTAGCGGTTTAAGTAAATTTAGTAAAACAAATACTTGCCCATTGTGTGAGGTTTTTGAAGCATATTGGCAAGAACAAGAAAATAATTTATTTATATTTAAGATTTCTGCTGATCATTTTTTGTATAATATGGTTCGTATTATTATCGGTACACAAATTGATATTCAAAATGCTAAACTAGAGGTCAATTCTTTAGAAAAAGCTTTTAAGTTAAAGGATAAAACCTTAGCTGGCTTTACTGCTCCCGCTCAAGGACTTTGCTTAGAAAAAATTGACTATCCGTATACTTTATTTTAAGTGCTTCAATGACATCAAATCTAAAACAAAACTCAGCCCAAAATAAAACTATATTTTTAAATGCCAAAACTGCCGAGCGCAAATGGTATTTAATAGATGCTAAAGGCAAAAATTTAGGCCGTTTAGCCACCGAAATTGCCCGCATCTTGCGCGGAAAAAGAAAAGCTAGTTATACTCCTCACGCTGATAGCGGCGATTTTGTAGTTGTAATTAATGCTAAATATGTTACATATACTGGCAAAAACAAAGGTGCTCAAACAAAATATCACCGTTACACTGGCCACCCTGGCGGTTTGCGTGTTGAAAGTTTAGAACAACTTCTCAAGAGAATTCCCGAAAAGGTTCTCTACAAAACCGTTAAAGGTATGCTCCCTAAAGAATCTACTTTGGCAAGGGCGCAATTAACCAAATTAAAAGTCTATGCTGGTCCAGTACATCCTCATTCAGCACAGCAACCAATTGTTATCTCCGAAATCCCCTTAATCTAAAACAAAAAAATGGCAGTTCAATATTCCGCAACAGGTAGACGCAAAAGAGCAGTAGCAAGAGTTATTCTTCGCCCCGGTACTGGTGAGTTTAAGGTTAATAAAAGAGAATTAGCCGAATTTTTTGGTGGCCGTGATTTTTGGCTTGAACGTGTAAAAGAGCCTCTCACTCGCACCAACTCACTTGATAAATTTAATATTTTAGTAAATGTTTATGGTGGTGGCATTAAAGGCCAAGCCGATGCAATTTCTTTAGGAATTTCTCGGGCTTTAGTTGAGCTTAATGAATCAAATAAGCCAATTTTAAAAGGTTTTGGTCTTTTAACCCGTGACCCCAGAGAAGTTGAGCGCAAGCATTATTACCGCCGCAAAGCTAGAAAAATGCCTCAATATTCCAAGCGTTAATTTTATTTTATGCCCTTTTCTTCAAGCTTTAGAGAGGGCATAATTTTGGGTTTTATTATTTTTGAGCCATTAGGTTCTTGTATTCTTCAATAATTTCTGGCGAAGAGCCGACACCCATTAATTTACCTGTTTGTATCCAAATTGTTTTTGAACAGTGTTCGGTCGCCTGTTCGAGAGAGTGCGTTACCATAATAATGGTTGTGTTTTTATTGGCTTTAATTTCTTCAAATTTATTTAAACATTTTTCCTGAAAAGCAATATCACCAACAGCCAAAACTTCATCAATAATCAAAATTTCGGGTTGAGTTTGAATTGCCACCGAAAAAGCTAAACGAGACATCATTCCAGAAGAATAAGTTCTAACTGGTTCTTCTATTTTGTCGCCGAGTTCAGAAAAAGCGATAATTTCTTCTACCTTGGAATTTAAATAATAATTGCTCATGCCAAATAAACTACCATTCAAAAAGATATTTTCTCGGCCTGTAAAGTCTGGATGAAAGCCCGAACCCAACTCAAGCATACTGGTGATTTTGCCATTAATAATAATTTCACCTTCGGTAGGAGCAGAAAGACCAGCTATCATTTTTAAGGCTGTGCTTTTCCCTGAGCCGTTTTTGCCAATTATCGCCACAGTTTCGCCCTTGAAAATTTCAAAAGAAATATTGTCGAGACTTTTATATTTTGTAATGATTGGCTGTTTTGGTTGATACAATCTAGCAAAAACTTCTCGCAAATTAAAAGACTTAATCGCAGAATGATAGATTTTGCTAACATTTTTAAATTGAACAACTATTTCTTTTTCTTGATTCATAAATTTAAATTAAATCTGCAATTAAGTATCTTAAGCGATTGAAAACCCAATGACAAAATAAATACCACAAAATACACAAAATACAAAAATACAAAAGTAAATGCAAATTTGGTAGCCGCCCATAATAAGCTACATCTCGGTACAAAGATAATAGAGCGGCAAAAGGCTGGCTATTTAAAAGCCAAGCAAACTTTTTAGAAATGGTTTCGGCCGAGTAAATAATGGGCGTTAGAAAAAACAATAAACTTAAAATCGTCCCAACTATTTGCCCCAAATCTCTTACAATTGCTCCTGCCGAAGCCAAAAGCAAACAGGTGCTATATAAAAAGAAAGATTGAAGCAAAACAACAAATGGTATCAAAAGAATATAAAAAGTAATTTTAGCTTTGGTTAAAAAAATTATAAGTAAAACCAAGCCAAAAGAAACAAGATAATTAACGGCGTTTGAAATTACCAATGAGATAATTAAAGTTTCTTGCGGCAAATAAACTTTTCTTAAAATTCCCGCACTTGAAGCGAGTAAATCAGTGGCTCTGGTAATAGTTTGTACCGAAAAATTCCATGAAGTAATACCAATAAATAAAAAAACTAAATAATTAGGAATTTGTGTTTGTGTAATACGAGAAAAAATAAAAAAGTAAATCATTAAAGATAAAAGTGGGTTCAAAAAATTCCAAATAATTCCCAAAAACGAACCTTTATATCTTATTTCTATCTCTCTTTTGGTCCAATTTAATAAAAAGCTTTTGTGTTTCCAAATCTCAGTATAAATTTGGACTAAATTAAAAGTAATTTTACTGTTTCTGGTGAGGGTTTGGGTCATTTAGTGTTTGTACTTAACCAATAATCAAAACAAGCCAAAATTATAGCTTTAAAAACAGCTAAAAACTTAAATTTTGGCTTCTATTTTTAGTGTTTTCCTAAAAAGCTTTTGGCAATATGTTTGGTTGCTTGCCAATTGGCTTCAGAAATTGCTCCAATCAAATCAACTTCTTTTGGGCAAACGGCGGCACAGTTTTGGGCATTTCCACAAATATTTAGGCCATTATTTATTAAAGCTTGCACACGCTCGCTCTCTAGGCTTTTGCCCGTTGGGTGAGTATTAAAGAGAATAGCTTGCGCAATAGCTTGCGGACCAATAAAAGCTTCATCGGATGACCATTGAGGGCAACTTTCAAGACAACAACCGCAAGTCATGCAACTTGAAAAATTATAAGCTTTTTGTTGTTCTTCCGAAGAAATATTTGGTCCCTTGCCAACTGGTGATGAATTGTCAATTGGAACCCAACCTTTTACCCATTTGAGCGATTCAAACATACGCTGGCGATCCACCATCAAATCACGCACAATCGGAAACTTAGTCATAGGCTCAATGCTAATTGGTTGTTCAAGTTTGTCTACCAAAGCCGTGCAAGCCTGACGCACTTTACCATTAATGATCATAGTGCAAGATCCACAAACTTCTTCCAAGCAATTAGCATCATATGAAGCGGGGGTCGTTTTGCTACCATTATTAGTGATTGGATCAGTGTTTTGTGCCATCAATAGCGTAATCACATTTAAACTTGGTTTCCATGGAACTTCATATTCTTCCCAAAACGGCTCTGAATCGGGAGTTATTTGTCTTTTGATTTTAAATTTTACGGTTTTATTTTCAGTGTTCATAAAATTATTCTCCTGTTATTTATTGGCGATTTTTTCGAGGGCTTCTATTAGCCTGTCTTGGAATTGCTGATCTTGTTCTTGTTTTTCTTGCATTAAATCTACAATTTGCTCTAGCATCTCAGAGACAACTGAAATTTCATTGCTAACTTCTTCAAGTGCTTCAGAGGGGGTTAATTCATACTCTTCGCCGCCTTCTTCTTCGTCTTCAGTTTCTTCTTCGTCTTCTTCTGGCTCTTCATAGTTTTCATTATCGTTTTTCATTTGTTTTTCTCCTTAATTAATTTTTGACTTTAGTGGCGGCTGCTGATTTCTTAGAATAATCTCTTTTGCGTGGCTCAATCAGAGAGGTGTCTACTGCTTGATATGACAAAATCGGCGCATTAGAGGCTTCATTATAAATAGCAATTGTGGTTTTTAAGAAATTATCATCGTCTCTTTCGGGGAATTGTGGCTTATAGTGAGCACCTCGAGATTCATTTCTTTGCAAAGCACCAAGCGTGATTATTTTAGCCAAACTGAATAAATAATAGAGTTGATGAGCATAACGCACAGATTGATTTGCCCAATTGCCTTTATCTGGGATTGTAATATTCCAAAAACGTTTTTCTAATTCGCAAATTTTATTATAGGTTTCTTGCAAAGACTTGTTTTCCCTTACAATGGTTACATTCTCTGTCATTAAATTGCCAAGCTCTAGGTGCAATTTTCGAGGGTTTTCAGGACCACTTAAATTTAAAAGTTTATCTAAAAAGTCTTTTTGTTTATTTACTTCTTTTTCAAGAACTTCTAAGGCCGTTTCACTTGCTGGTTTTAAACGGTTTTTGGCAAATTTAACCGCCTCAGGGCCCGCTACTTCAAGGCCAGTATAAACGCAAGAAAGTAAAGAATTGGCTCCTAAACGGTTGGCTCCATGATATTGATAATCACATTCGCCAGCGGCAAAAACACCTTCAATATTGGTCATATGAGTTTCGTCATCAACCCAAAGACCACCCATCGAATAATGCACAGCTGGGAAAATTTCCATTGGCACTTGTCTAGGGTCTACGCCTTTGAATTTTTCATAAATTTCTAAAATGCCTTTAAGCTTGCGGTCAATATATTCAATGCCTTTTTCTTTGGCAATATGCGAAACATCTAAATAAACAAAAGGACGGCCATCTACGCCCATTTTAAGCTCATAAACCACTTGGAAAATTTCACGGGTAGCAATATCACGTGGCACCAAATTACCGTAGGCGGGATATTTTTCTTCGAGGAAATACCAAGGTTTACCAGTTTCACCGCAGGGACGTTCTTTTCCTTCTTGGTCTATCCAAGTTTTGCTAGCATCACCCGGAACCCAAACACGACCACCTTCACCACGAGCTGACTCTGACATTAAACGTAATTTATCATCGCCACCAATCGCAGTCGGGTGTACCTGAATAAATTCACCATTAGCATATTTTGCACCTTGATGATAAAGCGAAATAACCGCTAAACCATTATTGCTAACCGAATTGGTTGAACGGCCATAAACCTGACCAGGTCCACCAGTTGCCAAAATTACCGCATCGCAAGGAAAAGCCTTAACTTCCATACTAATTAAATCTTGGGCGACAATACCGCAACAAATGCCGTTTTCATCCAAAATTGTAGATAAATACTCCCAGCCTTCATATTTTTCCACTAAACCTTCGGCTTCATAGCGGCGCACCTGTTCATCGAGAGCGTATAAAAGTTGCTGACCAGTTGTGGCACCAGAATAAGCCGTACGAGGATGCAAAGTTCCGCCAAAACGTCTACGGTCAATATTGCCTTCAGAAGTACGATTAAAAGGAACACCCATGCGGTCAAATAAATCAATAATGTCTGGTGCTGAATCGCACATTTTTTGTACTGGTTTTTGATTAGCTAAAAAGTCGCCACCATAAACCGTATCGTCAAAATGCTGATAAGTGGAATCGCCAGTGTATTTATTGGCGGCATTTATACCACCTTGCGCACAAACCGAATGAGAACGCTTTACTGGCACAATTGAGAATAATTGCACAATAATATCTTTTTTTTCGGCTGACATTTCTGCAATGCGCATAGCGGCTCCTAAACCAGCTAAACCACCCCCAATAATTGCAATTTTTGTTTTCTTGTTCATTTTTTACTCCTTAACTTTTACTTCGCCTGATTGGTTATCGCTTTTTATGCTATCTTCTGCCCATAAATCTTCAAAGCTTATATTTTGTTGAATAACAGCTTTGGTTGGTACTGGTGGCGCACTATAAAAAGCCCACAAAGCCGAAAGTCCGATTCCAAGCAGAACAAAACCGATTAAAGAACAAGCCACAGCCGAAACTTTTTGGGCTTTTTTGCCGACCGTAATTCCCCACGAAATAAAGAAATTCCAAAGACCATTTGCAAAATGATAAACAGTAGCCGTAATTCCAATTAAGTAGGCAATTGCCCAAGCTGGTTGACGCAAAGAGCTGGCCACTGAATGAAAGTCTAAATCTTCATTAAAACGGAATTGGCAAATATGCACCGCTAAAAAGACAAATACGATAATGCCTGTTATTCTCTGCATAAAATAAGCCCAATTGCGTGATTGAGAATATGCCGTTAAATTAGTGCGAGCAACATTAGGAGTTATGATTAAGCCATAAAGTCCATGAAATAAGAAAGGTATTCCTAAAATGGCCATTTCTACAAAAGGCAAATAAGGAATTGAGCGCAAAGCCGCAACCACAAAATTGAAGGCTTCTGGGCCTTTGACAGCGGCATTATTGACGGTTAAATGAAACGCTAAAAATAAACCTAAAGGCAATAAACCAGCCAGAGAATGCAATCTTCTAAGTAAGAATTCTCCTGAATTTTGGCTGGACTGAAGAGTTTTTTCTTCGATTGTTGGTTTTGAAATTGTTTTTATAGACACTTGTTTATGACTTTCCAAAAGTTTTTCAGTCTTGCCAATATTCTAATACTTCTTTTCAAGAATCTGTGAAGTTGATCCGAAAAAGGGGACAAATTGAACGAAGAACAAGTCAATAATTAAAAGGAGTTCAATTTATGTCTAAATACGAAAAAGAATTTAAAGAAGAAGCAATTAGATTGT
>CANLTT010000086.1 GCA_947494115.1 Candidatus Caenarcanales bacterium
TTTTGCATTGCACAATCTAATTGCTTCTTCTTTAAATTCTTTTTCGTATTTAGACATAAATTGAACTCCTTTTAATTATTGACTTGTTCTTCGTTCAATTTGTCCCCTTTTTCGGATCAACTTCATTGCATACTTTCTAGCTTGTTCTTTAGCAGATAAAGGGTGAATGATTTCCTTTTTAGCTTCTAAAACACATAGAGGCTTATTGTTGCTGTCTACCAATAAAAAATCTAAAGAGCCATACTTAGTTTTCTCAAAGTCATTTCCCCACTCATCAAAATCATTTCGTTTTATTTTTACATAGTTTTCTAAAAGTACATTTGCGTTTCCCTTTTCGCTATCAAAGAATCTCCAGCCTGCTTCTTCTAAAAGCTTATTAATCCTTATTCTGCTGAGAGCTTCCTTTTTCTTCATTTATTTCAATTTGCTTAATATTTGTTTACTTAATGAAATAATTTTAACTTTTATTTTAGTAATTTCCGTTCAGCCAGTAAACATGTTTTGTTTTAATTTGATAAGGACAAAAGACCGTTTCATCAATAAACTCAGTTAAATTTTGGTTTCTTGATTTGTGCTTTAAGCAGTCTGGGAAAATCTTTATCCGCCAGTTTGAAAAAGTTTATGGTGTCTCAAGCACAATTTACAAAACACCTTTGGTCGAAATAATGCTGTCTTCTTTTTGTCTTGGATCAATTTCGCAGGCTGTTCTCAAAGCCAAAGCCACAGACTTAAAACTAGCTTCGATTATATGATGAGCATTTTCGCCACGAATTTGATTTATATGCAAATTTAAACCACAATTATTCACAAAAGCCCGCCAAAATTCTAAAGGCAAACTTGTGTCAAAACTACCAATCCATTCTCGTTTGGGCTGTAGATTATAAAATAAAAATGGCCTTGTGGTTAAATCTAGATCGGTTTCAATTAAAGTTTCGTCCATTGGCAAGCGGGCAGAGCCATATCTTCTAATTTGTTTGCGCTCACCCAAGGCCTCTTTAAAAGCTAAACCTAAAACAATGCCAGTGTCTTCAATCAAATGATGATCGTCAATTTCAATATCGCCAATCGCCTGTATTTCTAAACCAAAAAGTCCGTGTTTACCAAGCTGTTCTAGCAGATGATTAAAAAAAGCCGAATTGGTTGAAATTTTATTTTCGGTAAATTCATCTAAATTTAGTTTAATTTCAATTTGGGTTTCTTTAGTTTGCCTCTTTTGATGAGCGGTTCTTTTCATAAAAAATGTTTTTTAAGTATTTTGGTTTATTCAAGTATAATTTCTTCATAAAAAAATAGTTGTTTTAGGTAAATTTTGTCGTGCATAATTCTGCTTTTCTCAAAAAAGTTGATTCTTTTGGCTTAATTGGCTCTGTAACTTGTGCCATTCATTGCGCTTTAACACCTTTGGTTTTGAGTTTGCTTTTAACAACTGGCGCACATAAAGCCATATTTGAAGGTTGGGAACATTTAGATTTAATTTGTTTATTAATTGCTCCTTGTTTGGCCTCTCTGAGCTTAAAAGAAGGTTATTGCAAACATCAATCTAAAATGCCAGCTTTAATTTTTGCTTTAGGTTTTTTATTATTACTTTTAGGTTATTCTCTCGAAAAGCTGTTTTCTTTAAGCCTAAGTCTCGAAAAAATTTGGCATCCTTTGCTTATGACTTTGGGCGGTTTAATTGTGGCTTCTGCTCATTTTTTAAATATAAAATTATTAAATAAAAATGCAAATTGTCTAAAAGTTTGTTCAAGCAAAAACTGCTATTAGTCTAGTATCAAAATAGTTGCCACTTTGCAAAACTCTCATAAATAGCGGGATGCAAATAATAAACTGTGCAAATAAAAATTATAATCCCAAAATAAGCTTTATCTAAAAACTCCTTGGGTTTAAACTTTTGCTTGCCTTCTAAAATAGCCTTAAAAGGAATAATAGAAGTTTGATCAATGAGCTTTTGATATTCTTTGCCAAATAAAGCTAAACGCCTGCGGTCGCCAAGCCAAGCTGAAAACAGATGATAACCAATTAAGCCGGCCGAAGTTGCAAGTATAAAAGTGCTACCAATCCATATAAAATGCGCTAAACACCATAAACTCATGCCAATTAGCTGTGGGTGTCTTGTAATGCGCATAATTCCACTATCATAAAATCTTTGAGTTGGCTTTCTAATAGGTACAATTTCAAGAAAACGAAAAGTGCCGGGGTATAAAAACAAAAAAGCCAAACTTGCAATAAAAGCCACCAAAAGCTTTACATAAACCGATTTTTGTAAATTAAATAAAATCAAACCATCATAGCGGTGATTGACCAAATAAACCAACCAAGGCGTAGCAAACGCAAAACTGACAATTACAAAAAAAATTCGGTAAAGCCGTGGCGGAATAAATTTTTCGGCTTTGGGACGTAAAGTTACCATGCCACTGTGAACTAAACCAAATAAAAGAGCCAAAAAAATAATAACAATATGAGAATTCACTTATTTTAAGATTGATATTAGCTATTAAATTTTCGCAAAACAAAGCCAAAAGATGAATCAAAAAATAATTATTCTGGTTTTGATAGTTTGGAAATTCTTGCCGTGTAGAACTTCTTAGTAAAAAACTTATTAGTAAAAATGAACAATTAATTTAAATGTGTAGAATGTTTTTATGCAGTTTTTAATTTATTTATTCATTGTTTTTATTATTTCTTCTTCTTGGGCTTTCCAAAACCCATTAGCCGAAAACCAAATCAATCAATTAATTTCAGAGAATAATGGTTTTTGGGGAATTTCTTTTACCGATGCCGAAACTGGCGAAAGTTTAATTCAAGTTAATGCCAAAAAACGTTTAATGCCAGCTTCTAATCTTAAGCTTTTAACTAGTGCGGCTATTTTAAACCAGCTCGGCCCCGATTTTTATTATGAAACTAAAATTTATGGTGAAGGTAAATTAAGCTCTGATGATGTCTGGAAAGGAAACTTGTATATTGTTGGCACTGGAGATCCTTCTATGGATGGTAAGTTTACGGCTGGCAATCGCTTTTTTGCTTTTGAAAACTTGGTTAATCAATTGAACTTTAAAAATATCGAAGGAAACCTAATTGCCAATGATGCCTATTTTGATTTGCAGAGCCTGCCTTTGGGTTGGTCTTGGGATGATTTGTCTTATTATTATGCCCCCGAAATTAATGCTTTGTCTTTTAATGATAATTGTATTGATCTGAAAGTTAGCACCAAAGCGGGCAAACCACAAATTACTTGGTTTCCATTTAATACTGATTTTGTTAGTTTTATTAATTTGCAAAGTTCAGGAGCGGCTGAATTTAAAGAATTTTATCGGCGTTTAGCTGGAACTAATTTAATTATGCTCAAAAGCCAGCTACCCAAAAATTACACAGA
This sequence comes from Candidatus Caenarcanales bacterium, assembly GCA_947494115.1. GTDB lineage: Bacteria > Cyanobacteriota > Vampirovibrionia > Caenarcaniphilales > Caenarcanaceae > CANLTT01. Next base: position 3,374 of record CANLTT010000086.1, read on the forward strand.
ACAAGAATCTTTGACTATAACCTTGCCAAGCCTTTATTTTATTGACACTTTTGCCAAATATTTAAAAACTAAAAATATCGGTTTTAATGGCGAGCTACTTTTAGACCATGAAAACAAAGATTGGAGTAATTATAAACTTTTGGCAGTTCACCGTTCGCCGCCTTTGAGTGAATTAATTAAAGAAATAAATAAACATAGTAATAATTTTTATACCGAAATGTTGCTTAAAACGACGGCTGTCCATAAATATAAAACTCAAGGTAGCACCGAATTAGGCCTCGAAATGGTTAAAGACTTTGCGGCCGAAATGGGCTTTGATAGGCAAAAGCTGGTTTTAAGCGATGGCTCTGGTTTGGCTTATAAAAATTTAATTAGTGCAGGTGAAATGAGTGAATTTTTAGCCAGAATGCGCCAACACAAGTATTTTGCAGTTTTTGAAGACAGTCTTTCAATTGCTGGCCATGATGGTAGTTTAGAAAATCGTTTTGCCAATTCTGTGCTTAAAAACAAAATAAAAGGCAAATCTGGTTATATAAGCGGCAGTCGTGCTTTGAGTGGTTATTTACAAACCAGCCATGGCCGTCTATTAAGCTTTAGTATTATTGCTAATCATTACACCGAAAGCAATGCCCAAATCGATGCTCTACAAAGAGAAATGCTTGAAATTGCTTATAAAAGTTTTTAAATTAAGCAAGTGTTACTTTTTGTTTTTTTGAGTTTTATTCAGCATCTGCATTAACATTTGCATGGCATACATCACCTCTTCTTCATCAAGTTCATCCAAAGAAAGCACTTCTTCTTTTTCAAGCAATTCTTCGGGTAAAATGCCAGTTTCCAGAAAATCTTCTAAGCCTCTTTTTAATGTATATAATTCCTCTATGAACTCTTCTGTATCATTAAAGAAACTTTCTTTCATTTTTTTAATGTCTTTTAAAGCCAAACCAAATTCTGATTTTTGAATATTACTAATTTCGGTTTTTAAGCGTTCTAAATTATTTTCTAAAAGCCCAATTTCTAATTGTAAAGTTTCGATTTCTCGAATTTGTTTTTCTTCAGCAGTTTCAGTTAATGAGGGATTTTCAAAATTAATTATATTAGTTTTAATTTGAAGCAAACGGTTAAAATCATTCGAATGGTAAGCATTATTAATTTCTTGCATTAAATCATGATATTTGATTTGGTCTTCGCTGGAATGTTTGTCTGGATGACATTGTTTAACCAGTTCAAGATATAAAGCTCTAATATTTTTCTTTTCTTCAGGCGAAGCTGAGGGCGCAAGAGCATTTAAAGCTTTTTCGAGAGAAGGTTTTTCTTGTTGGCTTTCTCGCAGGCGTTGAATTTCTTCGTCAGTTAAATTACTGAATGGGTTAAATTCTTCATCTTGCAGAATTTCTTCTAAGGCTTGCTCTTCTTCTTTTAGTTGAGCTTGCATATCTTTTAACATTTTTTTTAAATCTTGTCTTTGAGTTTTTGTAAGGTTTTTATGTTTTATGCTCTGCTTTAGCAAATCACAAATTTCTTCACATAAAACTTTGTGCTGTTCTAGCGTCTCATACAAAAAAGCGTTTGGATGCGATCTCCCTAAGGTTTTAATTTCGTCTTTTAAGGCTTCAAGCTTTATTTGTTGTTTATCAAGCCGAAGAAGCAAAAGTTTTTTTCTTTCTTTTAATTTTTTAAGCTTTTTCTCGGGCGCATTAACTGGGGCTTTGGCTTTCTTGATGGCTTGTTTTGACATTATATTATTAAAAATAAAGATTGCCTAAATTATAAATTCAAAAATACCTTTTCAGAAAGAAGTTGTATTAAATTGAGCTAACTTTAACAGTATTCAGGTTTTAAACTGGATCGTTTCTTTCTGGTTTTAGTCTGACTTTTTTTAAATTTTCTCTAAACCAGTTTTCCTTATATAATCAAATGTGAACTCACAAACAGACTCAAATAAAGCATGATGAAAAAAGTTTTTATTGCCGTTTTGGCTCTGCTTTTTTGTAATTTATTTGCAAAAGCAGAAATTTCTCTCGAAAGTAACCCTCCAGCGGTTAAAGCCTTGGCTCAATGTTTACAGCAAAACAAGGCCACCATGTATGGCACCAAAAATTGCGGACATTGCAATGCCCAAAAAGATATGTTTGGTCCTTATTTTAAATATGTGCGTTTTGTAGATTGTAGAGCTAGCAATGCTGATTCTAAAGAATGCAATCAGCAAAAAGTTGGCAAGTTCCCACAATGGAGTTTTGAAAATGGTCAAAAAATTGTGCGTGAAGCTTCTTTAGACCAAATTGCCCGCAAAGCCAACTGCGAAGCTTATATTGCTCAAGCTCTTGGTGATTCTAATTATACAAGCGAGCAAAATACTTCAGCTGTGCCAGTTTCTAGAGCTAACAATAATGAAAGTTCTTCTTCTGAGACAAATACCAGCGAAATATATGGTTCACCCGAACAATTGGCCAAATGTTTAAAAGCCAAAGGTGTTAAGTTTTATGGCTCACCAAAGTGCTCGCATTGTAATAAACAAAAAGAAATGTTTGAAGGAGCCTTTGAAAAATATTTAAGTTCTAATTTTCATAATTGCAAAGGTGGTTCTTCAGAACAAGCCGAATGTAATAAATTTAATACTTTTCCTTTTCCAACTTGGGTTGAACCAAGCACTGGTAAAAAATTACTAGGTCCTGAAAAAAGCTTAGTGCAAATTGCTAAAACCTTTAATTGTACAATTGATAGCAATTCAAATTCTTCTTCTGTTGAGCAAATACCTCAAAATAACTCAAAAGACGAATATCAGGTTGAGCCAACAAGCAATCAATCAAGCACTAATATTAATGAAAGCCTACAAACAAATAGCAATTATCCAACCGAAGACAAGGCTGTTGTAGAGGAAAAACAAAATAAATTAGCTAAATGTCTTTTACAACGCAATATTATTCTTTATGGTATTACTAATTCAAGTAAAGGCAAAGTACCACAATATAAAGCCACTCAAGACCAATTACAAGAATTAGGTTTGGCCGCTAAACAAATTAAAGTTGTTGATTGTTCTTCTGGGCAAGCCGAATGTGCAGGCATTTTGGTTTATCCTACTTGGATTTTAGATAATAAAAATGAATTGGCTGGTGTTTATGAATTAAATAATTTAGCCCAAATTCTAAACTGTTCTCTCGATTAGAATAAAATTCCCCTTGCTTAGAATTAACTTTATTTATAAACTTAGTGAAGGGGAAATTTTATAATGTCAAGCTTAGCCCTAAAGGCGATGTTTCATTATAGAATAAGTAAGGAAATGTTTTCCCATATCCCTTCGTTTAGGAGAATCAATTAAAAATGAAAAAATTCACTAATTTTGCTTTAGCTCTTGCATTTGCCGCTTCCTTCTTGGTAAGCGCAGGTTCAGAAGCACGTTTGTTTGAAGACAAATGTAATCCAGAGCCAAAGTGCGATCCAGAACCTATGTGTTTTGGTTGTGCTCCAAACAAGCCAATGAAGCTTGTTGAACTTGGCAAATGTGCTCACAAAGATAAACCATATAACTATTTCACTTGGACCAAAGCCGGTGAAAAAGAAGTGGCTTCCGATATGTATGATTGGGCTGGCTCACCAGAAGGCACATCTACGGAGCAATAGAGATTTAATTTTTATTCAGGATAATAAAGAGGGTTGATTGAGTTTTCGGTCAGCTCTTTTTTTATTCTCATTAGCTCAAGTTGGTTTTAGGGTATGATTTAAGGCATTGCATAGTTACTTAAATTGGGTCATTGCTAAAGATTTTAGCTGGCTTTAATATTCAAACATGAAATTTACTAGATCTAAAAAACTTTTGTTTTGTAACAATAAAGGCGGAGTAGGCAAAACCCTTTTGGCCTTTAATACGGCTGTTTATTTTGCACAAAAGGGATATAAAACAGCCTTAATAGACTTGGATCCGCAATGTAACTTGTCAAGGCTCTGTATTGGTGAAAGTTTTGAAGAAGAAAACTTATTGCCTAAAAATAGAAAAAATATTTATGATGTAATAAAAGGAATTGTAGAAGGCGGTTCTGATATAGATATTTCAGTTAAGCTAGAAAATACAAAATATACAAATTTATTTATTCTTCCAGGAAGCCCTGAATTAAGTTACTTTGAATCGATTTTATCTAATGCTTATAATTTTGCCGCTAGTGGAAACAGAATTGGATATTTTCAGACCAGCAGTATAGACAGATTCTTAATGCAAAAAGAAATTGATGATGGTTTTGATATTTTTGTTATTGATACTGGGCCGAGTTTAGGGATATTAAATCAAATAATATTTTTAGGAATTGATTATTTTGTTGTTCCTATGATGCCATCTGTTTTTAGTTTGCAAGGAATTGAAAAAATAAGTAAAGCTTTTGACAATTGGAAGCAAAACTGGCAACTTACAGCTGTTGCTCTATCAAAAAGAAATACTAGCAATATAGAATCAAAATTTATTCTTTCTGGAAGAGGACTTTTTATTGGTTATATTATTAATTCTTATAATCAATATAATAAAAAACCCATTAAAGAGCATCAAAATTGGATTGAAAAAATTAAAACAGATGTCGTTGAATTTTTTGCAAATACACATACAATTAATGGCTTAAGCCGCATGATTCAAGAACCTCTCCAAATTATTAAAGATTATGGTCAATTACCAGCATTGTGTGATCGAAGAGGTGAAGCAATATTTGATTTAGATGAAAGAGAAGTGAGAAGTTTAGAAAAAGGAACAAAAGAAAATCTTGACAAATCAAAAATAGAATTTCAAAGCCTAGGAAATAAAATTTTAAGCATTCTAGAAAAATACTAAAAATATCCCGCTAGATTGAGTTTTCGGTCAGCTCTTTTTTTATTAAAAAAATAAATTACAATACCCATTTGAGTTTATAAAGAGTTGATTGAAGGCTTATTGTCAAGAAATTCTATTTTTAATAATTGGTAATCTTAACTATCGAATACTCGGGAATGTTTAATAAACTGTGTCAATTCAAAAATAGTAAAATAAGTTGAATAAATGAGGAATTGACAATGAAAACAGAAACAAAAAAGAAATTTGATAACTTTGATATTCATA
>CANLTT010000087.1 GCA_947494115.1 Candidatus Caenarcanales bacterium
CCGTGATGTTCCAATTCTTCAAATAAAGTAAAATGAGTTAAACCTTCTTCTACTTTTTTAAGTCTTTCTTTAGCAGGAAGAGTTAATAAATGAGCAATTAATTCTTTGGTTAAACCCTTTGCGATATATTCTTGTGGAGATTCTCTTAACCTTTTTTGCAAGGCAGGCATCTTTAAGTTCAAAGCCCCACTCAGCTCTTTAAATATTGTCTCAAGAACTTTCCATTCTTCTTTTCTTTCACGGCTTCCATTAATAAAATGAGATCTAAGTCCAGATAAAGCTTTTTGTGGGTCTTTAATAAACTTAATTCCCAAAGCTGTGAGTCCTAGACGGTGATGTTCCAATTCTTCAAAAAAAGTAGAATGAGTTAAACCTTCTTCTACTTTTTTAAGTGTGTTTTTAGCAGGAAAAGCTAATAAATGAGCAATTAGTTCTTTAGTTAAACCCTTTGCGATATATTCTTCTGGAGATTCTCTTAACCTTTTTTGTAAGGTAGGCACCTTACTTTGATAGCTGCTTAGCCCATTAAACTCATCTCCTTCAAATATTGCAGTAAGAGCTTTCCATTCTTCTTTCCTTTCACGGCTTCCATTAATAAAATAAGCTCTAAGTCCAGATAAAGCTTTTTCTGGGTCTTTAATAAACTCAATTCCCAAAGCCGTGAGTCCTAAGCTGTGATGTTTCAATTCTTCAAATAGTTTTGAATAGGTTAAATCTTTTTCATTGTTTAGCTTTTGGAGTGTTTGATTACTAGAAGGAAGAGCTAACAAGTAAGCAATTAATTTTTTGGTTAAACCTTCTTTAATATATTTCTCTGGAGATTCTTTCAACCTTTTTTGTAAAGCAGGCACTTTCTTGTCATACCCCCCTGGCATCTTGAACTCATCTCCTTCAAATACTTCCTCAAGAGCTTTCCACTCTTTTATCCTTTCAGGGCTTCCATCGAAATAAGCTCTTAATTGAGATAAATTTTCTTTTCCTGCCTCAAAATCAAACTTCTTAGCAGCCATTGCAAAAGCATAACTTCCATCTTCTTGTGTTATCAGTTGTGTAAAGTCTGGGTCTTCTGCTTCAGCACCAGTTAATTTTTGCCAAGTTTGTTTTACAACTTTTTCAAACTTTCCCAAAAAAGTATTTGCTCTTTGTTCTTCTTTAATTTGTCCTCTAAGTATTTCACTTACTAGATCTGGCACAGTTGGCGGTGTTAATAAAGTCTGTTTTTCTTGAATAATAGTAGACTTGACTTGTTTTGCTAATGAACTTTTGCTGACTACGTTGAGATACAAACCAAGCTTTTGAATGACCATTTGCAAAAAAAGATAGAGACTAGAAATTATATATATACTAGCATTATTCTGTATTAATATAAGGGCAACTATTGAGTCAAGCAAAAAATCCTATTTCTTTGATATATAAGCTTTTTCGGCAATTCACGCTAAGACTGAGAAAATTTTAATAAAAAGAACTTTTCTCAATTAATGAGCTTCTCCATTTTTAGTAGGTTTCAAAAATGCTAAATTATCTAGAACTTGTAATTTTATTTTACGTACAGAGACAAGGCTTTTCGATTAACTGAAAAGTACCTGAATAGTTATCTTTACTTGACCCATTGTTAATAATTTGTTATTTTCAAACCTTTTTTATAAGCCCTCAAATGCCCGATTAATTCTAAATAATTCTTCACTTCAAGGGCTGGTAAATTTAATAAATTGGGTTTTAAACCCATACCCGTTATATTTGAGCCTACGGCATAGCTTTTAAATTTATGGGCTTGCAAAAAACTGCTACCAAACCAACAATCAGCTGGAGCAATTAAAGCTTCTAGCGAATTGCAAGTTAAATCGGTGTTTTGCATTTGATGGGCTTTTATAAGCTTTGGAGCTTGCATTAAACCTTTTAAAACCGAAGGCAAAAAGCTAAAACTGGCAATTTCAGGCGAAACCCGTTTGTCTATATTTGGCATAATTTGTGTTTCTGGCTCAAAGCAAGGGGCGTGTGCGCAAGGCAATAAAAAACGGCGAGTTATTAAATGAGAACAAATGGCTTCAATTCCACCAATCGGGTCTGGGCCAGTGCCTTGCAAATAATTTTTTTCGGCTTGTTCAGTTGCAGTTTGGCAATTAGTAATTAAAGCAATCGCTTCTGCTTGATGGTTTATGAGCTTTTGAGCACTGTTTAATAAAGTTTGAACATTTTGAATTGACCCACTAGAAAAGTCATTTGGCAATAATTCAATTTGTGGCTTAATTTCTTCCTGCGTAATTTCATAGCCCGAAAAGTCTAAACCCCAAATTGTTTCGGCGGCTTTAATAATTTCTAATTCTCTCTGAATGAGCTTGTCTGGAATTCCTTTATCGATTAATAAACCAATTTTATTCTTTTTAACGGGGCGCAGAGCAATTAGGTTTTGCGTGAATAAATCGATGCCAGCGCCTTCAACATAGAGCATATTATTTTGCAAATTTTGCCAAGCCCCACCATTAGAGACATTTGGATTAATAATTAAATAATCAAATTCATCGGCAATTAAATTAGCACATAAATTGGCATCGCCACCAAAGCCACCAATAGAGCAACCCAAGCCAGTCGGAATTAACATTAAGCCTAAATTTTTGGCCAAGCCATATTCTTTAATTGTCTCTAATTCAGGTAAGTCTATGGGTGAATAAACAATTTCGGCCAGAATAGTTTGCGTTTGCTCGTCAAAACCACAGCCGCCCCAACGCAAAACTGGTTTATTATTGGGCAAATAATTTTTGTTTTGATACTCTGAAAGAGGAATTTTAACTAGCATTACTTTTATCAAGAAGTTTTAAAAGCGTGAAAATAGTCTTTAAATGAGGTACTTCCATTTTTAGTCTGTCGGCCTCTTCGATTAAATCACCTAAAATAGCTTCGTATTCAATTTTCTTTTTGTTTTTTACGGCTTCCAAAGTTGAAGTTGAAATATCACCGAGTTTTTCTTGCGTATAATGAATTTTTTGGGCGGCCAAATCGCTCGGTAGGTCTATATTGTTGGCTTTGGCTAATTTATAAACTTCCTCACAAATATTCACAATAAGCAGATGACCATCATTATCATCTAAAATTGGTTTGGTGGTTAAGCGTGTTAAAGCCGTTACCGAATTAAAGGCCGCATTCCAAGCTGTTTTTGACCATGCCTCTCTTTCAATATTATCTACCAAGCGGCTATTTACACCAACACCTTTAAACAATTCAATAAACTCTGCGGCCATAAAGCCAGTTTCGGGCACGGTTACTAATTCGCCAGCACTGTGCAATAAAACACCAGGCTCTTTGAGAGCGGCCGCCACATTAATAATTGTACGAGAAACAAATTCGGGTGGAAAAAACTTTTTAAAAATTTCTTGACTTTTAATGCCATTTTGAAAAATAAAGAGCGGAACATTTTTTTTGAGAACTCGTTTTAAACGCTCAGCCACAGCCAAATTAGAATAAGTTTTTGTGCAAACCATCACAATATCTGGTGCAAATTGCTGATCTAATTCTTCTTCAGAGCAAGCTTGTATTGGGTTTAGCTCAAATTCTCCTCTATAACTAAGAACTTTAAGGCCATTATTCTTTAAAGCCTCAAGATGCTCACCACGAGCAATAAATAAAACATTTTGGCCAGCCTGAATTAAGCGGGCACCATAATAACAGCCAACCGCTCCAGCACCATAAACCCAAATATTAAAAGTATTTTTATTTGTCATAAAGCTCTTTTTAATTTAATTAAACAAAAAAAGCCACCCTTCTTTATTTTAGGTAGCTTTATTTTGAAAGTCAAAGAAAAACCTAAGGCTTAATTATTGGGCTTTAGGAGCGGTTTCTTCGGTTTTGGTTTCTTCAGTTTTTACTTCTTCAGTTTTTACTTCTTCAGTTTTTACTTCTTCAGTTGTAGTAGCTGGAGCTGTTTCTGAACCAGTTGTTTCGGCTGGTGGATTAGCCATCTCAACAGTTTCAGTTGTTTCGGTTGTTTCAGTTTTAGTAGCTTCTTTAGGAGCGCAGCCAACCAAAAGAAGGGTTAAAGGTAAGCAAATAGCTAAATGTTTGATCCAGTTCATGGGATTATTTGTTTGTATAGGGGTATCTGACATAAATTATCATGTCATGAACAAAATTGAGTATAACTGAACTTTGTGATTTTTTGAAAAGATGATTGAAAAATTTTTTAAACTTTTCCAAAGCTTAAGTTTTACCTAACAAAGTTTTTAGCTTTAAATAATTTTAATATTTCAGGGTTTGGCTCTAAACAAGCGGAATCTTATTTTGTTAATCGGTTTTTCATTTTGCTGAGTTAAAATTTTATTAATTTCTTGCAAAAGTTCCAAAGCCTGAAATTGTAAATTACATAAAACAAGATGATTTTTAGTTTCAATAATAAGTTCTTGGGTTTCAAAAACAATTTCAGCTACACCAGCATCTTTAATCGGAGAAACATTGAGCCAAGCATCTTCAATCAGCTGAAAATAAGTTTTTTTAGGACTATTCTGATTAACCCAAACCTCAATTAAGCCCTTAAGTGAAAAATTATTCTGCACACTATAAATATTTTAATTAACTTTATTTTAGCTTTTTCCTCAAGATACTAGCATTAAGACGAATTAAACATTATTTACTTAAATTTTTTAATTCCTGAATTGCTTTTAAAGGATTTGGCTCATTATAAACGGCATTGCCAGCCACCAAAATATTAGCGCCAGCCATAATTACGGAAGGGGCTGTTTGTAAATTGAGGCCGCCATCAACTTCAATTTGAATATGATTTAAACCGATTTGAGCCAGCTTTTGTTTTAAATTGCTAATTTTATTTATACTCGAATTTATAAATTTTTGGGCTGGAAAACCTGGATTAACGCTCATAATGGTTATGCTATCTATGAGTTCGCCTAAATATTCAAAACTACAAATATCAATATCTTCACTGGGATTAATGGCCAAGCCAGCCTGAATGCCAGAAGACTTAATTTTACTTAAGGTTTTATGTAAATGCGGGCAAGTTTGAGGGTGAACAACAATGCGACTGGAGCCAGCCTCTATAAAATCTTCCAATAAAAGATCGGGGTTTGCGATCATTAAATGTGTTTCAAAAAACAGTTTAGAGCTTTTGCGAAGAGCTTTTATAATCGCTGGCCCAATGGTCAAATTTGGTACATAATGGCCGTCCATAACATCAATATGTAATAAATCAGCTCCGCCAATTTGCTCAACTAAAGCGACGGAATCGGCCAAGCGAGCAAAATCAGCCGAAAGAATAGAAGGGGCAATTAAAATGGGCATGATATTTTATATAGTGTAAATTGATTTCGATTGATACAATTTAAATCTCTGAAAATTATAAGCTTAAATTATGGAATACCAACTCGAACAATCTGAACAAAATAATGCGGGCAATCTAGAACCTGAAGTCAGAGTTGGCTTTGCAATTTATTTATTAGTTTTGAACCAAGGCATAATGACAGAGCACGGTGCTTTACTGCAAGACGGTTTAAACATGGCTCAAATTGCCAAGCAAGCCGAGGTTTCTTTAAATTATGCCATTAAAGCCGCTGGCAATATTCGTAAACTAGGTTTCATTCGCAATCGCCGTGAAGATGGCCGTTTAATTGTTAAATTGCAAGAAATGGAAGTTTGGCTACAAGAAAACGGAGCGGCTTTAGATTAATTTTTCTAAATATTTTTTACCAAGGACAACCAGTGAGCTTTGCTAAAGTTGGTAGATCTTTGACACCTTTTCTTTTAATGCCGAGTCTACTGCCTAAATACCAAGTTGGGTAAGTATTAATGCCATTCAAAGGACAGGTTACACGAGATTTATCGCAATCAATATATTCCAAATCTTTAAAATCATCACCAAAATAAGCTTTTTGTTCTTTGCATTCGGGGCAATTTTCTTTGGAATATAGAATTACGCCTTTCTCTTTGAGGCATTTCATAAAATCTTTGCGCTTACCTTGAATTTCTTCCTTGGTTTTTTGTATTTCTTCTTGTTCGGCTTTCTTTTTAGATTCTAAGGCTTTAATGCGGGCAGTGCGGGTTTCTAATTCGAGAGCAGAAACAGCGGGTTTTTCGGGTTCTTCAAGCTTCCAATCGCTTTTGATTAGTTCGGCTTGGCTTGCAATTTGTAAAATATTTAAAAAAACAAGGGAAAACACAATCAATAAAGGGAAAGATTTTTTCATGACGAATTAAAACCAAAAAAAGGAATGAATAATATTTTAAAAGCATACTCCAAAAATTGTATTACTTGGATTCTAATTATTTTTATTTTTAGTTTGATTATATATAAACACTTTACTCCAGGCTCTGATCCAGATCTTTGGTGGCATTTAAAAGTTGGACATGATGTTTTAAAAACTGGCATTCAATTTAAAGATATTTATAGTTATACGCTCTCTGGCTACGAATGGATTGACCATGAATGGTTGTTGAATGTTTGTATGTATATTTTTTATAAGCTATCAAATAATAATTTTATACTTTTGGCAATTATTTTTTCGGGTTTAACTTTTTTTAGTTTTTATAATATTTTATATTCAATTCGGCCTAAAATAAAAAACGCCACTTTGTGGTTTGGCTTTCTGTGGGGTTTATTTATTTGTAGTTGTTGTTTAGGCATTAGGGCGCAAGTGGTTTCTTTGTTTTTTGCAAGCTGTTTTTGGGGAATTGTTTATTCTCAGAAATTAAAAAAATACAAATATTTTCCCGTTTTATTTTTAATTTGGGCTAATTTTCACGGAGCCGTAATTATTGGTTTAGCTATATTTGGCCTAGATTTGCTTTGTTCATATAAAAAGAAAAAAATATTTAAATACAAAGCTTTTATTTTTGTTTTATGTTTTTTGGCCACTTTAATTAATCCGTATCATTTTCAAATTTATTTAGAATCTTTTCGGGTATTTTTAGATTCGACTTCGCACAAATTGATAGAAGAATGGAAAAACCCAGATCTAAGCAATACTCGGTTTATTCCTTTTATTATTTATATTATTTCGCTTTATTATTTTCTTTTTAGGTTTAAAACTAAACTTTTGCAATTTGTTATTATTTTGATATTCACGGTTTTAGCTTTGCGCAGTATAAGACATTTCCCGCTTTTTATTTTATTAAGTTTGCCTTTTTATATACGTTCTCTAGAAGACTGTTTAGAAAAAAATAAAAAACATTTTGTATATAATACTAATTTTATTTTTTTTATTAGTTTTCTGGGCATTTTATCTTTTAGTTCTTTTGCTTGGGAAGTTTCACAAAAGGGCTTTAAGCAAATTACACAACCAACTGCTTATTATCAGGAATATCCCCAAAAAGCTTTAGATTTTATCCAAAGAAAAAGCCTAAAGGGAAATATATTAGCTGAATATGAATGGGGCGGTTTTATTGCTTGGTATAAACCCAATATTAAGGTTTTTATTGATGGCCGAATGCCAAGCTGGAAAGGCATTTTAAAAGATTTTGATTTAATAAGAAAGCATGGAAATCAAAGTATTATACAAAAATACCAAGTGAAGTATTTACTTTTAAAGCCAAAAAAATATCATAGTTTTCCAAAGTGGCAAATAATTTACAAAGACAATATAAGTATTATTTTAGTAGAACCTGAATCCAAGGTAGATTTATGTTATATTGCTTAAAAATTATCTAAAATTAAATAACCATTCAAAGTACCAATCCATAATTGATTACAAACTTGAATAATCGAAATTGTGCTTTGGTCTTTAGCTGAGGCAATTGGATAAGCTTTATAATTATCAGTCATCGCAAAAGCACCTTTATTTGAGCCAATTACATATTTATTATTGTATTTTGCAATACTCCAAATATTAATGCCCTGTAGTTCTGGTTGAGCTAGAGCTTGATTTGGTACATCTGGTTGAATTGTAAAAATATCATGTTTATAAGTTTCGACCCAATATAAATTTTCTTTAAAATATATTGCATTTATTTTGTAATTTTCTAGGCCTAAAACCTTTTCAGGAAAGTCATTTTGCAAAATATAAGCACCTTCATTATTATCTAAAAAGAATAATTTTTGACCAGTTTTTTTGAGAGTTGCAATATTATCTAAAACTTTAAGAGCCATTTTATCATTTATTTTATAAACCTCACCAGTAGCGGTTCTTACCCAAATATTATTTTCAAAATCAATTATTTCTAAAATTCTTTGCCGATGTAAATTCTTTATTGTAAAGCCTTCTTGTAAATTATTAATATTTAAAACAAATAAACCACCAGAAAAGTCTAAAGGAATATAAATATATTTGTCATTAAAAATTATAGAACTAAGAGATTCGCCCTGAAGAGCCGAAACAGAGAACAATTGATTATCTCGAAAATAATATAAACCGTCTTTAAGAGTAGCAATAAAGAGAGTATTATTTATATTTAAA
>CANLTT010000088.1 GCA_947494115.1 Candidatus Caenarcanales bacterium
TTATTCAACTTATTTTACTATTTTTGAATTGACACAGTTTATTAAACATTCCCGTATTTCTCTTTTTCGACCTCTTTTTTCTTCTCTCACAAAATACTTTTCAATTAACAGAAATTGTTTATTATTAATATCGCTGGGATAATTCATTGTTAGTTTGTTTTGACGACTCTAACTTTAATTTATCTCAGTTTCTACTTTTTTTCAGACAGCTTCTAAAAGTTGTTGTAAATCGCCTCTAAAAGTATGTTCAGTCGCATTACCAAGAGCATGGCGATTAATAATATTACCTAAATATTCTTCCAGATTCATTGTTTGGATTATTCTTAATTCCTTGACATTTTACTTTATAGCAAAACCAAGAACAAACAATACAATCTGAAACTTACATTTGAGCGTCCTTTTTGACGAAATTGGTATAACTCACAAAACACACAATAATTTATCGCCTTGATTTATATTTTGCTCTTGCATTTTTTGGCGCAAAACATTCAAAAAAGCATCTTTATTATTTGCCCATTCAGGAGCGATTAATTCTTCATCCGTGGCTGATTCGGCCATTAAGCGGTGAATAGTAATATTTGGTGGCATTATACTTAAAATCTTAATTACTAAATCAATATAATCATTCATTTCAAGAGCTTTGATTAGACCTTTTTCATAATCGTGAGCTATTTTGGTGGCTTTCAAAATGCACAAATTATGAATTTTCAAGCCGTCAATTGGTAATTTACTTAAAGCAAGACCAGTTTCAAAGCTGTCTTCAAGAGTTTCTTCAGGCAAGCCCGCAATCATATGAGCACAAATTTTAGTATTAGGCGCAAACTTTTTTATATTTTCAATCGCCACAAAAAACTCTTCAGCAGTATGAGCGCGATTGATGAGCTTTAAAGTTTTATTATGAATTGACTGCAAACCTAAATCAATCCAAACTTCTAGTTTATTTGTATAAGTTTCGATTAATTCAATTGTTTCTCTGGGCAAGCAATCTGGGCGAGTTCCAATTGAAAGCATAATAATATCTTCATGATTAATAGCTTGATCGTAAATTTTTTTTAAGTGTTCTACCGAGCCATATGTATTTGTAAAAGACTGCAAATAAGCAATAAATTTTTTGGCTTTATGCCTTTCACGGTGTTTTTCGAGGCCTTTTATTAATTGTTCGGCAATACTATCTTCGGGGCTTTGTGCTCTAGAAGAAGAACCATCGGCTGTGCAAAAAGTGCAACCACCATATGCTCTTTTACCATCTCTGTTGGGGCAATCAAAGCCACCTTCAAGTGTAATTCTCCAAACAATACTGCCAAACTTTTGTCTAAGATAACTATTAAATGAATTGTAAGGCAGGTTTGACATGAAATTGTAAAAATTAATTAGTATTTGTGAGATTACTTACATTCGGCCCAATTGTTTCCAAAAGCAATTTGCACTTCGATTGGCACTTTTAGAGGATTAGGTAAATTATTTAAAGGCATTTCGTCCAAAAGTATTTGCTCAATTAGGGTTTTTTGCTCTTTGGGCAGTTCGAGCACGATTTCATCATGTACTTGCAAAATTATTTTGGCTTGTAAATTGTCTTTCTTTAATCTTTCCGAAACTCGTAACATGGCAATTTTCATCATATCAGCCGCAGAGCCTTGTAATGGTGCATTAAAAGCGGCTCTCTCTTCGGCTTTGCGCAATATGGCGGCCGAGGAATTAAGATTTTTAAAATAACGCCTGCGCCCCCAAAGCGTTTCTACAAAGCCTTTTTCACGAGCTTTATTTAAGGTTTCTTCCATAAAAGGCCGCACCAAAGGAAAAGCCTCAAAATATCTTTCAATAAATTCACTGGCTTTTTTATTAGAAATGCCCAATTGTTGAGCGGTAGCATATACTCCTTGCTGATAAATTAGCGCAAAATTTAAGGTTTTACCCAAACGGCGCATTTCTGGGCTAATGTCAGAAGGGGAAACTTTGAAAATTTCGGCGGCCGTGCGTTGATGAATATCTTGGTGTTTATTAAAAGCGTCAAGCAAAGTCGGATCGCCTGTATAATGAGCTAAAACACGTAATTCAATTTGAGAATAATCGGCACTAATTAAAATATTGTTTTCGTTTTCGGCTGAAAAACTGGCTCGGATGAGTTTACCAAATTCTTGGTTTTTGACGGGAATATTTTGCAAATTTGGATTGCTTGACGATAAGCGGCCAGTAGAAGTTAAAGCCTGATTGAATTCACAATGCAACCTTGAAGTAAGCGGATTAATTTGCCCTACCAAAGAATCGGTATAAGTTGAATGAAGCTTAGAAAGCATTCGGTGCTCAATAATATTCTTAATTAAGCCAGTTGAATCTTGCTTTGCCAGCTCTTGTAGAGTTTTATTGTCGGTTGATAATTGCCCCGAGGAAGTAGCTTTGCTGAGCGTGAAACCTTTGGCTTTGAGAGCTTGCCCCAGTTGTTGCGAAGAATTTAAATTAAGCTGATTGAGATCTAATTCTTTAGTTATATTTTCTTCATAGTTTGCAATTTGCTCTCTGAGAAGGCTGGCTAAGTGTTTTAATTTTTGGGCATTAATATAAACTCCCGTCAATTCAATTTCAGCAATCAAAAAAGCTAAAGGGCTTTCTATTTCTTTCCAAAGCTTGTTTAAGTTCTCTGGGAGCGTATTTAAATAATGTTCTCCTAAAGCTAAAGTCAAAGCAGAATCATCACAAGCATATTTTGAAACTTCTTCAACTGCAATTTGATTCATGGTTTTTTGGTTTTTACCCTTTGGGCCAATTAAAGCGTCAATTGGTTTCATGGCAAAATTAAAGACCTGCAAAGCTAAATTCTTCAGGCCATGCGATTCATCTGGATTGTGTAAATAACTGGCAAGCATTGTATCGAGCGCACTGGCGGGCAAAACAAGGCCATGTCGAAATAAAATTTTGTATTCAAACTTAAGGTTTTGCACAAATAATTGCCCCGTCCAATTTGCCAAAAAGTTTTTTATGGTCTCTAAAACTAAACTTTGGCTTAACTGTTCTGGTGAGCCTAAATAATTATGCGCAAGCGGAATATAAGCTGATTTAAGCTCTTGATGAGAGTTCTCTCTATAAGCCAAAGAAACCCCGACAATTTGGCAAGTAAAAGTGTTTAAACCATCTGTTTCAAGGTCTAAAGCCAAGTGTTTTGCATTTTGAGCCTTGCTAAAAAACTCATGCAAAGCGGTTTCAGTCAAAATAGTTTGATAATCAATTTTTAAATTACTTTTTTGCTCTTCTTGAACGGGTTCTGGGGCAAAAAGTTTTTCTTGCGTAAATTCTAAATCGCTAAAAGTTTTAAAAATTTGCGGCAATCGCTTTTCTAGACTGTTTAATTTATATTCTCTTAAAAATTTCGTTAATTCTGGAATATTGGGTTGTATTTTGTGAACAGGGTTTTCAAATGGATAAGAAATTTCGCAATCTTGTTTAATTTCCGCCAAAAATCTTGAACGTTCGGCCGCTAATTTTCCTTCTTCTAGCTTGCGTCTTACGGAGTCTGGTTTTATATTATTTAGATTTTTAAAAATATTTTCTAAAGAATTAAATTCTTCTAAAAGTTTAATGGCCGTTTTTTCGCCAATGCCCGCCACGCCGCTAATATTATCTCCAGCATCACCACGCAAAGCTTTATAATCAACCACCTGCTCAGGGAAAACACCCATTTTGGCTTTTACTTCGGTAGTTGTAATTTCTTGAATGCCAGTATTTGAAGGCATTAAAACCTTAACTTGGTCATTTACAAGCTGAAAATTATCTTTATCGCCACTAAAAATCAAAACTTTCCAATTAGCTTTCTGCGCCTGACAAGCCAAAGTTCCAATTAAATCATCCGCCTCAAAACCAGCCATTTCAACCAAATTCAAGCCAATTAATTCCATTCCACGTTTTATTTCTGGCCATTGCGCCGCCAAATCTTCGGGCATTTCTTTAGGGCGATTGGCTTTATAGCTTTCTTCGGCTTTATGTCTAAAAGTTGGACCTTTAGTATCAAAAGCGGCTATTAAAGCAGTTGGTTGTTGTTTTTCGAGAATATCAAGCAAGGCCTTAAAAAAGCCAAAAATTGCCCAACTTGGTCTTCCGTCTGGAGAAGTCATAGCCGTGCGCTCAAGGGCAAAATACATTCTAAAAATTAAATTGCTCGCATCAATTAATAATATTGTTTTTTCTTCAGACATTTTTCAAGTTTACTATTTTCTAAAAAAGAAAAGTTTTAAACCGTCTTAAACTGATTAATTGATGAACTACGATTACTCGCAAAAACCGCCAGCATTTAATAGTAATTATATTGTGGATAAGTTGGTAGAGTCGGATATTGATAGTAAGGTGCATAATAATAAGCGGGTGCTGGCTGGGTTTGACCATAGGCTTGTCTGGCATAAGGGTCTGTGAAAGCTGGAATTTGTGGTGTGTTTTGAATAGCTACTTCGTAAATCGCTTTTTCTGAGGTGTCTTTGATGGCTTTTTCTAAAAGTTCATAATCAATTTGAGCCATGGGGGCTTTTTGCTGAATTTCTTGAATAATTTCGGCTGGCTGAATGGCTTTATAACTATAAGGGTCTGGAAAAACCTCAAGCGAAATAGAATTACCAACTTGATACAAACGGTAACGATTATAAGTAACAATAACGGGCGCATTATGCTCAATCAATTCAAATAATTCTTCTACTTCGGCATTATGCATACGTACACAACCATGCGAAACAAAATGGCCAATTGAATTTGGTTGATTAGTGCCATGAATACCATAAACCCCGCTACCTTTAGCATGAAAACCGATCCAGCGAGTTCCTAAAGGATTATTAGCACCACTTCCAATTTGGCTTTCACCGGGGCTTTTATAAGGATGCTCCCAAATTGGGTTTATGACTTTTTTGTCTACTGTATAATTACCAGGTGGTGTCATATTGGCTTTAGAAGAACCAACTCCAACCGAGTATTCTTTAATAAGTTGGCCAGCTCTAAGCAATTGAAGCCTTCGGCTTGGAACATTAATGATTATAGTTTGACCACTTTGCTGAAAATTGCTCTCAGAATAAGCAAATATTGGGCTATACAGCAGAGCTAAAGCCATCAGCAAAATACAAAAAATATTTCTATTTCTCATAAAATTATTTATACCTAAGTTTATAATCCCCAGATTTCGCTTAAAATTAGTTTATTCAATTTTATATTTTAGTCTAAAAATTATATGTTTATTTTTTCTAATCTTAAAGACTTGCATGAATGGCGGCAAAAGCTGGAAGGTAATTTGGGTTTTGTGCCAACCATGGGAGCCTTACACAAGGGACATACTTCGTTGATTAGGGAAAGCCTAAAACAAAATGATTTTACAATTGTTAGCATTTTTGTTAATCCGCTCCAATTTAGTGCGCAAGAAGATTTAAGTAAATATCCGCAAACTCTTACCGCCGACCTTGAAATTTGCCGCTCAGAAAAAGTTACGGCTGTCTTTTTGCCAAATATCAGCGAAATTTATCCAAGCAAGCTTATAACCAAAATTGTGCCGCCAGCAGAACTTGTAAATTGTCTTTGTGGCTTAAGCCGAGCTGGCCATTTTGAGGGCGTTTTGACCATTGTTCTTAAACTATTTAATTTAGTAAGCCCACATAAAGCCTATTTTGGCGAAAAAGATTATCAACAGCTTTTGCTTATAAACAAAATGGTTTCTGATTTGAATTTAAATATACAAATTATTGCCATGCCGATTATAAGAGCTGAATCTGGTTTAGCTTTGAGTTCGCGTAATCAATATTTAAGTTCGGCAGAGCAATTAGAAGCGAGCAAACTTTATACAATCTTACAAAAAGCCCAAAGCCTTATTCTAGAAGGCCAACCCATAAAAATAACTATAAACAGTTTAAAAGAACAATTTACCGAAATTAATTTTGAATATTTTGAAGTTCGCCACCCAGAAACTCTGCAGACAACCGAAACCTTGCCAGCTCATTTATTTATTGCCGCTAAAATAGGTTCAGCCCGTTTAATTGACAATTTGAAAATTTTTTAATTTAATTCTCACAATAAAAAAACCGATTAGGTATATTCTGTGATTGGTTTTTATACAAAATTTCGTTTGAATTTTTCGTGATTTTAAATATTGTTTTGAATATCCTCTTTGTCCCAGATTTGTAGTGATACTCCTCGAATTGAAGAGGGGGCAGATAATTCAAGGTTGAATGCTTTTTTTCCCGATTATAGAAAATCTCTATGTATTCAAATATACCCAGTTTAGCCTCCTCTCTCGAAATAAATTTTTCATGATTAATAAATTCAGTTTTAATTTTCCCGAAGAAGCTCTCAGCGACAGCATTGTCATAGCAATTACCCTTTGCACTCACTGACAGCCCAACAAACTACCTTTCTTGAAAACAAATCAATTACGGTCGCCAAATAAAGCCAACCTTCAGCAGTTGGAATATAAATTATATCGCCCACCCAAACCTGATTTAGAGCTTTAGAGTAAAAGTTTTGATTGAACAAATTAGGGCAAATTGGCAATGAATGCTTTGAGTATGAATACTTCGTCTTTTGAAAGATAAACCCAATTGCAAAGTGTTTTGTATTCAACTCCTAGACTTCGGGCTATTTGAGCTTTATTAGCGTCTTTTGCATTGCACAATCTAACTGCTCCATCTTTAAATTCTTTTTCGTATTTAGACATAAATTGAACTCCTTTTTTTCGGATCAACTTCAGTTTTGTTTTTAATTCGGTTTGAAAATTAAATCCCGTAAATCATTAAAAAGAATTAAGCAAGTGAGCATTAAAATTAAAGCCAAGCCAGTCTGAGCCACATATTGTCTTATTTGTGCCAGCTTTTTCCCGCCAGAAATAATTTCGGTAAACTGAAACAAAATGTGTCCACCGTCGAGCGGTAAAATTGGAATTAAGTTAAAAATGCCAAGCTCAATCGAAAATAAAGCACCCCATTGCAAAGCCGAACTAGCACTTTGTTTTAAAAACTTAGCAACCATGCTTGTGGCCAAAATTACGCCATGTACTTCTGTAAGCTTGGGGCCATCGGCTAATTGCCTAAAAGGAGCACTAATTAAATACCAAAGACCGCTTACGCAAAACATAAACCAAGTACTAAAATAATACCAAGCCCATTGCAAGTGGCTAATAATAGGAATACCTTGAATTGGCTTGTATTTTATTTCGCCAGCTCCCAAAGAAACTTTTAAATGACCGCTTTCATCAGTTTTTACAGTTTCCCCAAGACAAAATTGATGACCTTCTTCAGTTCTTTGTAACCAAATTAAGGCATTAGCATTAGGTTTTTCTTCTAATTTTTTTCTAAATTCGGTGCCATCTTTAACCAATTTTCCATTTACTCCAAGCAATCTATCTCCAGCTTTGAGCTTAGCTTTTACTTCGGCACTGGCATTAGGACCAACTTGATTGATATAAAAATTTTCTGAATTTGTATTTTGTGGAATACCCAAAAATATAACCGTAAGCAAAGCCAAAAACAAAGCAAAAACAAAATTGGCTCCAGGTCCTGCAAAAGAAACAATCATTTTTTGCCAAGCTGGAAACTCTTGTTTAGGTTTTGCTAATTTAATATCAAATTCTTCATCCGCCGACTCATCGTCCATTTCAGGGATTGCAACATATGCACCCAATAAAACTGGATGAAGCCTAAACTCAATATCTTTAAACTTACCAATTAACCAAGTTGGACCAAAAAAAGGTAAGCCCAAGCCAACCACGGGCGTTTGCATTCCAAAATAGCGAGCAGCAAAAAAATGTCCCGCCTCATGCACAATAATTAAAACCAAAAGAAGCGCAATGGCTCCCATAACACTAAAGATAGTTGAAAACATTTTATACCTGTGTAATCATTTCGATGCGGTCAAAGGTCTCAGAAAGCATTCTCTCAACGCCATATTTCATGGTCATAGACGAACTTGGGCAACTACCGCAAGCACCAACCAATTGCACCATTAATTCATATTTGCCATTTTGCAATTTATTAAAACCATGCACAGCCATATCACCGCCATCCATCATCAAAGCAGGTCTAATTTTTTCATCTATAACTTTTATTACTTCGGCCTGAAAAGTTTTTTCTTCTTCTTGCGTTAATTCTGCCGCTTCCATATTCATATTAATTTCCTCAAAACACTTACGTATATTTTAAACATTTCTGGCTTTTTTGGCTTTAATTTAAAATATTTTTGGTTTTGAGCTTGGTTTGCTAGGCAAGGTTGAAGTTGATCCGAAAAAGGGGACAAATTGAACGAAGAACAAGTCAATAATTAAAAGGAGTTCAATTTATGTCTAAATACGAAAAAGAATTTAAAGAAGAAGCAATTAGATTGTGCAATGCAAAAG
>CANLTT010000089.1 GCA_947494115.1 Candidatus Caenarcanales bacterium
TTACAAAGTCAGAGACGGCATAATTTGGGGTTTCTTTATCTTGCACCAAATTGCAAACATAAAGCACTTTCGCCTTGGAAGCAGTAATAGCTTTGACAATTTCAGGAAAAAGCAAATTAGGAATTATAGACGTATACAAGCTACCAGGCCCTAAAATGATTAAATCGGCTTCTTTAATGGCTTGAACTGAATCACCCAAAGCAGGCGGTATTGATTCAGCAAATATTCTTTTTATTCTTTGTCCAAATTCAGGTATTTTGGATTCGCCATATAAAATGCTTCCATCTTCAAACTCAGCGGCTAAATGAACAGCTGAAAGCGAAGATGGCAAAACTTGTCCTCCCGTTCTTAAAATGCGGCTGGCTACCTGAGCGGCTTTAGCCATATTTCCATCACATAAATTAGAAAGGGCGGCTAAAAACAAATTGCCTAAACTATGCCCTTTTAGACTGCCTTCCTGAAAACGATATTGAAATAAAGAAGTTGTAAATTCCTCTTCATCAGCCAAGGCAACAATGCAATTACGAATATCACCGGGCGGCACAACTTTTAATTCTTCTCGCAAACGCCCCGAACTGCCGCCATCATCACCGACAGTTACAATTGCAACAATATTACTTGAATAAGTTTTTAAACCTCTAAGCAAAGTAGATAAGCCAGTTCCACCACCAATAGCCACAATACGAGGGCCTTGACCTTTACGGCGGGCTTTTTCGAGCGAGCGCAGAATTGATTGATTGAGCGTTAAGCTAGGGTTTGCTTCGTGAATGGTGGCTTGCAAAATAGTGCGCAAACTCGAAAGTAAAGCTAATGCAACCGCTGTAATACCCGTAATCAGAATAGCTGGTCCGCTAATTTTGGGTGGCACAACTTCGGCAATCCATCTTATCGTGCGCCAAACAAAAGAGCTAATTTGTGTTAAAGGTCTCAATTCAAGCAATAAAGCCACGCCAAAAACAATAAGAACCAAACCAATTACAAAAATAAAAATCCAGCGCTTTAAGCCAGGTAAAAAATATTTATTTTCGAATCGGCGTAGCACAGAAAACATTATTGAACCTCTTGAACCACAATCGAAATCAAAGGTTTAGACATTCCAAATTTTTCACGAATTCTCTTAGTTAAAATATCGTGTATCAAATGTCTCATGATTCCAGTTTCTTTATGCCCTTGTTTTAAGCCTCTTTCAACCGCTGTTTTTATTTCGGCAATTAAGGCCGTTTCAATTTCGAGCCAGTTTTTATTGGTATTAAAAGAATTACCCATGGTTTTCATGTATGGGCCAGCAATTAAAGCCATTTTAGCAAAATCCACCGCCAAAACAATAGTAAGTGTTCCGTCTTCACCGAGGCTACGTCTTTCATCTAAAGATTGTTTATCGAGTTCGCTCTCTAAAACGCTATTAAAGAAAATTGGACTAGCTGGAATTTTACCAACAATTTGGCCTTGGTCTTTCAATGGGTCAAAATCAACCGCATTTCCATTGTCCACAATAATGGCATTTTTAGGATTAACGCCGCATTTACCTAAAAGTTCAGCATGCAAAACCAATTGTCTGGCTTCACCCTGAGCAGGTAAAAAGTATTTTGGCCTTGTTAAATTGTACATAAACTTTAATTCTTCTTGTGCCGCATAGCTTTGTACATGAACACCAGCCTCACGACCGCCAATAACATTAACGCCTTGCACAAATAATTGATCAACGGCATTAGCAAGCATTCGAGAACTACCAAGCGGCGGATTAGCCGAAATCATTATGGTATCACCAGCTTGCAAACTAAGCTCATCATGACGTTTATAAGCCAAATCAACAAAAGGCTTTAAAACGCTTCCTTCTAAAGAGCCAATTATAAATAAAACTTTATCGGTTGTTTTGTTTGCTGAAACTAAAATATCTTTTGAAAATTGTAAATAATTGGTTTTATGAGCGGCTTCAAACCATTTTTTAGTATCTTCGCCAAGCAAACAAACTTTACGATCGGCTTTATCAGCGGCGTTTAAAAGCACTTGCATTCTTTGTACATTATTACAAGCAATCAAAGCGATTACACGGCCTTCGGTTTGTTTTAAAATATCAGTAATTTTTTTATTAACTGAGCTTTCTGAGAGCGTATAACCAAGTGTTTCTACATTATTAGAATTGCTAATTAAAAGCTCAACACCCGTTTTAGTAACTTCACGAGCAATACGATTGATTTCGATTTTGCTTTGGCTAATTGGTGATGTATGGTCAATTTTAAAACCGCTAGTATAAAAAACTTTTTTGCCCAAAACTTCAATTAAAAAGGCAAATGCGCCAACTGTGCCAAAACTAACCTTATAAGGCGAAAACTTAAATTCTTTACCAATTTCATAAACTTTTTCGGTTTCGATTTTATTAATTTTGGTTTCAGCAGGAATTTGGTCTTTGTAAAGCTCAATTGCAATATCTGGTAAATAAATTTCGGGTATTTGTAAGTTTTCGAGCAAATTGCCCAAAGCCCCAGCATATTCTTCATGCGGATTGCTGATAAATAAAGCTTTAATTTTTTCTTTATTTTCGTTTAAATATTCCAAGTTTGGCAATAATAAATCGGCTCCGCCCTTAAAACCGTGTGGTACAAAACCAATGCCAGCGTCCACAATTATAATTTCTTGATTAGATTCAAAAATCCAGCTATTGCGGCCTAATTCACCTTGACCACCTAGAGGTATAACCCTTAAAGTATTTTCGGCTAAAGGTGGAACTGGTTTATTAAAAGCTTGAGAACTAGAATTAAAAGTTGCTGGAGCATTGTTTCCACGCCCTACAATTGGCGGAGGACTTTGTGTACCACGAGAAATTATGGTCGAAGAACCAGCCGAAGAATTATTATAATTTCCTCTACTATAATTGCTTCTTGGAGCACTGAGATAATTATCCGAAGAAGATTGTGGCCTCGAATTAAAAGGTTTTCCATGAGAAAAAGAATTGCCAGAATTGCCTGAATTGTTCATTTGTTAAGTTAATCAGTAAATAAGTAGTTCTAAATAGCAAAAAGCATAACTCTTTTCTAGGAAAAAAACTTTTTTAAAATTAGTTTATTAGGGATTTACTTGGTTAAGAAAAAAGCCAAAATGACGAATAAGAGAATTAAGAGAAAAGCTTTTATCAAAAATTATGTTTAGGCAAAGAAACTTTAAAGGTACAATTGGCGAATTTTTAGGTTTGATTTTTTTTGTCATAATTGTGCTTGGCGTTTTAATACCATCAATCGTAGAAATATTGGCTTATACCAATCAAGCCCAAGAAGTAGACCGTTTAACCAAGGCCGCCGCTAAAAAAGCTTGTTCTTTGCAAGCCGATTCTGTTAATGGTATTGCTTTAGATTTGCGCCAAAGTAATTTAGGCGTAGCCACAACAGTAGGAATCATGCAAAGAGTTGCGCAATCTGTAATTGTTAATGAAGCGACTAATCCTCAAAGTTATTTAGAAAATACCCGCAATGGCCAAGATGTAGATTTACGTTTATACGATATGCTGGGGGGCGAAATAAATATCAGAGATAAAAGTCCTAATAATCCGTTTTTTATTGAAGTTACTGACCCTGGTCGTGGCCGAGATACAGATATTAGAGTTGGTACAAATGCCGAAGGTTCTTTGTGTCCATCTGGTGGCGGTGCCGATTGGCGATATTGTATGGATCAAGCCAATGATAATGCAACACTTGAAGCCTTAAGAAATAATGGTTTAGGCAATCCGATCGACAATACTGATTTAATTCAGAGAGTGGAAAAATTCCAAGCGGGAAGATGCGATCCGACTGATCCAAATTGTCGAAATGATTTTAGTGGTCGTTTAGATCATTGCACTGTTTGCACTACCAAAACACGTGAATCTATTTTTAGACGTACAATTTTTGATAGCGTATTAAGTTGTTCTTCGGCTGGGGATCAAAGCTTATTACCTTGTGCTATTACCACTTGCGCCACCGAAAAATTTGTACAAGTCAGTGCTAAAAGAGGCTATAATACGGCCTACAAAGACAATAGCCGTTTAGGTGCACAGTTTAATGCTAGAGAAATTCATCCGCAAAGTGATGGTCAAACTAGACACTTATTATCAGATCAAACTATTGTGCCAGAAACTTTTGTCAATAATACAACCAATTTACCCATCAATAGAACCAAATACCAAAAAGTTCAACCAAATAATCCAGATGATCCTACAAATCAAATTTATGGCGAAGACACTGTGCAATTTTACCAAAACATGAACAGACAGTTTAATCAAAGGCAATAATTATGAAGTTTAGAATAAAATCTTTTTGGAAAGAAGAGTCGGGTGCTTTAAACGAGTTTATTGGTTTTATTTTCTTTTTACTTTTTGTTTTGGGTTTGCTAATACCCTCTTTAGTGGAGCTTTTTTCATACAATAATCAAGGCCAAGAATTAGACCGCTTAACTAAACTTGCCTCTCAGAGAGCTTGTTCTTTAATGGCTAATCCAGATATGGGTTCAGGAGGCGATATACATCAAGGTTCTTTGGGTTTTGGAACTGATGTTTCTATCATGCCTGATCTAGTAGATGCTATTTTTCAGAATGAAGCGGCCAATTTTAATTCTTATTCAGATATAAATCTTGAAGTTTTTGATGTTTTAGGTGAACGGATAGATCTTTCAATTGGAGGAGTGAATGAGTTAAAAGGTATTACCTATATTGACAAAGATGGAACCGAAAGAACTAAAGATGTAATTGTGGCTGGAACCAATATGGATATGAGTTTGTGTCCAGCTGGCGGCGGAGCCAATACTAGCGACTGGAAATGGTGTAGAGATGCAAATGATCAAGATATAAAAGATGCGATTTCAGACACGGGCTTTAATACCACCGATTCGACAAAACCAGATTATCACCCTTCCGATTTGGTTGCGCGCATGGAAAAACTACAACCGGGGCGTTCTAATCCGGGCGGTGGTGAACCTTCGCAGCAAGATTTTAGAGGCAGAATTGACAGATGTACAGTTTGCGCCACCAAAGCTAGACAATCTATTTTCCAGAGAACCGCTTTTGGTACTATTTTGGGTTGCAATGGTGGAGGAGCATCGGTTTTACCTTGCACAATGAGAACCTGTGCTAGTGCTAAATTTGTACAATATAGTGCCAAAAGAGGCTATTCGCCGAAATATAGAGACAAAATGAATTTAGGCGGTGGAACTTTTACAGAAAACAGCCCACATAGCAATGTCGATCCACTTTCCACACCAACAGCACCACCAACAGCACCAACTCAGTTTTTCTGCTCTATGAATAAAAATGGCAATCAAGGGGTTTTTGAAGGTGGATCAGAATACTGTACTAATCCATAAAATAATATTGGTTTTTATTTTTGCCAAATTTAAGTTATTCTTAAGAATTAATTAATTTAACTTATAAGTGCAAAATGTCTGAAAAACCAGTCTTAAAGAGAGTATTAGGACCTTTTGATTTAATTATGATGGGTGTCGGTTGTATTATCGGCGTAGGTATTTATATTTTAAGTGGAATAGCCGCCGCCAATTATGCAGGACCAGCCGTAATTGTTTCTTTTATGCTAGCTGGGATTTTGTGCGGCTTTGTAGCTCTTTCATATGGCGAATTAGCCTCAATGTTCCCTTTGGCTGGTAGCGCCTATAGTTATTCTTATTATGCCTTCGGGAAAAAAATAGCTTGGTTTTTGGGTTGGACTTTATTATTAGAATATACGGTTGCCTCTAGTGCCGTGGCGGTTGGTTGGTCGTCTTATTTTCAGACTTTTTTGAAAACTGCCTTTGATATAAATTGGCCTTTGGCTTTAGGTAGCACGCCTGGTAGTTTGCCAAATGGTGCTTGGAGCTTTAATTTGCCTTCGGTGGTAATTATTAGTTTTATTACTTTTATAAATATGCGTGGAATTCACGAATCAGCCAAGGTAAACAATGTAATTGCAATTATTAAAATTTTGGTACTTTTATTTTTTATTGGCTTTGGTCTTATGCACATTAATCCAGCCAATTGGCAACCTTTTATTCCTGAACGTATTGCAACCATAAATGAGTCTCAAAACGGGCTTTGGGAATTACCAGTTTTAGATTTTTTTAGAGGTTTATTTTCGCCTAGCGGTCTTGATGGTTTAATCAAAGAACAAGGTAATTTTTGGCATTATGGCGTTCAAGGCATTTTAACAGGAGCGGCCGTTGTGTTTTTTACATATGTTGGTTTTGATATGGTCTCTGCAACCGCCGAAGAAACTAAAAACCCTAAAAGAGATTTACCAATCGGCATTATTGGAAGTCTTTTGATTGCCACTATTTTATACATTGCGGTTTCTTTAGTTTTAACTGGCATAATGCCCCCAGTTGTAAATGGTTTACCAAATAAAGCTTTGGTTGCGCACGATGCGGCCGCTCCTTTAGCAATAGCTTTATCTTCTTTAGGTTTTAAATATCCATCTCTTATTATTGCAGTAGGAGCTTTATCTGGGGTAACTACAACTTTATTGGCTTTAACTTTGGGTTTATCTCGTATTTTATTGGCAATTTCAAGAGATGGTTTTTTACCTAAATTTTTCTCTAAAGTGCATTCCAAGTTTCAAACACCTTATTTAGCCACAATTTCCTCCAGTATATTTATTGCTTTAATTTCGGCCAGCCTTCCCATAAGTAAACTAGCAGAACTTTGTAATTTAGGAACTTTAGCCGCTTTTGTTTTTGTTTGTTTTTCGGTGATTGAACTTAGAAAAAAACATCCAGAGCTTAAGCGTTCTTTTGTTTGCCCCGCTGTGCCTTTTGTGCCAGCAATGGGTATAATTTTTAGCTCAATTTTAATGCTGAGTTTGCCAATTTTAACTTGGTTTTGGTTTGGTGGTTGGCTAATTTTGGGAGCTATTATTTATTTTGCATATGGCCGCAGCCGTGCTAAAGACTTTCCTTGCCAAGAAAACCTCAAAAAAATTATTGCCGAAACCGAAGCCAGCCTTGTTTAAAATCAATGTCTAATATTCTTAAACAAATTGTTGAACAAAAAAAGCTTGACCTGCAAGTTCAGAAAACACATTTGCCACTTAAAGAAATACAAAAACAAAATCTAAATTTCGCAATACCATCTTTTTATGAGGCTTTAAATGAGAACAAAACTAATATTATCGCCGAAATAAAAAGGTTTTCGCCTTCTAAAGGTGCCTTAAGGCCAGATTTAAACCCAATTGAGCTTGCGACAGAATACGCTTTTAATGGGGCTTGTGCTATATCAGTTTTAACAGAAGAAAAATTCTTTAAAGGTTCATCTGAAGACCTTAAGCAAGTAAAAAGTCAAATTAATATTCCAATCTTGCGTAAAGATTTTATAATTGATGAATATCAAATCTGGTCAGCTCGATTAATTGGGGCAAGTGCTATTTTGTTAATTGCCGCTATTTTAAGCGAAACCGAAATAATAAACTTTTCAAAACTCGCACACGAACTTGGATTAGATGTTTTAGTCGAAGTTCATAATGCCGAAGAAACCCAAAAAGCCCTCAAAAGCAAACCTAAAATTTTAGGCGTAAATAATCGTAATTTGCAAAACTTCGAAGTTAATTTAGATATTTCTTTTAATTTAATTAAACAATTTCAAAACGCCGATTGTAGACTTTGGGTAAGCGAATCTGGTATTTATGAAAAAGCCCAAATTACTCAATTGCAAAAAGCTGGTTTTAAAGCCTTTTTAATTGGAGAAACCTTATTGAAAGCCCAAAGTCCCGCTCAAAAATTAAAAGAATTACTTTAAATAAAACTAATTTCAGTTAAAATTAAATAACCAAATAAAATAAAAATGCCCGATAAATATATAGATTTACTCACGGGTTTTGGCTTTAAAAAAATATTTGGAACTCCAGCCAATAAAAATTTATTAATCGACTTTTTGAATAGTTTGCTTGAAGAAGAAAAAGGCAAAATAATAGATTTAACGTATTTAAAAAATGAGCATCTTGGTCTTTCTGAGATTGATCGCAAAGCTATTTTTGATTTATATTGTGAAAATGAAGCGGGCGAAAAATTTATTGTAGAACTTCAAAAAGCGGAGCAGATTTTTTTTAAAGACCGTAGTATTTATTATAGTACTTTTCCAGTTCAAGAACAAGCTCAAAAAGGTGATTGGGACTTCAGATTAAAAGCTGTTTATACAATTGCTATTATGGATTTTTGTCTTGAAAAAGAAAGTCAAAATTATATACATCGTATTAAACTAATGAATACTG
>CANLTT010000090.1 GCA_947494115.1 Candidatus Caenarcanales bacterium
AGTGAATGCGGCTATAGATTGGGCTTTTCTTGAAATTATAGATTCGGATCTTTCCTCCTATTTTCGCCATTTTCAAAAAACAATCTCAGCTTCTATTTAATCGGGGAAGGCTATAGTTTCCCAGTTTCTTTTTTTATTTTCCGCCATCTTTTTATCGTGCCAGTTCCAATCTTAAAAACACGGCTTACTTCTTCCTGAGACATTCCTCCTTCAAACGCCTCTATTACTTTTTTCCTTAAATCTTCAGAATATGTCATTTTATTTTTCTTATTCACATATTCTGGATCTCTTTAATGCGGGTTTGCTATATATCACAAATTTATTCCATTATTTTAAACTTATGCAGGGCTTCGTGATAGCTATAGCGGTGTTTTAAATAAGCAAAATGCAACTTTAATTTTTTTATTATTGTTTCTTAATGAAAGTAAAGCTATGATTAAATTTATACTAGCCAAAATATAAAAATTTATGAATTATTCAGGCTCAAAAGCTCTTTTAAAATCGCTAAAACAAAATCAGGTTCAAACTATTTTTGGATACCCTGGCGGAGTGCTTTTGGGGCTTTATGACGAAATTTATGCCCAAGATGAAATTAGACATATTTTAGTTCGACACGAGCAAGCCGCCGCTCATTCTGCCGATGGATATGCGCGCATTGCAGGCAAGCCAGGTGTTTGTTTAGCAACTTCAGGTCCTGGTGCAACTAATTTATTGACAGGCATTTGTTCGGCTCATATGGATTCTATCCCGATTATTGCTTTAACTGGCCAAGTTGCGAGCCAAATGATCGGAAAAGACGCTTTTCAGGAAGCTGATTTATTTAATTTGTCTCTTCCAATCACTAAACACAATTATTTGGTACGTTCCACCGAAAAAATACCGCAAGTTATAAACGAAGCTTTTGTAATTTCGCAAAATGGCAGACCAGGCCCTGTTTTGGTAGATTTGCCCAAAGATGTTTTGAATAATAAGTTTGAATGGGACGAAAAATTACCCGAAGTAAAATTAGCTGGCTTGCCCAAATTACCGAGCATTTCGCAAGAAAATATTTTAAAAGCCGCCAAAATGATTTTAGAAGCCGAAAGACCAGTTTTGTATATTGGTGGTGGTGTGATTCAATCTGGGGCTGGAGCCGAAGTACAAGCCTTAGCCGAAACCTGTTTAATACCTTTGGTTTGGACTTTAATGGGCAAAGGAGCCGTTTCAGATAATCATCCGCTTAATTTAGGAATGCTTGGAATGCATGGAACGCCAACGGCCAATTATACAATTTATGGTAGTGATTTATTGATTGCAATTGGTGTACGCTTTGATGACAGAGCCACGGGCAAATTAGAAACCTTTGCGCCCAATGCCAAAGTTATTCATCTAGACATTGATCCCGCTGAAGTTGGCAAAAACCGCAAAATTATACAGGGCGTAGATTTATCTTTGCTTGGTGATGCGAAAGAAACTTTAAAACTTTTATACGAAGCTCTCAATTCTCGCAAAGGCCAAACCGAAAGCTGGCTCAAAAAAGTAGAAGAATGGAAAAAAGACTATCCGCTTGACGAATCTCAACCCGCAAACCAAATTTCACCAGTTCAAATCTTTAAGGCTCTCAACGAAGTGGCGCATGATGCCATTTATAGCACTGATGTAGGCCAGCACCAAATGTGGGCGGCACAATATATAAAGTCTCAAAATCCTCGCAGGTGGGTAACTTCGGGTGGTTTGGGCACAATGGGCTTTGGTTTACCTGCTGGAATTGGGGCTAAAGCGGCGGCTCAAGATATTGGCTTAGATCGTCCAGCAATTTGCATTAGCGGAGATGGCAGTTTTCAAATGTCTCAACAAGAGCTTGGAACTATGGTTTCGCATAATATTCCAGTTGTCAATATTATTTTAAACAATGGAAACCTTGGAATGGTGCGTCAATGGCAGGAATTATTTTATAATCGGCATTATAGTTTTTCGCATTTGCGTGATGGCTCGCCAGATTTTGTAAAACTAGGGGCGGCATATGATATTAAAGGTTTAAAGCTTGACTCACCCATTGAGCTGAATGAAGCAATTAGTAAAGCAATTAAAAGCCAAGAACCTTTTATTCTTGATCTTCAAATGCATTCTGAAGCTAATGTATTTCCAATTGTCCCACCAGGCGGTTCAAATCATAGAGCCGAAGGTGTTGGTATTTCTACAATTCCAATTAACCGCTCTGAGGGCGAATATTTAGAAGATGTAGAGCGTGCACCCGCCCATAAAATTAGTAAAAAGACAAATATCGCTCTCAAACAAGAAAAAGTCTAAAACTAATTTGAACAAGGCGAATTAGGTCCTGTTCGAGACAGCGAATTACAAGATTCCAAACTTATAGCTTCGGCGGAATAGTTCTGAGTTCCAGCTCCAATAAATTGATCTCTGTTTTGTCTATCACTATTTGTGCCAGCGTCAATCATGAAATTAGGCTGCATGACCACCGCACGAGCAGAAATATCAAAATTGCCCTCACCAATAAAAGGAATGGCTTGTAAAAAAGGCAAACCTCCCGCAAAGATTGGATCCAAACGACCTCTCAAAATAGCTTCCACGCAAAAATCTTTATTCTGGCTCTGAGCCGCACTAGCCTGTCTTAAACAAACACCTTGCTGACCATAACGACCAGCCTGAAATTCCCAAGTTAAATCGGTAATTGGGCTTGTAACTAAACCCGTATTTTGGCAATTGGTGGGCGGATTACCGAATGAATTGAAGCGAGTATTTTGCGGTTCGGTATAACACTGACCTTGTATAAGATTGGTGATTCCGCTTGCATCTTGGATTCCGCTTCTTTGAGCGACTTGAAACAATAAAACTTGTGAAGCATTTAGATATTCAACAAATTGAGGGCCTGTGATTGGTTGGCCTCCAGCGGCAGTTTGGGCTTGCGGGTCAAGACGAGTGCACGCAGTATAGGTCGGAGCCTGACAGCCTTGGGCATTTGTCGTTTGTTCAAAGGTTAAATTATTATTGCCCGTTTCGCCCATTTCATTATCTCTAAGCTTAACTAATTCTCGGGCAAAAGATAAAGCACCAATTTGGGCGGCTGATTGAATGCGGCTTAAAGTTGTATATCTGACAAAAAACTCTATAGCGATTAAGGCCAAAATAAGCATTAAGCCAATAATTGCCAACATCAGAAGAAAAGCCACAATAGTTCCACGCTTTGACCGTTTTTGCATATTTATTTTAAGCCGATTTTAGGTTTATATGCCCGAATCCAAAGCTTTTTAAACTTAGCGACGATCTCTTAATTTAGAAAGCAAGCGTAAAAATTCGATATAAAGCCAAATCAAAGTTACAATCAGGCCGAAAGCTCCATACCATTCCATATATTTAGGAACACGCCCACTAGCAGAGGCATTTTCAATAAAATCAAAATCAAGTAATAAGTTTAAAGCGGCCACGCCAATCACTACAAGACTAAAACCGATTCCAATTAAGCCGCTTTCATGAATAAAAGGCATTCTTATACCAAAGAAACTAAGCGCAAAACTAACTAAATAAACTAGGCCAATAGCGGCTGTCGCTACAAATAAACCAGAACGAAATTTGTCATTAACCTTAATTAAGCCAGTTCTGTAGGTGAAAAGCATCATAAATAAAACACTAATAGTGCATAAAGAGGCTTGCAAAGGTATGCCCGGATATTTGGCTTCAAAAATTAAAGATATTCCCGTAATTAAAACACCTTCAGCAATCGCATAAAGCGGAGCAGTAATTGGAGACCAGTCTTTTTTGAAAGTTGTAATTAAGCCCAAAACAAGCCCAATAATAGAACTAGCAATTAATAAAAAAGGTGTTTTTTGATAAGGCAAAGATAAAACACCAGAGACCACTAAAATTAAGGTAAGCAGAAAAGTTTTATTTAAAGTTCCTTCAATTGTCATCGGTTTGTCGATGATTCGGCTTTCTTCAAAGGCGTTTTCTTTTAAAATTGGATTTGAACTTTTCATAATGCTTAATTTTTTTTGAATATAATCATCATAATTCACAAAGTAAATTTTGGGTTCTTAAATAATTGCAATTTATTGTTTTAAGCTAGGTCAGCAAAAAAGTTTTCGAGAATATTATTTACTTTCTTTGGGTCTTCAGACATTGGTAAATGACCAGTTTTTTTGATTAAACTAAATATATCTGGCTTAAGCCAATTAGCGATTGAATTTGCCCATTTTTTATTTAAAACATGATTTTCTTCGCCCCAAGCTAATAAAACAGGAGGGAAACAATTTGGCTTGAATTGGGTTTCGCTAAAACGATTAAAACTCTTGAGTCCCATCAAAAGAGGATATAATGAGCTCTTCAAACTGGAATTTATATTTTGTTCTTGAAAGAATTCTTTTTGTTTTGAATGTGGCTCTGGCTCGCCTTTTGCATAAATTATCTGAGCTTCAAGTTTCTGAAAAATTGAAAAATTATTAAAATTATTGAAGAATTTACTTAAATGAGGTGAAGAAGCAAAAAATGATAAAAATTGCAAATACGGGTTTAGCATCTGAAATCCACCACAGACATTAAATAAAGCCAAAGCCCTGACCCTTTTTGAATTATTTAAAGCAAGTTGCAAAGCAATAGAAGAACCAATACAATTCCCAACCAAAATAGGTTTAGTACAATCGAGCAATTCAAGCAATTCCATTAAATTTTCTACATAAAAGTCAAGCGAGAGGGGTTTTTCTGTTCGCTCTGAACGCCCAAAGCCAAGCAAGTCTGGGACAATAATACGGTATTTAGGCAAAAAATATTCAATCTGATAAGCCCAATTCCAAAGATTGCCTCCTCCATTATGCAAAAAGACAATTGGTCTTCCAGAGCCAGAATCCAATATATTCCAAATTCGATTTTGCACTAGAACTAAACGCTCTTTCATTTTATAAGTCCATTTAGACTTGAATCTCGTGACCAATTAATTTTGCAAGTTTATACTAGGCGAAGTTTGCTATATAATTATTTTCACATTATTAAGGATTCACTAAATTGGGCAAAAATTTATTCAATAAAGTCTGGGATTTACACAAGGTTAAAACCCTCTCTTCTGGCCAAGATCAATTATTTATTAGTTTGCATTTGATACATGAAGTAACTAGTCCGCAAGCTTTTGGTATGTTACGTACTTTAGGACTAAAAGTTGCTTGCCCCGAAAAAACCTTTGCGACAGTCGATCATATTATTCCAACTGATACAACTTTAAGGCCTTTTAAAGATAGTTTAGCCGAAGAAATGATTGTGGCTATCAAGCAAAACTGCCAAGAGAATGGCATTAAATATTTTAGCCCCGAAAGCGGTGATCAAGGCATTGTACACGTAATTGGCCCAGAAAAAGGTTTAAGTCAACCGGGTATGACCATTGCTTGCGGTGATTCACATACTTCTACGCATGGTGCTTTTGGTGCAATTGCCTTTGGTATTGGAACCAGTCAAGTTCGTGATATTTTGGCTACGCAAACTTTGGCTCTTTCGAGATTGAAAGTTAGAAGAATTAATGTCAATGGCTCTTTAAAAGGGGGAGTTTATGCCAAAGACCTTATTTTACACATTATCAAAATTCTAGGAGTAAAAGGCGGCATTGGTTTTGCATATGAATATGGCGGTTCTGCAATAGAACAAATGAGAATGGAAGAAAGAATGACTTTGTGTAATATGTCCATTGAAGGCGGCGCACGGGTTGGTTATGTAAACCCAGATCAAAAAACTTTTGCTTATCTTGAAGGCAAACCATATGCACCTAAAAACTGGCAAAAAGCTCTTGAACACTGGAAGTCTATTGCTTCAGATGAAAATGCTGAATATGATGACATTATAAATATTCAAGCCGAAAGCATCAATCCAACCGTAACTTGGGGCATTAATCCGGGGCAAGCAATTGGCATAAATGAATTAATTCCAGCACCAGAAGAAGTATCTGAAGACGATAAAGGAACTTTGCAAGAAGCCTTAGAATATATGAAGCTAAAAGCTAAACAACCAATTAAGGGTTTAAAAATAAATGTCGCTTTTATTGGAAGTTGCACCAATGGCCGCTTAAGCGATTTTGAAGAAGTGGCAAAATATATAAAAGGTTTTAAAGTGGCTTCTGGTGTGCGTGCTCTAATTGTGCCGGGGTCAATGGAAGTTAAAAAAGAAGTCGAAGCTAAAGGTTTGCATAAAATTTTCACAGAGGCTGGTTTTGAATGGCGTGAAGCTGGTTGTTCTATGTGTTTGGCCATGAATCCAGACAAGCTAAAAGGTGATGAAGTTTGTGCTTCAAGTAGCAATCGAAACTTTAAAGGTCGTCAAGGAAGCCCAACGGGACGCACAATTTTAATGAGTCCAGTTATGGTTGCGGCGGCCGCCATTAAAGGTGAAATTGCTGATGCTCGTGAGGTTTTTTCGATTGAGTAAAAATAAACTTATTTCGTCATTAAAAACATAATCTATTAAACTTAAAAACTATTTTTATGTTCGACAAATTATTTATATTTATATTATTTTTGTTTTTTGCTTTTAGCTCGCCTGCTTTAAAAGCCGAAGAAGAAGCTGGCAATTTTGAAATTAACCATGCCGATAATTTAGAAATTTTGCCCGATAAAATTGTTTTAACTGGCGATGTTTCGGTTAGCAGTTTGGGCGAAGAAAAATTTACGCTAAACACTGCCAAAATGGTTTCTCTCAAAAATACGGCTGGTGAATTTGGCGATATTGAAACCTTCGGTAATAGCACTATTACTTCCGAAAAATTTACTTTAAAAGCCCAAAAAATTTATTTTCGCAAAGATTTAAAAACCAAAAAATATAATTTTCTCGATGCGAGCGGCAATGTATATATTAAATCCAGTGACGGTGCAGAAATCATAGCCCCTAAAGTTAAAATTGCGCTTGATACTAAAAAGCTCTTTGCAAGCGGTGGAGTTCAATCTAAGCAGTGGATTGATAATAATGGCAAAAAAGAAAAAGCCACTATAAACTCAAAAGAACAAGAAATTGACCTTAATCAAAGTAATGGTTTGCAAAAGCAATTAATTGCCAAAAAATCGGTTACTACGGTTCTAGAACAAGCCACAGTTACTTCGGAGTGGGCTGAAATTTTTACTTTAAATGGCAAAGGCGAAAAAGCAATTTTTACAGGAAATGCTCAATTAGTAAGCCAAGACCAAAGCATAGGCAAAGGCCAAAAAATTACATACTTTCTGCAAGAGAAACTTTTAATGCTTGAGGCTGGAAACAAAATTGAAACCGCAAGCTTAATACGCCAAGATGGCACCGAAATTTTAGGCAATATTATTCGTTATAATACCGAAACCAATTTATTGCTCGTTGAAGGCGGTAGCCAAGGTGCAAGCCTAAAAAAAGAAGATGGTACCGAAATAACTGGCTCTAATATAAAATACAATACTCAAACTAAAGAATTAGATGTTATTCAAAATGAGACACAAGCTCTTTTGAAGGTTCCAGTCAAAGAAAAAGACGGCAGTACAACTTATATAAGTATTAAAGCAAATTCTATTATCAATGAAGAAACTAAACAAGGTGAAAGTATTTTAATTGGCAAACAAAATGATGAAAACGGTCTTGTAGAAATCGAATACGACAATCGCAAAGGTTGGGGAAAACAACTACTTATTACTCAAAACCCAAATATTCCAGACAAAAAAGATGACCAATTAATTTTGATTGATAATGCTAAGTTAATTGATTTCGATAAAAAACAAACCATAGAAGGTCCTATAATTCAAATTGGTTTAGGACAACAAAATTTATATTCAGGTTTTAGCGGGCGAGCCAAAGGTTTAGTTCCTGTAAACAAATAAACTAAAGTAAACCCCATTTAAATAATTCAGAGCCAGTTCTTTATAATATTAATTGTGTTTGAGTAATTCTTGAGTATATTTAAAGAACTGTGTCAATTAATGACTTAGTTCATTGTATCAGCTTGAGAGCTTAATTGTCAACCTCCCTTCAAAAAATATGGCTAATTGAGATATGGTCATTGCCCAGTTCTGAAGA
>CANLTT010000091.1 GCA_947494115.1 Candidatus Caenarcanales bacterium
AAAGTAGATTCTACGGTAGAAGCTATTGATCAGGCTTTTAAGCAGCTTATTAATTTAGATCCGTCAGGTTATTTTGAACACTTTTTTAAAATTATACATAGATCCTTTTAGTCTGGGTTTGCTATAAAATTGCAATAGTTATAGCTTTAACTTTAGAATCTTTCAGTATTTCGATTGCATCATTAAACTGGGCGTTTTGATGTCCACCAAAATCAGTTAAAAACTTCGCCTCGCCTATTATATATTTTTTGTTAAAACGAGCAATAAAGTCTAAGCCCTTGTTTCGATTATAGTTTAAATATTTTTGAGCAAACAATTTAGCTTCATTATCATTCGCATCTAAAATAGCATTGTCGTCTGATCCCATAAAATCTGGCATTTTCAGAGGTTGAAGACCTAAAGATTTTTTATTTAGCCATCTTTTAAATAAAGGGCCTATTTGTCTATTTGTCTCCTTGGCTTCGGTACAGCGTGTCCAAATAGTATTCAATCCCATTTCATAAAGCCTACCGCAAATTCTATCTACTGTTGCGGGATTTCTCTCAATTGATAATTTGTCTCGGCGAAGATAAGCAATATAAGAATCCTTCAAAGGAAATAAATCTAATTTTAATAAACTTTTCAATAAATCAATATTGTTTTTTGAATTAAAAGCTTTTTCTATAACTAACCAATTTTTAGAATCTAAATCTCTAATCCCCTCAGGAATTGTTGGATAAACTTGAAACAAATCGTCTAAATAGTTTCTTTGATTTGCATACTCAATACTTAAGTCTAACCAATAATTCATAAAGTACTTTGAAATGGACAAGCAAATTTTATCATTATCGAAAAAGTTTTTAAATTGTTTTCCTTAGCCCAATTCAAAATTTAGGCTAGCTTATTTTTATTGGTTTGGCTCTGACTACGGCACAAAACTCTGGAATAACCAATTGAGAGAGTCTTTCTTCTAAAGAATTTTACTTTGAAAGCCCCCCTCCGCTCCTAAAGGGGGAACATCGGATTGTATCAAGATAAAGAAAAACATAAACTCTCTCTTGTAAGGCGATTTCAAGCTTTTAGGTTTTGATAATTACTTTCCTGTAGATCTGGCTCTGCAAGAGAGGAGAAAATCCCCCTTTAGGGGGCTAGGGGGCTTTCAAGCTTTGAGAGAGGATTTCACGTTTTTGATTCTTGAATTGTTTGATTATTATTTTTGTACCGTAGTCAGATTATTTTTATACAATTAGTCTTTAATAATTTTAGCTTCTTGATTAACTTTCAATTCTATTTTGCCACTTAAGGCTCTTTGAGCTTGATTTAAGGTTGTATACGCTATATAATTTTCTGGAATTGGTTGATCATTACGCCAAGGTTTTTCGGTAGTACAGGCAATTGAATTGAGCGATTTAGATTCAAGCAATAAATCAACTCGGCTACCATAGCTTTCACGGGTATCTCTGATTGAATATTCGGTGCCTTTAGGAATTTTACGCAAACTATTATCAAAAACTTTAAGATACAAACGACATTCAGTTATATAACCATCGCTTGCTTTACCAATTAAAACTGAGGTTTCAGCGGGTGGAATTGTAAAATCTTGTTTAAAAATAATTTTGGTGCCAATTGGCATTTGTAGCAAGTTTTGCCCAGCTTGAGCGGCTGAAAGCGTAATACAGAAACAAATTAAGCCAATAAATTTTAAGGTTTTCATAGTTTATTCAAATATATGCATTTAAGTTTATATTTCCAAGAATTGAACGCTAAAATCAGTGAATTCCTCAATAAACTTGAAGATTACTTAAATGCTCTACGAAAATCTCTTAAAACCCTTGTTTTTTACACAAGATCCCGAATTTGTACATGAAGCTGTTTTAAATATTCTTTCTAAAATTGGTTCATATATTCCACGTGCCTCTGTGAATGATGCTTTTAGTTTAGGCACAAAAATTGCTGGCATTCATTTTCCTAATAAAATTGGTTTAGCGGCTGGAATGGATAAAGCTTGTACGGCTCCTCTGGCTTGGCAAGGTTTAGGTTTTGGTTTTATTGAGATTGGTACAATTACAAATCACGCACAAGAAGGCAATCTTAAGCCACGCTTATTTAGACTGCCCGCCGAAAAAAGCCTTTTGAACCGCTTAGGTTTTAATAATGCTGGTTCAGCCGAAATTGCTAAACGTCTTAACAAAGTACGAAGAGAAGCCAAATTACAAATTCCTTTAGGCCTTAATATTGGTAAATCTCGCATTATTGACCCTAAAGACAGCGAAAAAGTAATTGATGATTACAAAAGTTCAATCCATAAATTACAAGTTTATACTGATTATTTAACCATTAATGTAAGTTCGCCAAATACGCCGGGCTTGCGTGAATGGGAATCTCCAGAGCAGTTAGAAAAATTGCTGACACCTTTAAGGCAAATTGCCGACAAACCTTTATTTCTAAAAATTAGCCCCGATATGCAAATTCAGGCTTTAGAACAGGTTTTAGACATTGCTCAAAACTTAAACTTGGCGGGAATTATTGCCACAAATACAACAATTTCTCGTGAAAATACCCCTCAGTGGGCGCAATTTGAAATGGGCGGTATTTCGGGAGCTTTATTAAAGGAAAAATCTTTAAACTTTACCCGTGAAATTACTAAACGCAAAAACAAAAAGCTGGCTCTAATTAGCGTTGGCGGCATAAGCTCAACTGAAGATATTAAACAAAGATTAGAACTTGGAGCCGACTTGGTGCAAATTTATACCGCTTTAATTTATGAAGGACCTGATTTAATCAGCAAATTAAACAAAGCTTTAGCAAATTAAACAAAAAAACTTAAACTTTGGCAATAGTTACATTTTCGGTTTGGTTTTGGTATTTCCCAGAGCGGCTAGCATAACTAACTTGGCAAGGTTCACCTTCAAAAAATAATAATTGTATAATGCCTTCGCCAGCATAAATTCGGCAATCAGCTCCAGACGAATTACTAAACTCTAAAGTTAAATGGCCATTCCAGCCAGCCTCAGCGGGAGTTGTATTTGCAATTATGCCGCATCTTGCATATGTGCTTTTCCCGATGGCAATGCAAGTTACATTTTCGGGCATAGTTAATTTTTCAATGGCCACACCTAAACCATAGCTGTGAGCGGGTAAAACAAAATATTTGCTGTCATTTTTATCGGTTAATAATTCGGCTTTTTCAAGGTTTTGAGGATTAAAATTCTTGGGATCAACCACTGTACCGGGTATATGCCTAAAAACCCAAAACTCTTTTTCAGACAGCCTTATATCATAACCATATGAACTTAAGCCATAACTTAAAACTTTTGTGCCGTCTTCAAGCTTGCTTATGAGTTTTTCTTCAAATGGGAGCAAAAGCTGTTTCTGTTGAGCCATTTCCTTAATCCATTTATCATTTTTAATCATGGTTTTAATTGTTTAAAGAAGATTTAATTTTTGTTTAATTTGTTTCTTAACATTGCTGTATTCGCTCTTTTATAGCACAAAAGCTGTTTTTATCGAGTAAAAAATTATAGGTAAATTCAGGTTTCAATAAATTTATCTTCTGTTAGTATTATCGATAAGCAAAAATTATCAACGCTATAAGAAATTGATTTAATTTGCTTTTTTAAACTTCTGAGCTATTAAAAATCATGGCTATAACAATAAACCCAGCAGACCAAACGCAAAGAGCACAACTTCAAGAAAACTACAATTATAATGGTAATAATGGTGGACAAGTAATAGCAATGTCAGTGCCACAAAGCTCAATTCCTCTCAAAATAGAAATCAAAAAATCACCCCTACAGCAATTACAAGATCTTGCTACAAACTGTTTAGCTCTTATTGGTACTATAGCTTTAGGATTTGTGCTTGTAAGAGGCCGCAATAGTCATGTTCCAGCTGTAAAAGAAACAGAAGCAAAAACATCAAACCCTCCATCAAAGCTTCCTCCAACGGCTCAAGAGATTATCTCTGGGCTACATAAAGATATCGAGGCTCTTTACGCAAGGCTAGAAACAGAAGCTCAACAAATCACAACCATAACTAATCAAAAAACCCCCACAGTTGAACCTATAAGCAATTAGTAAACTGGATAAACCCTCGGCTTACGCCGCTCCTACCATCTGTCGTGGCATATACTAAAACTCTTGAATGGCTTGATCTGCTTGCAAATTGCAAAAACGCTAAAATTGAATTTACAAAAATTGAATATGAATTATGAAAATTGATACTATTTATTATCAGCGTTGTATTAGCGCACTAGAACAAGCTTATAATTTATTATTAAAAACTGACAAAAAGAATATAGATTACGATATATACCGCTCGGCTTGCGTAAAGGAATTTGAAATTATTCTCGAACAAAGCGGGAAATTGCTCCGAAAGGTTTTAAAGCCTTATCTTCATTCTTCTCAATCCGTAGATAAACTTATTTTTAAAGATCTTTTTCGTTATGCCGTAAAGCACTCAATTATGGACGATGAAAGCTGCGAACGTTGGCTAAAATATAGAGATAATAGAAACAATACAGCCCACGATTATGGAATTAAGTTTGCCGAAGAAACGCTGATTTTATTGCCTCTTTTCATCGCAGATGCCAAACAACTAACACAAATATTTAATCATGATATTGAGAGATAAAGACAAAGAAACACTTTTAAATATTTTTTCGGGTTTTCAGCTTTCCTTTGAAGTTTGGGCTTATGGAAGCCGAGTTCAAGGCACAGCGCATTCAGGCAGTGATTTAGATTTAGTGCTTCGTACTCAAAACCTCGAAAAATTGCCAATTGATATTTTGCTCGAAATTAAAGAAAATATTCAACAAAGCAATATTCCAATCATTGTAGAATTATTTGACTGGGCAAGGCTACCCGAAAGTTTTCATCGTAATATTGAAGCTCAGCATGAAGTTTTATTTAGCAATATTAATTTATCAAATCATAAAAACTAATATGAAATTAATCATCAAGCGGTTGTTTTGATTAAATCAAGGTTTTTGCGTAATAATAAAATAAAGCTTTAGAAAATTGTTAAGCCTCTTTAGTTGCTATTCGTCCCATTTTAATTTTTCCGTAATTCAATTTTAGCTCAATAAAAGCCTTAACTAAAGAGTAGCTTTTTAGCTTAAACAATTTCCCCTCTCAAAGCCCAAGGATTAGCTTGCGTGATTTTGACATTTACTAAATCGCCTTGCTTAAAAACCCCTTGTTTAGGAAAATTAATTAGTTTACCCGCTCTGGTTCGACCCATCCACATTTGATTATTGCGTTCGCTTTCTTTTTCAATTAAAATTTCTTCAATTGTGTTCAAATAAAGTTTACTGCGCTTTTCGGCCACGTCGGTAA
The DNA here is from genome assembly GCA_947494115.1 of Candidatus Caenarcanales bacterium. Lineage (GTDB taxonomy): Bacteria > Cyanobacteriota > Vampirovibrionia > Caenarcaniphilales > Caenarcanaceae > CANLTT01. The sequence goes on from CANLTT010000091.1 coordinate 5,316, forward strand.
CAAGAGCGTTTAAATGACGTATTCTCTCTTGTTTTTCTTCGTCAGAAACCTTTAAAACTGGCTCTTGTTCCCATTTTGCACCAACTGTGCCTCTGCGTGGTGAATACATGGCGGTTATACAAGAATCAAATTGTAAGTCTTCTACCACTTTACAAGTATTCAAAAACTGTGTATGCGTTTCACCGGGGAAACCAACAATAAAATCACTTGTAATTGAGGCTCTGGGCATAAGATTACGGATTTTTTCGACCATTTTATAATAATCCGAAACTTTATAAATACGAGCCATGCGGCGCAAAACTTCATCATCACCAGACTGCATGGGAATATGAAAAAACTCGCAAGCTTTAGGCAATTCGGCAACTGTTTCGATCAGATAATCGTCCACGTGGTGCGGATGGCCAGTTAAAAAGCGAATACGTTCTAAACCTTTAATGTCGTGAATATAACGCAAAAGCCAAGCCAAATTACGCTGATCGCCAAAATCAAGGCCATATGCGGTTACATTTTGCCCGAGTAAAGTTATTTCTTTAAAGCCTTCGGCAACCAATTGTTCGATTTCTTGTTTGATAAATTCGGGGGAACGGCTTTTTTCACGGCCACGAACCTGAGGCACAATGCAATAAGTACAATTAAAATTACAGCCCAAAATGATATTTACCCAAGCGGTAACTTTAGTTTGCCTTATAATGGGCGTTTCGGGTATTTCTTCGGGTAAATTTTCAAAAAGCTCACATTGACGTTCGCCCGTTTTTTGAGCATTTAAAAGCAAATCGGGTAAACGGTGTAAATTATGCGTACCAAAAACTACATCAATAAACGGAAAATGCTTTTGAATGGCCTCGCCCTTTTCTTGAGCCAAACAACCAGCCAAAGCAATCAGTGAATTTGGGCGTTTTTGTTTTATTAAATTCCAACGACCTAAATAACTATAAGCCTTATCAGACGCTCCTTCACGGATAGTGCAAGTATTTAAAATCATCAAATCGGCATCTTCCAAATTGCTAGTTTCTTGATAATTTAATTCGGATAATAAACCTAACATCCGCTCTGAATCGGCTTTATTCATTTGGCAACCGAGAGTTTCAATATAACAATTTGGCATTTATTTTTGAGAAAACTACGTATTTCATATTGTACAGAGTTTTTAAGCTATGTTTTAAATAATTCAAGCCAAGATCAAAGTAAAAAACAATTTACAATAAGCCAATTTCCCGATTAAAAGAGCTTAGCTCAGAAATTCAGTACAACTCAATAAAAAAAGTTTCAAAAAAGCCAACTCATAAAACCGCTATTGTATTGATTATTCCAAATTTTATTTAATACTTCATAACGATTTGGATATTCCTTTTTAAAATCTTCAAGCTCTTTAAGCGAATCTTTATTAAGCTTGGCTTGCGCAAATTTAGCAAATGCTTCAGCAAGGTCTTCACCCTCGGTAGCGTCTCCATAACTAGACATCGAATTGCCGTCAGAATCTTTAACTTTTTTCCAGTCGGAATCTTTAATTTTAAATTTTGTCTGAATATTGTGTCCTATCTCATGAAATAAAGTTTGATTATTACCTACATTTTGCTTTATATAAAAAGTATAGACTTTTGTTATTAAACTTAAATTAAATGGCTCTTCAGTAAAAAATCTTTTCCTTAAACCCATAAACTGTTAAGCTTTGAATGAAATTACTATTAAAAGGAGAAACCAAATGTCAAGTCAGACCGCTAGTTTAGAGAATATTGTGAATGAAAAACAAGAATTTTATCTTCCCAAAATGCAATATGCATATGATGCGCTAGAGCCTTATATCGACGCTAAAACCATGGAATTACATTATACAAAGCATCATCAAACCTATATTACCAACCTAAATAATGCAATTAAAGAAAACCCAAGTTTGGCGCAAAAAAGCGTAGAAGAAATTCTCAAAAATTTTAAGGAAGTTCCAGAAGCAATTAGCAATATTATTCGTAATCACGGTGGTGGCCACGCTAATCATTGTTTATTCTGGGATGTTTTAGGACCAAAAACTGGTAATCCATCTAAAGAGTTATCCGGTGAAATTGATAAATATTTTGGTAATTTGGACGGCTTCAAAGATAAACTTTCTAAAGCGGCAATTGCCACCTTCGGAAGCGGCTGGGCTTGGCTTTCGATTAATGTCAATAAAGAATTAGTGGTTGAAAGCACACCAAATCAAAATAGTCCTCTCTTACACGGCAATACTCCTTTGCTTGGAATTGATGTTTGGGAGCACGCTTATTATTTAAAATACCAAAATCGCCGCGCTGAATATGTTCAAAATATTTTTAGCGTTATCAATTGGGAAAATATTAATTTGCGCTTTGAACAAGCATTAAAAGGCTAAAAATAAATTTCAAACTGGCTTGAATAAATTGTAGAACCAAACTCAAGCCAGTTTTTTGTTTAATTAAAAACAGCACCAGCAACACCATCAGCAACACCACGAGAGAGAAAGTGAAGTTGATCCGAAAAAGGGGACAAATTGAACGAAGAACAAGTCAATAATTAAAAGGAGTTCAATTTATGTCTAAATACGAAAAAGAATTTAAAGAAGAAGCAATTAGATTGTGCAATGCAAAA
>CANLTT010000092.1 GCA_947494115.1 Candidatus Caenarcanales bacterium
CACAAAATACTTTTTAATTAACAGAAATTGTTTATTATTAATATCGCTGGGATAATTCATTGTTAGTTTGTTTTGACGACTCTAACTTTAATTTATCTCAGTTTCTACTTTTTTTCAGACAGCTTCTTAGGTTAAAATGAAGTATATGAATAAATTTATTGATTTAGTAAAAATTAAAGTACAAGCTGGTCGTGGCGGGGATGGTAAAGTTGCTTGGCGCAGAGAAAAATACGAACCATATGGTGGCCCTTACGGCGGTGATGGTGGGCGGGGTGGCTCTGTTTGGCTCGAAGCAACCAATAGCTTAAATACTTTGCTTGATTTTAGATTTAGGCATGAATTTGAAGCAGGAAATGGAGCTAATGGTGAGTCAGCACGCCGAAGCGGAAAATCTGCCGAAGACTTAATTATTAAAGTGCCAGTAGGAACCGTGATTTATGAAATCGCCGATGAAGCCGAGGAAGAAATTTTAATTGGTGATTTAAGTAAAGATGGTCAAAGACTTTTAGTAGCTCGTGGCGGGCGTGGTGGGCGTGGAAACCAACATTTTGCTAATTCAATTAGACAGGCTCCGCATTTTTGTGAACCGGGGCAGGCTGGCTTAAAGACAAAACTCAAGCTCGAATTAAAATTAGTAGCGCATATTGGCATTATTGGCTTGCCGAATGCTGGAAAATCGACTTTAATTTCTCATTTGTCTGCTTGCAAAGCCAAAATTGGAGATTATCCTTTTACAACGATTACGCCTAATTTGGGAATTGTCAAATTGCATGATAATAAATCTCTGACTATTGCTGATATCCCCGGCTTAATCGAAGGAGCGGCCGAAGGCAAAGGTTTAGGTTTTCATTTTTTAAGACATATTGAAAGAACCAAGGTTTTAATCCATCTTATAGACAGCCTAAGCGACGATCCACAAGAAAATTATCAAATTGTGCGTAAAGAATTAGCCGCTTATAATGAAGAGATTTTACAAAAACAAGAAATTATTGCCTTAAATAAAATTGACGCTCTTTTGCCCGAACAATTAGAAGAACTCAAGCAAATTTTCCCGAAGGCTTTATTTGTTTCTGCGGCTACTGGACAAGGCTTAGAAGCATTAAAGCAAATTTTAAGCCAAATTCAACCCGAAGAAATCAAAGAATTTCCAGCTGAAGAAAATAAAGAAAATATTAAGAATACCGAAAATTTTGTGCTGAAATTTGACCAAAGAAAAGGCTTTTATAGAATCGAAAGTGAGCTTGTGGAAGGCTTAATGCGTGTTACTGATTTTCAGAATAGAGATTCGGTTGAGCATTTATTCAAACAACTCAAAAAAGTCAATATATTTGAAGAGCTGACAAATTGTGGTATAAAAACGGGAGATACAGTTTTAATTGGCAAGCGAGAAATGATTTGGTCCGACTTTGCCGATGAAAAGCTAATATAGCCGACTAGATTTGTGTAAAACGGTCTAATAGACGCTATAGAAGACGCTGGAACTGATTTGCTTTTTCATCGTCTTATGAGCTACCCCAATTTATGACTGAATTAATGTCTTTTTTTAAAGCTTGTTTTACTTTTTTATTTTTAAGTTCGAGTCTTTTGACTCCTTGTTTTTTAGCAATTAATGCTCTTCCTGTTAAGGCTACTGAAGTAGAAGTCTTAATGGGCGATGAAATGGTTTTGATGGATTCAAATGGCACGATTCCACAAAATATTTCGCCTGAAGGCTTTAATCCTTTAGTCCAGCCAAGCTCTATAAGTTCTTCTGGTGATGTCAGCAAAGCTTTTAGCGAAATGCGCTCCAAGAAAAACAAAAACCTAAATAATATTTTTCTTTCTGACCCAACCGCTGGTTTACAAACTTCAGAATTAAGCGTTTGCTTGGCCGAGGCTTTGCGTAGACCGCAAGTTTTAGTTTCAATTAATCAACTTCATTCTAAGGGCAATTCCAGAGTTAGCACTGCAAAACAAAGATTAGGGTATTATCAAAATATTTTCCAAAAAATCTTTCAAGCCGAAGGGGTGCCAGTAGAGCTTATTTCAATTGGTTTTGTCGAAAGCACTTTTAATCCATCGGCGGTTTCTCCAGCGGGTGCAAGAGGAATGTGGCAATTTATACCTTCAACTGGCCGTAGTTTTGGCTTAAATACAAATGAAGATTTTTTAGATCCGATTAAATCAACCAAGGCCGCCGCTAAATATCTTAAAAAATTGCATGGCCGCTTCGGAGACTGGCTTTTAGCAGTTGCGGCTTATAATGCTGGCGACACCAGAGTTCAGCAAGCTATAAATATGTCTAATGGAAACAAGGACTTTTGGGAAGTTAGCCGTTATTTACCGAATGAAACCCGTAATTATGTGCCTCGAGTTTTGGCGGCAACCACCATTTTGGGCAATAATAAAAGCTTAGATTAAACCCCGAAGTTTAAGTATTTATCTAGCTGGGAAAAACCTATTTAGTTTTAATTTAAAATGAAATTCAGTTATTCCCAACAAAGAACAAGGAATTTTAGATAATCACACAAGATCTCTTAAATACTTAGAAGAAAAAGATTTTCACCCCGCCAAATGTTTACCTGTTAATATGTAAAACAGCAAGTTGGGTTGAATTTTTATGATTTTTACAATAATTCCACAAATATTTCATAAAGCTACTAACCAAGGAGCAGAAGTAGTCGAAATACCCCGAGAGTCTGGAATTGAATTAACTGCCGAAGAACTTGAAATCCTTCGTAAAGCTGGAATTACCCAAGTTTGTCATTCTTTAAGCTCCAAAAAAGGGCAAAACCCCCGAATTCTAAAATGTTTTGCAGAGACTTTTTGTAAGGAATTAAAGAAGTTTCAAGAAACATTTCCAAATAGTAGCGTTTATTCTAGAATTCATGAAACAGGGAGCTTTGAAGTAGAGCTTAAAACGGAAGAAGATTCTATTTGTTGGGGAGGTTTGTCTTTAGATGAAGGTTTAGAAGGTTTAATTGTATATAACTTTGAAATAGAAGACACATGGCAACGAAAAGGATATGGAAAAAGTTTTTTAGAGGCTATTGAACAGGCCGCAAAGAAAACAAAATTAAGGTATATAGCAGTAGATATATCCATAAACAATTCTTGGTGGAGCTCTAGACCAGGATATGGACTTACTGCAAATACTTTAGAATATGATGCTTATAGGGAACTGAGAGAAGGTGGTGAGCCCATAGACACAGCGGTTAAAAGCTCTATGATTGGTAGTTTTAAAAAAAATTTATGATTGTAATTTTAATTTTTTACTTAGTTAAATATAATCACCCATATTTGACTTAAGAATAAGAATAAATTTGCTTTAATTTGGGAAAAACCTATTTAGTTTTAATTTAAAATGAAATATGGATTTCCGAGATTTACTTAAACAAATATCAAATAAACCAGCGGAGCAAGAAATTGTCGAAGAAGACCCTCTTGATGAATTCCCGCCAGAAGAATTGGTTTTAAATCAGCCGATAAATTCTTTGCCAGAACAATCTTTTACTAATCTGCTAAGGCCTTCTGAACCAGCAGTAGAGCCAATTTTATCTTCAAACAATTCGGTTATTCCCACCAAAGAACAAGATTTTTTTGCGCCACCTAGCAATTTAAAAGAAACTGGAATTAATCAAATTGCTCTCCAAGACCTTTTACTGAAATGTTTATTTTATCAAAGTAGTGCCACTGGCAAAGAATTAGCGCAAAAAATTAGATTACCTTTACATAGTATAATTGACCCCCTTTTGATGAAGCTTTCCGAAGAAAAGTTTTTAGAAGTAATGGGTAGCACTGGTTTGGGTGGTCATAATAAAATGTATCGCCTAACAAGTGCTGGCTATAAGCGCGCTGAAGAAGTTTTAAAAGTTTCTAATTATGTAGGTCCTGCTCCAGTTTCTTTAGAAGATTATGTTTTGGCTGTGAGCAAATATAAAACCTTAGACTTTACGGAAGATGAATTGAGAGCCGCTTATAAAGACCTTATTTTGAGCGAATCAGCGGTTGAACAAATTGGCCCAGCGATTATTGCAGGCAAGTCTATTTTTGTATATGGCCCGCCCGGTACAGGTAAAACCAGCATTGCAGAACGTATTACTCGCTGTTATGGCGATAGTATTATGATTCCATATGCGGTTAATATTCAGGGTATTCCCGTGCGCTTTTTTGATTTTTTCTTGCACCAAGCCACCGATAAAAGTGTTGTGCCTGGTGTTTATCCAGCAATTGATGCCGCAAAAGATGCTCGCTGGATTGAAATTCAAAGACCTTGCATTGTGGTCGGCCCAGAATTTACGGTTGCTTCATCCGATTTGCAGTATGACCCAAGTGGTCCAAGTTATCAGTTTCCTTCAACCATTAAAGCCAATGGCGGTGTTTTTGTGGTTGATGATTTTGGCCGCCAAAAAGAAAACCCCGAAATACTTTTAAATCGCTGGATTATTCCTCTAGAAAAGGAAACTGATATTCTAAATCTTAAAACTGGACAACAAGTTAGCATTCCTTTTAGAGTGTTTACAGTATTTTCAACCAATCTTGACCCTAAACAATTAGTGGATGATGCCTTTTTAAGACGCTTGGCTTATAAAATCAAAGTTGATTATCCGTCTTTAGAGACTTATTGCCAAATTTTTGCAAATGAAGCTGACAAAGCCAATATAAACTGGAGCGATGAAGTTTTAGATTATTTTATTCAAAAGTATTATTTTAAAGCTTCTCGCCCACTTAGGGCCTGCGACCCCAGAGATGTTTTAGCAAAAGTAATCGATAAATGCCGCTTCAAACGAATAAAGCCACCTTTTGAATTAACCAAAGAATTAGTTGATTATGCTTGTAATTCTTATTTTGTAACTTATTAAAGCTTATTGATAAATTGGGAATTTTTGGCAAAGATTTTTAATTTCTTGACTGCATAAATCAAGTTGGCTTTGTTCTTGCGGGTTTTTAAGCACTAACGCAATTACTTGTCCAAGTTTTTCAAATTCTGCCTGTTTAAAGCCTCTAGTTGTGCAAGCTGGTGTGCCTAATCTAATGCCGCTTGTAATCCAAGGTTTTTGTGGATCATTGGGAATGGCATTTTTATTGGCGGTAATACCAACTTTATCTAAAATAGATTCGGCTTCTTTACCGCTTAAACCAAAAGGAACTAAATTGATCATCATTAAATGATTGTCTGTGCCGCCACTAACCAATTGCACGCCATTATTAATTAAACTTTCAGCCAAAGCTTGAGCATTTTGGACAATTTGTTTTTGGTAAGTTTTAAAATCATCTTGCAAAGCCTCTTTTAGAGCAACTGCCTTGGCCGCAATTACGTGCATTAAAGGTCCGCCTTGGCTACCAGGGAAAACCGCTGAGTCTATCGCTTTAGCATATTCTTGCTTGCACAAAATTAAGCCGCCTCTAGGCCCTCTGAGGGTTTTATGGGTGGTTGTAGTTACAAAATCGGCATATGGAACTGGGCTTGGATGCTCGCCAGCGGCCACTAAACCAGCAATATGAGCCATATCAACCAAAAGATAAGCCCCTATTTCATCGGCAATTTCTCTAAATTTAGCAAAATCAATTTGACGAGGATAGGCACTAGCTCCCGCTATAATAAGCTTTGGTTTATGTTTGTGAGCTTGTTCTTTTAAATTAGCATAATCAAGCCAACCCGCTGTATCAACGCCATAGCTTACAATATTAAACCACTTGCCCGAAACATTAACTGGAGAGCCGTGAGTAAGATGTCCACCTTGGTCTAAGCTCATTCCAAGAACAGTATCGTTTGGTGTTAGCATGGCTAAAAATACGGCAAAATTGGCTTGCGCCCCCGAATGAGGTTGTACATTTGCATGATCTGCGCCAAATAATTGTTTTGCTCTTTCAATTGCCAAACTTTCGGCTTTGTCCACAAATTGGCAACCGCCATAATAACGTTTACCCGGCAAACCTTCGGCATATTTATTGGTTAAAGCCGAGCCTTGCGCTTCCATAACAGCTTTGCTGACAATATTTTCGCTGGCAATAAGTTCTAAATGAGTTTGTTGGCGATTTAATTCTTGTTGTACAATTTCAAAAATCTCTGAATCTGTCTCTGAGAGAGAGTTATTTAAAGAAAAAGCTTGTTTAATCATTTGAAATTAATTTATTTTCAGTCTTAATGAAGCCTATTATAACCCAAAGCGATTTCTTGAATAAATTCGATAACTTTCATAAATTTCAAAAAAAATTCAAGGCTTTAGGTTAAATATTTGTTAGTATTAAATTTCCTGATACTTTTGTGAAAAATGAAAAATCTTTTATCTTTGGCTTTAATTCTTTTAGTTACTGGACAGGCTTTTGCTTTTGGCAGTAAGAAAAACGAAAATCAAGAAGCTACACAACAACTTTCTCCTGAAGAAGCGGCCGCTAATTTATTGCAAAAAAATGACCTCAACAAAGATGGCAAATTGGCTAAAAATGAAGTTAATTTGAATTTTCGTGTAAAAAGATTCAAAACAGCTGACACTAATACCGATAATTATCTTGATTCCACCGAATTGACTAATTGGTTTCAAAAAACAAATCAAGCTAAAGCTCAAACAACTAGCGCACAACAGTAAGTTGAATTAAAAACTTAAAAAACCCCCGCAAAACTGTCTAGGGGGTTTCAGTCAATAATGAGCGAAAATCAAAAAACTGTTTATGGTCCTGTACATTCTTGGCGTTTTGGTTCGTCTTTAGGCCTTGACCCCATTTTTGAAATTTCCACCTGCTCTTTTAATTGCATTTATTGCCAACTCGGAAATATTCAAAAAATTACAACCGAGCGCAAAATTTATGTACCAACCGAAAAAGTAATAACCGATTTTAAAGAATTTCTGGACAAACCTTTTGAAGTAATTACTTTCTCTGGAAGCGGTGAACCAACCTTAGCTCTCAATTTAAAAGAAATAGCCGAGCAAATAAAAATACTTAAGCCGCAAATTCCGCTTTTGTGTCTTACAAACTCTACCCTATTACATTTGCCAGAAGTTCAAGAAAACCTACAGATTATGGATCGGGTGATTGTAAAGCTTGATGCGAGTAATAATAAAACTTTGCAACAAATGAATCGTCCCGCCGATGGTGTAAGTTTAGAAAGTATTATAGCGGGCATTAAGGCTTTTAAAGCTGTTTATAAAGGCAAACTCGATGTGCAGATGATGTTTATGCCAGTCAATTTAAACCAATTAGAAGATTTAGCAATATTGCTGAAAGAAATACAGCCAGATACAGTGCAGTTAAACACACCTTTAAGGCCTTATCCAATTGAGTGGAACAGAGATAGTCGTGGAAATCATACCGAAAATCGCAGTTACACCACAAGAACTTTAAAAGTTGTAACAAAAGAAGAAGCTGAAACCATTCAAAACACCCTCAGAGAGCGCACAAATTTGAATATATTATCGGTTTATCGTGAGTAAATTAGCTTTAAACTTCTAAAAGGCTATTTTTTAATAAACTCTGAAACAACTTTTTTCATCAAAACAAACAATTTTTCTTCTTTAAGGCCAGCATAATTTAGCCATAGCCAATCTTTAAAAAAGTCAGTCTATAGCGTTCCCCATAAACAAAGCAGTATAATAAAGGAATGGCATATTCAATGGATTTAAGAAAGAGGGTAGTTCAGGCTCTTGAAGAGGGAATGACCCAAAATGAAGTTAGTGAAAGATTTGAGGTCTCGGTGAGCGCAGTGCAAGATTGGGTAAAGTTGAACCGTGAATACGGAAGCCCAGCAAAGCAAAAAAGAAG
>CANLTT010000093.1 GCA_947494115.1 Candidatus Caenarcanales bacterium
GATTCTACGGTAGAAGCTATTGATCAGGCTTTTAAGCAGCTTATTAATTTAGATCCGTCAGGTTATTTTGAACACTTTTTTAAAATTATACATAGATCCTTTTAGTCTGGGTTTGCTATGGTGATGCAATGATTGCAAATTTTGTTTTATCTATTGACTCTGTCGATGGATTAGTAACTTGTGATAATGATTTTAAATATTGTAAAGAGTTTGAACAAAGCAAGGATAAGTTTTTGATAATCATAAAGATTTAATACTCTCAAAAATCAAACTCTTTCAGGGCGGAAAGATTATATAATTTTTTTAGAGAGCGGTTTTTGATATGAAAATTATAGTATTCATTTGATTATAAAAATCACAGTTGCAGGTATTAATGATAATATTTTTTTACTATGCTAAATATTTCTGATTGTGTTTATAAAACCAAAGTGGCTTGGCCTAAATTAGTGGCTTTAAGCCATTCGGAAAGGTGTAAGATAATTTTTGATATTGCAAATTCTTTAAGAGCAAATCAAAAAGAAATTCTAGAAGCAAATCAAAAAGATCTTCAAAATGCCAGTAGTTTGACTATTGCTTTACAAGACCGTTTAACTTTAACTTTGACCAGATTAGAAGCCATGATTGCAGGCTTAGAAAAAATTATTAATTTACCAGATCCTTTGGAAAATACCCTCCAATGGAAACATATAAATGGTTTGATTTTTCAAAAGGTTGCCGTACCAATTGGCGTAATTTTGGTGATTTATGAAGCTCGGCCAAATGTTACAACTGATACGGTTGGTTTGGCTTTGAAAACTGGTAATTCGGCTATTTTAAAAGGTAGTCGTCAAACTAAGCTTACAAATTTGGCTTTAGCTGAACTTATCGAAAAAGTTTTAGAAAAATATAAACTCCAAAATACAATTAGTTTTTTTCCAGAATTGTCTTCAGAAGAGTCAATTGAATTAATTTCGCATACAGCTTTAGATTTAGTTATTCCTCGAGGTGGCGAAAGTTTAAAAAAATTAGTTAATCAATATTCTAAAGTTCCAGTTTTGGGAGCTGGTGGTGGCGTTTGTCATGTTTATGTTTCGGCTTTAGCCAATTTAGAAAAAGCCCAAAAAATTATTTTTAATGCCAAAACCCAAAGACCAAGCGTTTGTAATTCTTTAGAGACAGTTTTAATTCACAAAGATTTATGTAAACCCGAAATTATAAATAAACTTTTGGAGCCTTGTCTGGAGCATGGTGTTTTAATTAAAGCCGATAAAAATATTGTGCCTTTTAATGAAACTTTTGAAGAAAATACCGATTGGACAAAAGAATATTTAGATTTGATCTTGGGAATTAAAGTGGTTGCTGGTGTAGAAGAAGCAATTGAACATATAAACAAATTTGGAACTCATCATTCTGATTCAATAATTACGGAAGACTCAAAAGAAGCCGATTTGTTTTGCAAAATGATTGATTCGGCTTGTGTTTATGTTAATGCTTCAACTCGCTTTACTGACGGCGAAGAATTTGGCTTTGGTGCAGAAATTGGCATAAGTACCCAAAAATTGCATGCGCGCGGCTCTATTGGTCCAAAAGAACTTACAACTTATAAATATTTGATTAAAGGAAGTGGTCAAATTAGATAAATTTTAAATTTCAAACTAATCTATGCCAGACCAATTCTGGAGCATGATTTGTTGAAATATACCAATCTTTTAATACAACTAAATATATTTTTACCCCTGTCTGGTTCAGTTCTCTCATGAATTAAATCTTCAAATTCTGCAATCTGATTGATAGCCTGTAAAAAAAGAGAGACGGCTTAGTTGAATTGATGATTTGTTTTTAATACTTAAATCAAAATAACAAAAGATGTAAAGTGTGAGAAGTTATTCTTCATTTTGTTTTTCTTTACAACTTATTCCAAACCTAGAGATGTGGGGAGGATTTTGATAAAAAGAAGAGCAAGCTCGTTAAATCGGGAACTGAGCCTGTTATAAACTGTTTTTTACCTTGGTCTGGAGTAGAAAGACTTTAAAATAACCCTGTGCAGATTGAATTTTGTGTGGCATAATCAAAATACTGTTTTTATAAAAGGTCAAAATAATTATGGCAAGCGTTGCACAAACCTCTGATAGCACATTTCAGGCTGATGTTTTAGATGCTAAAGAATTAGTTTTAGTTGATTTTTGGGCACCTTGGTGTGGTCCTTGCAAACAAGTTGCACCTTTGATTGATGAAATGGCTAAAGAATTTAATGATGTAAAATTTGTAAAACTAAATACAGACGAAAATCCTCATACAGCCCAAACTTATCGCATTAGTGGCATACCAACCTTAGCTTTATTCAAAGATGGCAAACCTTTAAAAGTTGAAGTAGGTGCATTAAACCGAGATGCTCTCAGACAATTTGTTAAATCTGGGCTTAGCTAGGTTTCATTCCTGCTTTAGAGCAAATTAGGGGTGAAACCAAAAACTTTTTTCTTGTGTCTCCCCTAAATTAAATTGCCAAAATGAAAAGTGAAAATAAAGTTTTAATTTTTGATACAACCTTGCGTGATGGTGAACAATCGCCTGGTGCAAGCTTAAACCAAGCCGAAAAATTGCAAATAGCTCATTCTTTAGCCCGTTTGGGCGTTGATATTATTGAGGCTGGTTTTCCTTATTCTAGTCAAGGTGATTTTGAGGCTGTTAAACAAATTGCCCAAGAAGTTAAAGGCTCTATTATTTGCGGTTTAGCCAGAGCCAATAAAGCCGATATTGAAAAAGCCGCTCAGTCTTTAGAGCCAGCCGAGAAAAAACGTATTCATACTTTTATTGGTACCTCAGATATTCACCTAGAGCACAAACTCAAATTAACCAAAAAACAATGCCTCGAAAAAGCGGTTGAAATGGTTAAATTTGCAAAGTCTTTTACCGAAGATATTGAGTTTTCACCCGAGGACGCTGGCCGCTCTAATCCGCAGTTTTTGTTTGAAATTTTGCAAGCCGTAATCGAAGCGGGAGCAACTACTGTTAATATTCCAGACACTGTTGGTTATATTACGCCCTTTGAGTTTGGCTCATTAATCAAGTCAATTAAACAAAATGTTCCTAATATAAATTCGGCAATTATTTCGGTGCATTGTCATAATGACCTTGGACTGGCAACTGCAAATTCTTTGGCGGCTTTAAGCCATGGTGCTCGTCAAGTAGAATGCACTATTAATGGCCTTGGTGAAAGAGCTGGTAATTGCGCCTTAGAAGAAATTGTCATGATTTTAAAAACCCGAGAAAAACATTTTGGGCTTTACTCGCAGATTAATACAGTTGAAATCGCCCGCACAAGCCACTTAGTGAGTAATTTAACTGGTTTTGCTGTTCAAAAAAACAAGGCAATTGTCGGTGCTAATGCCTTTGCGCATGAATCTGGAATTCACCAAGATGGTGTTTTAAAAAATAAAAGTACATATGAAATCATTGATCCAGAGCAAGTTGGCTTTAAAACAAATCGTCTTCCTCTTGGGCCTCGCTCCGGCAAACACGCTCTCAAAAGCCGTTTAGCCGAATTAGGTTATCAATTAGAAACTCAAGAATTAGATTCAGCTTATATAAAATTTAAAGAATTAGCCGATAAAAAGAAGCAAGTCAGCGACAAGGATTTAATTTCGATTGTCGATGAAAAACAAAGAGAGTCAGTTACCGAAACCTTTTTTGCCCTAGAACGTTTACAAGTTGCTTGCGGTTCTGGCTTGCCTACAGCCTCAGTTGAGTTGAAAGATTTAAAAACAAATACTTCTCTAAAAACCTCCGCTTTAGGAACGGGCCCAGTTGATGCGGTTTATCAGGCCATTAAAGAATTAGTAAATATTCCAAATGAATTAATTGAATTTTCGGTGCAATCTATCACTGAAGGCATTGATGCTCAGGGTGAAGTAACCATTAGAATAAAACACCAAAACAAAATTTATAATGGCCATGCGGCAAACACTGATATTTTGGTGGCTTCCGCTAAAGCTTATTTGAATGCGGTTAATAAACTTTGTGCCCATTTAGAGCGTATTCCAGTAATTCAGGGGCAAATTGTCGAAGAAGTTTAAAATTTATTGCTCTCTGCGCTTTCCTTTTTGTTTTTGTTGTTTTTGTTCATTGCCTTGGCTTGGGCTTATTTTGAGGCTTTTGAGTTTTAAATTGTGTTTGGCCAATTGATTTTCAAGTTGATTAGCTTGGTTTTGCAAAATTTGAACAGCCTCTTTAGAAGTTATCATTTCGGCCATAATGCTTTGAGAAACTGGATCGTATTCAATATTTATGCTTTGTAAATCGGCTGAAAGTTCGGGGTTTGGAAATTCAATCGAAACTTTGAGTTTTTCTTTATCGAAGTTTACAATTGGCTCTTGGTCAGGGCTTAAAGCATTTTCTTCTGGATTTGGCAAAATAAAACTGCTTTGATAATTAATTTTTTCTTCGGGTTTAAATTCAGTTAAATTGAAAAAATAAGGCAAATTACCCGAAAATAAAAGTTGGCTCAAATCTGTTTCTAGGTCTTGGTTTTCTTCTTTTAAGTTAAGTTCTTTTTCTTTATTTTTTTGCAAGTTTTTTAATTCTTCTTGGAATGAATATTTGCTTTTTTCGGAAGGTTTTTTGTTTTCTAGAGCTGGCTCTGGTTTTTCTAGTAGTTTTGTATTTGTGATTTTTTCATTCTTGAGCATTTTCGTCTTCTTTCATTCGCCGCATTATCAGAGCCAATTCGTTTAACATATTTTCTTCTTGTTTTAATTCGGCTTTTTCATATTCGGCTTTTTGTTTTTTTTTATGTTTTGTTAAAGCTTCCATCTTTTGTTGAGCCTCAAGCAATTCTTGTTTAACAATTTCAAGTTGTTCTTTGGCTTGTATTAGTTCTTGTTCCAAAGTTTCGTGGCGATTTTTTAGGTAATTTGCCCTATTTGCATAAATTGCCACCAAAGCCCCCGAAACACCTTTACTTAAGTCGGCTTGTAGATGGGCTTGATCTAATTTGTTTTGCTGAATTTTAGTCTGAACTTTCTGAATATTACTGGCCGCTTCCTGAAATTTGGCTTTTACTTTGTCTAATTCTTGCTCTCTTAAATTTAAAACCCTTTCTAAACGATATTTAAATGACATCTTAATTAATTCTTATTTTAGACTTTGTATGATCAAAATTAAATCAAGCAATAAAAAAAATGAGTAAAACTTGCTTAAGCTTAAATTTAGATTTTCCAACTGATTCACCCGAAGCAAAAGTGATTAGTTTTCCTGGTAATTTTATGCCACATATTCGTTTAGCACAATCAAGCGACATAAAGGCGATTATTGAACTTTGGGCAAATTCGGCAACTATGCGCTACTTCTTCGACCCCGTGAGGTGGAATTGGAAAGGAAAGGCCTCGGAAGCTTGGGCTGAATATGCCATTGATTTATTGAAAGACAAAAACAAATTTTTATTGCTTTGCGACTTGCAAGATAATGGTCTGTCGGGGTTTTTAATTGGTCGCCTCGAAGAATTACCCAGCTATTATCAGCACAAATATAGTTTAACCATTGAAGAATTTTATTTAAGGCCAAAAGATAAAAAGCTTTCTATTTTCAAAGAAATGGTTCAAGTTTTACTCTCTGAAGCTAATAGCCGCATCAATAATATCGGGAATATTTCCTTAAAAATAGAAATTCTTGAATCAGATGTCGCAACGGAAGAGCTTTTGATTAATGCTGGCCTAAAAAAAAGTTCAGTAACTTATACAATTTCTGTGCCTTAGTCTGTAAGTTGTCTGTAAGCCCGAGCATAAGATAATTTGGTTTTAATATTAATCCATTATTTAATAATTAAGTACCAAAAGAATTAAAAAAATGTTTAACCTTTTAAAAGCAACCAAAGAACAAAACAGTTTAGAAAACCTGCAAAAAAAATATGATAGAAAAATTAGACATATGCTTTTGACAGGTGAAGGAAAAATCGAAAATGCTTGCGAAATGGCTTATTATCAATTAACTAAAGGTTCGTTTATTAGTTATTGTAAAAAACCAATTATCGAAGCTATTAATTATTTTTCGCGTGGCCGAGATTATAAAAAAGGTGAAACTGTTTTTTTTAAAGACTTAATTGAAGTATGGTCTCCATCAGCTGATTATTCAAGTGGTCGCATTAATGTTAATAAAATAAAACACGATCCAGAAAATACTTCTTCAACGGTTTTGATCCTAAAATTAATTTGCGAATTACAAAACTTAAACTTTGAATATGCTTCCGAAGGAAATACAAAAGTTGGCTTTAAATGCCCTTAGAGCTTCGAGCACTTATTTCGTTTTCATTTCGTTCAATAATTCTTTTAATAATCATCGGATGAAAATTTTTCCCAGTTCTGCTTCTTAAACCATCTAAATTTAATTCTTCGGCAATTTTGCTTAAACTGAACCCTTTTTTTCTTAAGCGCAAAATTCGTAATAAAAGTGGTTTGTAATACTCAATAGCTTCTTTTTTCTTACACTCAGCTTGTTGTTTGCGGTGGCCTTTTAAAGCTTCTGGGTTGCCAAGTTTTTCACCTCTCGCCTTTTTAGATTGAAGAGCTTCGGTTGTACGCCGAGAAATTAAACGAGCTTCTTCTTCATAAACAGCCGCTTTAATTTGCAAGATAAAAGGAGAATCAGAAGGAGCATCAGAACAAATAAAATTAATACGAGATTGCATAAGATAATTGATTAAAAGCAGGTTTCGGCCGAGTCTAGACAAATCTTTAACAATCAAAGTGGCATTTTCTTGCTGGCAATATTCAATTAATTCTCTTAATATTGGTCGTTTTTTAAAAAGAATTTCAAAAGTCAAAGCTTCTTTAATGCTAATACGGGTTTTATTGGTTCCAGTTTCAATTTCAATCGCTTCTTTGATCAATTCACCGTTAATACTTTTAATATAATTTCGGTTGATTCTTTGTTGGGCTTCTATTCCAAGTCTTGAATCGCCCTGTTTATCAGTAGAAACACGAATATAAGACACAAATTTATTATTATTCATTTTAACTTTTATCACAAACTGTAAACGGACGTTCTAACCTGTGATGCGACCTAAGCCTAATTATATACTTAAGCCTTGCATTAATGAAGTTCTTCAAAGAAATTTTTATTAATTTGAAAATCGTCTAAAAAACGGTGGTAAATCGCAACAAAAACGCCAAAAGTCGCTTTAAGACGGTTAGACTCCGTTTTTAAGCGGTTTTTTTACTCTAGAGATTGTCTTAAGTAGATTGCCTGCTCTAATTTGGGAAGTTGGATAGATTAGAAGTAATTAGCCGATTAAATACCGAGCTTTTGAGATAAAATAATTTCTTAAAGCTATCAACATCAAACAAAAGCAAATCTTAAAAAAAAAATAATAAACACCTTAACAAATTGCTAATAGAAATGCTTTAAATCATTAATACACACCAATAATATTTATTTTATGAATTTAGACATTGCAAGAATAAATCCTCAAATTTCTACTTAGGAGGACTCTTTTCCTAAAATTACAGCAGAAACCCGTTTCATGAAACCAAATCAAAATGGAGTCATACAATTTTGGGCTTCGATGAAATCAAAAAATGATATAGCAAACCCAGACTAAAAGGATCTATATATAATTTTAAAAAAGTGTTCAAAATAACCTGACGGATCTAAATTAATAAGCTGCTTAAAAGCCTGATC
>CANLTT010000094.1 GCA_947494115.1 Candidatus Caenarcanales bacterium
AAGTACCAGACACAGATTTGGACAATTGTATTTAGAAAAAAATGGAGAATTATACTTTAAGCTCAATTTGCAATTAAGGTTTTAAGCCGATTTCTTGTTTTCTTGCAAAAGGCTTCAGAAGAAGCTAAAGAAGAATTAAAGCAAAATATTAAACTTGCCGAAAACGAAATTGCCGAAATTAAAGAAGCCCTTTTGCAAATTTCCCAGCTTGATAAAATCAATTAAGCCAGCTTATTAGCTCCAATTTATTAAGTGATAATTAACTGCTCCAGCCTTGTTTAAAATAGCTATAGCTTGTTCTTTTGTTTGAGCACCCAAAGTCTCTGGTTGAAGGGTTGCTCCTGTAAAGTCAGCTCCCGCTAAAAGTGTATTTTTTAAGTTTGATCCTGTTAAGTCTGCGCCTTCTAAGCTTGCATTAATCAATCTAGCATGCTCAAAATTAGCACCAGTTAAATTAGCCTTACTGAGATCTACTCCTATTAAAGTTGCACCAGAGAAATTAACTCCGTTGAAGTTGCCTTCTCTAAGTACAGCACCCACAGGAAAATTTGCACTAGTTAAATTAAGACCTTTCCAATTAGCTTGAAAGAAATAAGATACTCCGCTTTTTAATATTGATTCAAGATTGTCAATGTTTTCTCCAGAGAGATCACGTCCGCTGTAACGATGCCCGCTTCCATCTATTCTTTGAAATTCACGGTTACCAACACCAGTTTCTACTGAGCTGGGATTAGTTGATGGATTTTTCTCCCAATTTATTAAGTGATAATTAACTGCGTTAGCCTCTTTTAAAATAGCTTCAGCTTCTTCTATTGTTCTAACACCCAAAGTCTTTAGTGAAAGGAAAGCTCCTGCAAGGTTTGCTCCTGTCAAAGATGCGCCTCTTAAGTTAGCTCCTATTAACTTTGCTCCAGCCAAGTTTGCATTAATCAAATTAGCGCCTGTTAAATTAGCGCCTGTTAAATTAGCACCTGTCAAATCGGCACGATTAAACCTAGCGGCTTCTAAATTTACTCCAGTTAAATTCGCTCCTGACAAGTTGCTTTCTGTGAGTATAGTACCCACGGGAAATTTCATTCCAGTTAAATCAGCGTCCGTTAACTTGGTTTGAAAGAAATAATTTGTTTTTTTAAATATTTCTTTCCATTCTTGAGGAGTGGTCTGAGAAAGATTTTGTCCAGCCCATCTATGTTCTTGACTATCTTCAAGTGCTCTTTTGAAAGCATTATAAACCGTTGCCCGAAAATTATGGAAAGCATCTAAGATTTCTGATCTCACGGCATTCGCCTCAGCCTTTTGTTTGAGTCCCCAAGGAACAACATCACGATACAATTTTGCAAGCTGAAGATCAGATTTTTTTAGATTGCTTTGTGGTGTAGACGGTATAACAGATCCTTTTCTAGCGATCGCACTAATTTCTATATTCATATTAATAAATTCTCCGGCAATTCCCTAAACTTTAGGTCGGTTAATTTATGTTAATATGCAATCGCTTGTTTGAAGTCTTAAGGGTTTATTAAGTTTTTCGTTTTACACTAACTTCTAAATTTCTAAACTTTTAAATAAAGCCTTGTTTGAGCTATTTCTTGGTCTTTAAACAAGGACTGAGAATTTTATAAAAGGCAAACAATTAAAATTTAAGCTTTTATCTTGAGGCAAGATTAAAACCATTTAAGACAAGCTATAATACTGTTTGCGAATAAAATATTTTAAAAAACTTTATAAATTTTTACAAAAAAGTGCTTGAAAGTATTAAAATTTAGGAATATAAACTTTGAGTTAGCCCTTCAATCGAGGAAAGAGCTTTACTTGTTTTTATTTCTTCCCTAAGGTTTTCTAAATTTAATTATGTGCCAAGTTTTAGTCCAAACCAGAGACCAAAGTCAGCTTGTTTCTTTTGATGAGAAGAGAATTTTTGAAGCTGTAAAAAAAGCGGCCGAGGCCACCAATGAGCTACAGCCTAACCAAATTCAAGAAATTACCGATAAAGTCGTGTCTCACTGCGAGAATTTTGAAATAATTAATATCGAAAAAATTCAAGATTTAGTTGAAGAGGCTTTAAATGAAGCTGGTTTTTATAAAACTCGTAGAGCATATGCTGTTTACCGTGACAAACACGAGCAACTACGTGAAGACCGCAAAGCTTGGGTTGATGCTATTTCTTCGGTGAATGAATATATTGACCGTTCCGACTGGAGAGTGAATGCTAATGCTAATCAAAACTATTCGGTTGGCGGCTTAATTTTAAATATTGCGGGCAAGGTTTCGGCTAATTATTGGCTCAATCACATTTATTCGCAAGATATTAGAATGGCGCATACAACGGGTGCTTTTCATATTCATGATTTGGATATGCTAACGGGTTATTGTGCGGGTTGGTCTTTGCGTACTTTACTTTATGAAGGCTTTAATGGCTGTTTAGGCAAGGTTGAATCTGCGCCGCCACGCCACTTTAGAACCGCCTTAGGTCAAATGGTAAACTTCTTAGGCACTTTGCAAAATGAATGGGCTGGTGCTCAGGCTTTTAGTTCTTTTGATACTTATTTGGCTCCCTATATCCGCCTTGATAAATTGACCTATAAAGAGGTTTATCAGGGAATTCAGGAATTTATTTATAATTTAAATGTGCCTTCTAGATGGGGAAGTCAGCCACCTTTTACTAATTTAACTTTTGATTGGATTTGCCCGGAAGATTTGCGTTCTAAAATACCTCTGGTGGGCGGCGAAGAAGTTAATTTTGCATATGGTGATTTGCAAGCCGAAATGGATTTAATCAATAAAGCTTATATAGAGGTCATGCTAAGAGGTGATGCCAAAGGGCGTGTTTTCACTTTCCCGATTCCAACCTATAATATAACCGAGGATTTTGATTGGGATCATCCTAATTGCGACCTTTTATTTGAAATGACGGGCAAATACGGGCTTCCTTATTTTCAGAACTTTATCAATTCCGATTTAACACCAAGCATGGTTAGATCTATGTGTTGCCGCTTACAGCTTGATTTGACCGAGCTTTTAAAAAGAGGAAATGGTTTATTCGGTTCAGCCGAGCAGACTGGCTCAATTGGGGTTGTTACCATTAATTGCGCTCGCTTGGGCCATTTGCATAAAGGCGATAAAAAAGTTTTGCTGGAAGAATTAGCAAATTTAGCTATCATAGCCAAAAACAGCCTCGAAGTTAAACGCAAAACAATTCAACGCTTTATGGATGATGGCTTGTTTCCTTATACTAAGCGTTATTTAGGTACTTTGCGCAATCACTTTTCGACAATTGGTGTCAATGGAATCAATGAATGTATCAGGAATTTCAGCGATGATGCTTTTGATATTACTAGCCCTGAAGGTTATGCCCTCGCCACCGAAATTCTTGATGGTTTAAGAGCCTCTATGGTGCAATTTCAGGAAGAAACTGGGCATTTATATAATCTTGAAGCTTCACCAGCCGAAGGAGCCACTTATCGTTTTGCCAGAGAAGACAAAAAACGTTTTCCAAGCATTCTACAAGCGGGTAGCGAAGAAGCGCCTTATTACACAAATTCTTCACAATTGCCAGTTGATTATAGCGATGACCCGTTTGAAGCTCTAGAACACCAAGAATTATTGCAAAAAAAATATACAGGCGGAACAGTTTTTCATATGTATATGCCTGAATCTATCAATAGTCCATCTGCTTGCAAAGAATTAGTGCGTAAAACTTTAAGCTCTTTTCGTATTCCTTATTTAACTATTACGCCTACTTTTTCGATTTGCCCAACACATGGTTATATTTCAGGCGAAAAAGAACATTGCCCAACTTGCGGCTCTAACTGCGAGATTTGGACAAGGGTAATGGGTTATCATAGGCCAGTTGCCAGCTTTAATAAAGGCAAAAAAAGTGAATTTTCTGAAAGAATTGGTTTTTTACATGCCCACTAAAGAAAAAACTTGTATTCAGTGTAAGCCAGCCAATGCCGAAACCCAAAATGAGTTTTTGCCCATTGGTGGCTTGATTCCGATGACAACTATTGATTTTCCGAATGAAATAGCCAGTGTTTTGTTCTGCCAAGGCTGTCAATGGAAATGCCCTTATTGTCATAATTCTCATCTAAGAGGTTTTCAAGCCCAAAACATTGATTATAGCTGGGAAAAAATTATAGGCTTTTTGCATAAAAGAAAAAACTGGCTTACGGGCGTGGTTTTTAGCGGCGGTGAACCAACTTTGCAAAAGAATTTAATTCCAGCTATTTTGCAGGTTAAAAAAATGGGTTTTAAAATTGGCTTACATACAACGGGTTGTTTGCCTGAGGTTTTTAAGCAATGTTTGCAAATTATTGACTGGGTCGGCTTAGACATAAAAACCGTTTTAGATGAAAGATATTCCAAAATTACGGGACAATACCAAAGCCATTTGCAGGTTTTAGAAAGTTTAAAATATTTGCTCTCATCTGGAATTGATTATGAATTGCGCTTGACACTAGATGAAAGATTTATTACTTTAGAAGAAGTTGAAATTGTGCAAAAACAATTAGCCGAGCTAAAAACTAAACCTTTAAAAATTCAAAAAGCCATTTTACGCTAATAACTTTTTAATTCTCAAAATTTTGACTATATTCTTCGACAATAAGCTTTGCATAACGTAAATCTTTTTCGGCAAAAAGGCCTTTTTTAACATTGCCCCAACCCTGATTATAAGCCACCAAAGCCATTTGTAAATCTAGGTTGAAATATTCTGGGCTTAAAAGCAAATTTAAATATTTGGCCGAACAGTTTAAATTGTCATCTACTTCTAAAAGTTGTTTGTCGTCAATTTTACAAATAAAACGGGCTGTGGCTGGCTTAATTTGGGCCAAACCAATTTCTCCAGCTTTGCCAATTGCATCAGCTTTAAAAGAAGATTCTTTTTGAATTAAACCCAAAGTAGTGCTTAAAGCTTTTTTATAACCTAAAGTCTGAGCCAAGCCTTGCTTAATAATGGCCTCGTGCGCAGAAGCATGAATTTTGCACCATTCGGTTTGATTCAAATTTATAAAGTCGGGTTTTTGGGGGCATTTGTAATATGGTGAAAACCAATTGGTCTCAGCTTGACAACTTGAAACCAGCAAAAAACTCAGACATAAAAAGCAAAATATAAAACGCATAAGCTTTTAACAAATTACAAAAGCTAAAAATTTAAGAGCCAGCTCGTGAAATAATTTTTTTAATTTAAAGCCAGCTCTATATTTTTTATTTACCCAAGTCGCAAAAGTTTTTCTAGGTCATTTGACCGAAAGTGGAATTTTGCGTTTTGGTTAAAAATTACAGAGACTACATAAAATTAAATTATTGTTTTTTTCGCTGATTTCGGCCTGTTCTTGAGCAAAATTCATAAGTTGTTCTGAGTTGGGCATTAAAAAGCTATCTAGATCGTCTAAATTGTTTTTTAGCAATTCTTCCGCTTTTATAAAAGGCAAATTGGCATTTTCGCAGAGGGTTTGCACTTTGGGGTCATAAACAATGCCAATAGTCGGAACTTGGGCTTTAATCGCCAGCAAAACTGCATGGAACCGCATGGCAAAACACAAATTAGCTTGCGCAAAATAATTTATATAATCTGGGTTTTGGTTTAAATTAATTATTTCGGCCGAAGGAATTTGATTTTTGATTAAAGCCAAAATTTCTTCATCGCAAGCCTGAAAAGCGCATAAATAAATTTTATAATTTGCAAATTTGGCCTCAAGATAAGCAATAAAAGAATTTATATTTTCGGTTTTAAGCTCTTTAGAAGGTCGTAAAGAAATAATGACAGTTTGTTTTGTTTGTTTTATGGGTTTTTTTAAAGGCAAAGACCAAACCAAGTCGGGCGCATATTTGGCTGTAAGACCCCAACCAGAAACAATGCTTAAGGAATATTGGTCTCTTATACTGATATAATCGGCTAACTGAAAAGCCCAATTGGTTAAAACATTCGCTAAAGCACCATTTAAAGGGCCTATTCCTTGGCTCAAGAAAACCAATTTTTTACCAAGTATTTTAGCAAAAAAACAAATTGCAAAATAATAAATTAAACTTTTTAAACTACTTGCATTCTGAAAAACAGAGCCGCCACCAAAGACTAAAGCCTCTGAATCAAGCAAAGCAAAAAAAACAGCCGTCAAAGAAAACTTATTAATATATTCAACATTTAAATCTTGAACCGACTCAGAATTTGAGCTAGCCAAAATTTTAAAATGAAAACTACCAATTTTCTGGAATAAACTTTTGGTTTGGCTGAGTAAAAGCTCATCTCCAAAATTCCCAGCACCATAATATCCAATTAGGCAAATTGTTTTCATATTGCTAAAGTTTAAAATATATTCAAGCTAAAATTACTAAACAAATTTAACCAAGCTATGAAAACCGACATAAAGCCGAGCGAAATTATAAATAATGATTTAAAAATTATTACCGACAAAGTTTTAGCGGGCGAGCGTTTAAGCTTTGAAGACGGTGTTCAACTTTATAAAAGCAATAATTTAATTTTATTAGGCAAACTTGCAAGCCATGTACGCCGCCAAAAAGCCAAAGCTGGCACCGAAAATTTTGTTTGGTGGAATACTAATTTGCATTTAAATCCAACTAATGTTTGTATCGGAAAATGTAATTTTTGCGCCTTTGCCAAACGTCCAAACGAAGAAGGTGCTTATACTATGTCTATTGATGAGGCAACTCAAAAAGCTGTCAATGGGCATAAGCTTGGCGCAACCGAAGTTCATATTGTCGGTGGTCTTAATCCTAAAGCGGCCTTAAATTATTACACTGATCTTTTGCGTTCAATCAAAAAAGAAGTTCCGCAATTGCACATCAAGGCTTTCACCGCCGTAGAAATTGCTTTTTTTAGTAAGTTTGCCAAAACTAGTAATAAACAAACAATTGAAATTTTGCGCTCCGCTGGCCTTGATTCTATGCCTGGTGGCGGTGCTGAAGTATTTGCTAAATCTGTCCGAGATGAAACTTGCCCAGATAAAATACCAGCCGAAGAATGGCTTTCAATTCACCAAGCGGCTCACGAATTAGGTTTGCGTTCAAATGCCACAATGCTAGCTGGTATTGGTGAAACCGAAGAAGATCGCTTAGAACATTATTTACTTTTAAGAGACGCTCAAGATAAAACTAATGGCTTTCAGACTTTTATTCCACTTAGTTGCCATTATGAAGACACAGATATTATTGCTCAGGTTGAACCAATAACTGGAATGGATCAAATTAAAAATATTGCAATTAGCCGTTTAATGCTCGATAATTTTGACCATATAAAGGCTTACTGGATTCAATTAGGTTATAAAATAGCGCAAGTGGCTTTACATTTTGGCGCAGACGATATAGATGGAACGGTGGTTGATGAAAAAATTACCAATTCTGCTGGGTCTGGCCAAAAGGGCACACAAGCCGAAATTTTAGAAAACTTAATAAAAAGAGCTGGCTTTGAGCCGAAAGAAAGAGATACTTTTTATAATATGCTCTAATTACAAGACTATAGCAAACCCGCATTAAAGAGATCCAGAATATGTGAATAAGAAAAATAAAATGACATATTCTGAAGATTTAAGGAAAAAAGTAATAGAGGCGTTTGAAGG
>CANLTT010000095.1 GCA_947494115.1 Candidatus Caenarcanales bacterium
TTTTCTATAATCGGGAAAGAAAGCATTCAACCTTGAATTATCTGTCCCCTCTTCAATTCGAGGAGCTTTACAATATCTCTAAAAAGTTTGTCTCCTAAATCGGATCAACTTCAATTTTTACTCTTGAAATGCTGAATAATAATTATTATATTCCTAATTTAAATCTTAAAACTATTGATCCAGAGTGCGCTAAGCTGGATTATATTTTGGAAGATTTTCGATATATGAACAATAAATATGTTATGAGTAATAATTTTGCTTTTGGTGGAATTAATACTTCTTTAATTTTTAAAAAAGCCGAAAATTAATTAGTTTAATTCTGTAATATTAAAAACAAATGTTATTCTCAATTTACTTTTTGTTACTTCAAAGTCATGGAAAAATTATCTGAAATTTTAAGGGCAATTGTTTTAGGTGCTGTGCAAGGTTTAACTGAGTTTTTGCCAGTTAGTAGTTCTTTTCATTTACGTTTAGTGCCAGCTTTATTTCATTGGCCAGAAATGACTTTATCTTTTTCGGCTTTTTTGCATTTAGGCACATTACTTGCGATTGCGGTTTATTTTGGAAAAGACCTTTGGAATATTGGATTAGAAGGCTTTAAAGCTTTATTTGAACCCAATTTTTCTTTAATGCGCTTTTCTAATTCTTTGGCTTTTAAAATTATAATTGGCTCAATTCCAGCGGTTCTAATTGGTTTTTTCTTGCATGATAAATTGGAAGAACTGGATAAAAACCTATTTTTAACTTCGATTTTTTTAATAATTATTTCTTTTATGCTTTTGTCTAGCGATTTGTTTGCGGTAAAGAAAAACAATTTAGAAGAGCTTAAAACCAGTGAATCTTTTGCGATTGGCTTAGGACAAGCTTTGGCTTTAATACCGGGTGTTTCTCGCTCTGGAGCCACAATTTCGGTTGGGCGGTTTTTCGGTTTTAAAAGAGAATCTGCCGCTCGTTATTCGTTTTTGCTTGGGTTCCCGGTTATTTTAGGCGCTGGCTTGCTTGAAACTCTTAAATTATTCAAAAATGCAAAATCTGTCGCAAATTCCCCCGATTTATGGGCTTGTTTTATTGGTTTTGCGACTGCGGCCATTGTTGGTTATTTAGTAATTGGTTTTTTTCTAAAATTCTTGCAAAATTCGACTTTACTTTCTTTTGTTATTTACCGCTTAATTGTAGGAAGTACTTGCTTAGTTTTGCTTTCGATGGGCATAATCAAATAAATTATTGTTTTAAATTGTCTTTTAAATTTTCAACTCTTTTTTTTAATTCGGCTAATAGTTCAAGCTCTGAGCCAGCATAATTGATAATCGGTTCGCCAAATTTGATTTTTATTTTATGAAATTTAGGCCATTTTTGATTCCAAGCCCAAGCTTCAAAACCACCTTCAATCGCAAAAGGTAAAATTGGTGCGCCACTTAGTTTGTGCAAACGGGCAACTCCACGGTTAAACTTTTGTATTTGTCCATTTTGGGTTAATTTGCCTTCGGGGAAAATACAAGTTGCTTTGCCTCTATTGAGTCTTTGTATAGCGTCATTTAAAGCTTGTTTTCCTTGACCATCAAGAACTGGAATAAAGCCCAAGTTTTTAAGCATTTTACCGACTATTGGCCAATAGAAAACCTCTTGTGCCACCAAAAAACAAATTGGCCTTTTAAAAGCCGCACCCAAAATTAACCCATCTAGCCAGCCCGTATGATTACCCGCTAAAACTACTCGTCCGCCATAGCGCAAATATTGCTTGCCCTCAACTTTTAATAAAAAACAAGTCTTAAGAATTGGCTTTAAAACCGCCCGTAAAATAAAATAAGGCAAACTGCTATTAAACATTAAAATGCCTAAGGCCGTTAGAAAGCTGATGCTGGCCATTAATTTAAAAATTGCAAAAGCCGAAGAAAAGTTTAAAAGCCAGCCACAAAACAATAAAGAACTTAAAAAAGCAATATTATTAAAAACCGAACGAAAACCAAAAACCTTGCCTCTAAAACGATCTGGAACTATTTTTTGCAATAAAGTATCCAAAGTTATAACCAAAATGGCATTTCCAGCTCCTAAAGTTATAAGCCAAAACCAAGCCAAATTATAAGAATTCACAAAATGGCTTGTAGCAGTTGTAGCCAAAATTATTACAAAACATAAAACAATTAAATTTCGAGCTTTAAACCATTCAGACAATTTAATCGCAAGCAAAGCACCAATTATCATTCCACAACCAAGCATGGCATGCAATTTACCAATGCCCAAAACTCCTAGCTTAAAATAATCGGTCGCAGTCGAAGTTAAGGCCACATAAAACATAGAGCTTAAAAGCGACAATAAAGCCGAAAGCAAAATTAGGTCTTTGGTTTTTTGATGCTTTTGAAGGTAAGTCCAAGCGAATTTAAAATTTTGTTTAAAACTATTTTCAGCCGAATTTGCCTGAGTATAAGCTTTAGTTGCCACATTTAAGCTAAATATAAAAATAGCCGAAATTAAAAAACTAAAACCATCAATAATTAAACCAGTCTGTAAGCCTAAGTTTGCAATTAAAAGCCCCGCCAAATAAGTACCAATTAAAGTTGCCATTTTACCGCTAATCGCACTCAAAGCATTGGCCGCTTGCAATTGTTCTGGCTTAACAATATTGCTTATAATCGCTAATTTGCTCGGATAAAATAAAGCTGTTCCAATGCCAATACCGAAGGCAAACAGATAAATATATGAATTATTAATTTGCCCAATCATCATAAAATAAGCAATTGCAAAAATAATAATCGCTCTAAAAATATCAGCAAAGAGCATAATCAAACGACGAGAAAATTTATCGGCCAAAATGCCTGCCCATTGACCTAAAAGCAAGCTTGGCAAAAGACTAAAAAATAAAATATAAGCCATTTCGCTACCAGTTTTATGTCCAGTGGCAATCAACCAACCCAAAAGAACCATTTGCGTAAGCTGGTCGCCAATATACGAAACAATTTGACCCAGCCATAATTTATTAAAATTAGAATTTTTTAAAACTTTAAGAATTTGCATTATTTTAATAGTTCAGATATAAACTATTCTAAGATAAATTGCATTTGCAAACAAGTGCTTTTGAATTAGCCAAAACCAATTTGTGGCATACTTACTGGATAAGCGTTAAAAAATTTAATTAATTGGCTAAAAACCCCTCGCTAGAACAAAGCAATAATGATGAGCTTGAGCGTTTATTAGTTCTTTTGCCTAAACGTATACGCAAAGCCATTTATGAACATTCTCATACCGAAAAATTAATCGAAGTTGTTTTAGATTTAGGTCGTTTTCCTGAATTGCGTTTTCATGGAGAACCAGCTTTGATACTTGACGAACCCGTTATTCCTGAAGAAATTGATTTTATTTGTCAGCAATTAAGTGGGTTTTCCTCGGAAAATAGAGCTGGAATCGAAAGAACTTTACACCGCATTTCAGCCATCAGAAACCGCCGTCAAGAGATAATTGGTTTAACTTGCCGAGTTGGTAAAACTACCACTGGAACCATTGACATTATTTTTGATCTTTTAAAACAAAATAAATCGATTCTTTTGCTGGGTCCTCCCGGTTCTGGTAAAACAACTAGACTACGTGAAATTGCAGAAACCTTTGCTGATAAGCTTTTAAAGAGAGTTATTATAATTGACACTTCGAATGAAATTGGCGGTGATGGCGATATTCCTCATCCGTCAGTTGGGCGGGCTCGTCGAATGCCAGTTACAAACTCTGATGAACAGCACAAGGTAATGATTGAAGCGGTGGAAAACCATACGCCAGAGGTCATTGTAATTGATGAAATAAGCACACCTGAAGAAGCCTTGGCCGCTCAAACAATTGCAGAGAGAGGCGTTATTTTGGTGGCAACCGCTCATGGCCGAGATCTTGAAAGTATTGTAAAAAACCCTTCTTTGTCTATCCTGGTTGGTGGCTCTCAATCAGTAACCCTTAGCGACGAAGAAGCCAAAAGGCGCAAAACCCAAAAAAGCATACTAGAAAGAATTAGAGAGGCCACTTTTGAAGTAGTTGTCGAAATTATTTCTCATCATTCGGTGGTTTTGCATCAAAATGTTAATCATGCTGTTGATGAAATTTTACGTGGCCAAACCCCATCCGCCGCCGAATACAGGCATTCAACTCCGACTGAAACTGAAGAAAAAAAACAATTTATCAGCCACTACACCGAGCAAAACCCGCTTCGTATTTATCCATATGCTGTCAGTCATGGCCAAATTTATGCTGTTATTAAAGCTTTTAATTTGCCAGCTGTTTTGGTAGATTCTGTGGATGAGGCCGATTTGGTGATAGCACTCGGAGATTATGCACAAGCTGGCGCAAAAATTCGTAAATTAGCAACTGTGCTCAATATTCAGCTTGAAACAATTGAACAAAATAATTTTAATGAAATTAGGCGTGTGTTGATGAAAGCTGTGAATGATTCTTCGGAAGAAAATAATTTGCCACTTATGCCAGAAGAATTAGAAATACAAACTGCTTTAGAAGAAGCCAGCCGAGGAATTGAAGCCGTAAAAGCAACTGCTAAACCGTTTCAACTGACTTCTCGTAAAGCGCAAGTACGCAAAGCTCAAAAAGAATTAATTGAAAAAAGTGGTTTTCACGCCCATTTAAAAGGTGAAGGCCAAGAACAACATCTCGAAATAAGCGAAACTTAACTAGAAAATTTTTAGCAAACACAAGAATTTTTACCAGCTTGTCAGTAAAATAAAAGCAAATGAAAAAAATTATAGTTCAAAAATTTGGCGGCAGTTCGGTTGGCTCAGCGGAGCGCATAAAAGCCGTGGCCGATATTTGCATAAATACCAAAAAACAAGAAAAATGTGATTTAGTGGTTGTGGTTTCAGCTATGGGAGACACAACCGATGACTTGCTTGATTTAATGAAACAAATCACCAATACGCCAGATAAGCGAGAATTAGATATGTTGCTTAGTACGGGCGAACAGGTGAGTATTGCTCTTTTAACGATGGCCATTCAAAAAGCTGGCTATTCGGCACAGTCTTTGACGGGTTGGCAAGCTGGAATCACCACTGAGCCAGTGCATAATAAAGCCCGCATCGAAAAAATTGAGACTAAACAAATTAAAAAACTTTTGAGTGAAGATAAAATTTTGGTGGTGGCTGGTTTTCAGGGCATTGCGCAACAAGAAATAACTACTTTAGGCCGTGGTGGCTCCGATACAACTGCGGTTGCCTTGGCGGTGTCTTTAAAAGCCGAACGTTGTGATATTTATACCGACGTAGATGCTGTTTGCACAAGCGACCCACGCATTGTCGAAAAAACTGGCCGTTTAAAATTTATTTCATATGATGAAATGCTTGAACTTGCCAGTTTGGGAGCGCAAGTTTTGCATCCACGCTCGGTAGAAACAGCTAAATATTTTAATATGCCACTGCGAGTTAGAAGCAGTTGGAATCCCGAAAACAATGGAACTTTAGTAATAGAAAGGACAGATGGAATGATAGAAGGACAAAGATCGGTTAGAGGAGTGGCTTTAGATCGCCAGCAAGCACGTTTGTCAATTATTGGCGTGCCAGATGAACCAGGTATTGCACATCGAATTTTTAATGAATTGGCCAGCCGCAATGTTTCGGTGGATGTAATTGTGCAATGCGTGAGTCATGATGGTTCAACCGAAGTAGATTTTACGGTGAAGCGAGAAGAAGCCGATAGAGCCAAAGAAGAGCTTGCTAAAATTGCTAAACAAATTGGTGCTAAACAAGCTTGCCTCGATAAAACCGTAGTTAAGGTTTCGGCTGTCGGCGCTGGAATGATAGACCAACCGGGTATTGCCAGCAAAATGTTTAAGGCTTTGGGCGATCAAGGCATTAATATTCAAATGATTTCTACCAGCGAAATTAGAATTAGTTGCATAGTACAAGAAGCCGATGGAGAGGCCGCTGTGAAAGCTATTCATAATGCTTTTGATTTGCACGAAATTAAAGAATAACTAATCAAAATATATGTCTGCTAAACCAGCCTTAGCTTTTTTTCATCAAAATTATCCCGCTCAATTTGGGCCAATCATAGGCTTTTTGCAAGAACAAAACTTAGCAGAAATTTATTTTTTTAGTGAATTTGCCTCTAGACAGCCAGCAGAGGGCATTAAACATTTTTTTTATAAAAGCGATAATGTTAATTTGCCCGCTCAGCCTTATTTTTTTTCACGTTATTTTGAAGCTGAAAGCCGTTCAATGTTTGGAGTTTATAATGCTTTTAAAAATGCTCAAATCCCTGAACCTACGGCTTTTATTGGACATGTTGGTTTTGGCAATTTAGGTTTGCTTCATTCGGCTTATCCAGAGATTCCAACTATTGGTTTTTTTGAGATTTTTTATGATTCTTTTGCAGGTAACTCTTCTAGACCACCTTTTGATATTCCTTGGCCAAATAAAATTCGGATTCCCCTGCGCAATGCAACGCATCTAATTGAATTGGAATATTGCACTAAATGCTATTCTCCGACCAATTATCAAAAATCAACTTTCCCATTGGCTTATCAAAACAAGCTCAAAGTTTTATTTGACGGAATTGATACAAATTTATATAAACCAATTTCGGCTGACTCAAAGAGCGATTTAGAAATTACTTGGCCGAGCAATGCCCCGATTATTACTTTTGTTTCTCGTGGCTTAGAGGCTATGCGTGGTTTTGATATTTTTATGGAAATGGCTCATAAAATCAGCTTGAAAAACCCAGATGTGCATTTTGTGGTGGTTGGCCGAGAAAAAACTAATTATGGTTCTGAGCTTATTCACCTTAAAGATCAAAGTTTTAAACAATATGTTTTGCAAAAATTTAAATATGATTTAAACCGTTTTCATTTTTTTGAATGGATTTCGGAACCAGCATTGGCCGAGCTATTTAGGCTAACAACTTGCCATTTTTATTGGACAATGCCTTTTGTTTTGTCTTGGAGCTTTTTTCAGGCTATGGCTTCTGGTGCTTTAATTTTGGCTTCTGCAGTGCCGCCTGTAGAGGAAGTTATGCAAAATGAAAAAAATGGCCTTTTGACTGCGCCCTTTGAAATTGACTTTATGGTAGAAAAAATGCTCGAAATTTTAAAAAACCCAAATAAATTTAAACATCTGCAAACCTCTGCTAGAGAAACAATTGAACAAAATTATAGCTATTCGGTTTGTTTGCCTAAATTGGCTGAATTTTATTTAAATTAAATATTTATTTGTTTTTTCAAAGATTTTTAATTTGTATGGTTTTTTCTTTTGATAAATTTTACAATTTCAAACCAAATTACCGAAATAAACCCGATCGAAGTAGAAATTAATAATTGTAAGAAGCTGTCTTAAAATAAAAGATTAGGATAAACGATTAAGCATAATTTTAGTCATAGAAAGGTAAATCCAAGCTTCAGAATAGACGGTTTTCATTTCATAATCCTTGGATAAACGCCTGAATCCCTCAAGCCAAGAAAATGTCCTTTCAACTATCCATCTTTTTGCTTGAACAACAAAGCCAATTTGCC
>CANLTT010000096.1 GCA_947494115.1 Candidatus Caenarcanales bacterium
CCTCTTCCTGAGACATTCCTCCCTCAAATGCCTCTATTACTTTTTTCCTTAAATCTTTAGAATATGTCATTTTATTTTTATTATTCACATATTCTAGATCTCTTTAGCGGGGGTTTGCTATAGAGTAGCTTCCAAGAGCATTTTAAATAAAGGAGCCATTACTTCCATTGGTTTACCTTTTTTTACGCTCTCTTCAAAATCTTTGTGAAATTTATGAATATCAAAGTTATCAAATTTCTTTTTTGTTTCTGTTTTCATTTGTCAATTCCTCATTTATTCAACTTATTTTACTATTTTTGAATTGACACAGTTTATTAAACATTCCCAGAAAATTAGTAATAGTTTGTATTTTGTAAAGAAAAAGTATTACAATTTGGATTATTTTAATAATATTTAGAACATTTTTGCATCTTTGTTTTTACTTTTATTTTAAATGCCATCTACTAATTCTATACAAACAAATATTATTTCTAACCGCCCTAAGACTTTTACGGAAGCGGCACGTAATGAAATTAAAGCTTTTATAAAACCCGCCCCAGATTCAGCTTATAAACCTTCTATTTTTGATTTAGCCTTACTTTTTGGTTCTTGTATTGACTTCCCGTTAAGTCTTTGTAGTTCAATTTCAGCGGCCGCAATTAAAAATCCGCACAAACCAGTCAATTTAGGAAATGATTATTTAAATTCTTTTTTGCATTTTACAGCAAATTTATATCCGCTCTCTTTGATTTTTTCTTCCTTTTTGGGCTTAATGCAAGGAATCATAGCCGCTTCGCCTATAAGAATTGCAACTTATCTTTTGGTGGTTCCATCTATGCTTTTTGCCTTGGCTCCAGCCGAGTTTAAATCTATGAGTTTGGCAAATGAAATTGGTTTTCTTAAAGACCATAATCTTCAGAAAGAAAAGAAAGCCGATTTGGACAACTTATACAAACAATTACAAGATACAAATGGTTTTTTAAGCTTTTTCACTAAAAGTCCTTATCTTTCTTTTGTGGCCTTAACTTTTTTCTCTCTTTTTGCTGATACTTCTCGTGATAATCCGTCTGGAAAAGATTTTTCAATTAAACCTCTTATTTATGGTGAAGTAAAAAACACTAAAGATTATGCAAATTTATTAATAGAAAATGCCCGCAAAGAATTGAAAAGTTGTATAAGTTCTTTAGAAGTTTTTAATCCAAATAAAATTAGAGGGACACTTTTAGGTAAAAATTCTAAAGTTGAGGCTGAAATCAAAGCCAAAAATTATAAAGGTTTTAGTGCCAATTTAATGCGTGTTTCAGCTTCTTCAATAAAATCAATTTTGTGTTATGTTTCTCCTGCCTTAAGAATTGCAACGGCTGGTGTTTTTGCCTATATTACCAAGAAGTTTGGAACGCATATTTTTAATAAAGATAGCAATTTATTTACGCAAGAGGATCAAAAAAAGCTAGATGCCGATCCAGAAAGCAAAGAATTATATGAGATTGGAAGAAAATTGTATATTTTAACCAGTTTATGCGCTGGAATGACAACTTTCTTTTCTTTAAGCCCCGGTTATTTATACACCTCAGGAAAAAGTTCGGCATTAGCCAAAATGGCCGCTGGCGGTTTGTTGATTTTAACGGCTCTTAGTAATTATCTACATTTACCAGATATAATAAGTCGTACGATTTTTTATGCTTCTGGTCCAACTTATTTATTGTCTCACGCCTTAAGAACAATGTATC
Source organism: Candidatus Caenarcanales bacterium (assembly GCA_947494115.1). Classification (GTDB taxonomy): domain Bacteria; phylum Cyanobacteriota; class Vampirovibrionia; order Caenarcaniphilales; family Caenarcanaceae; genus CANLTT01. The sequence continues at coordinate 1,710 of CANLTT010000096.1, forward strand.
GCAGTAGAAAATACTTGTCTGGCGGTCTAACTTTGGCTCGAACCTAAACTGAAAAATTTAAAATGAGGAGCATTCAAACCCAAAAGACAATTGAACTGAAGCAAGTCAATACAAGAAGCCCAAATATAAATTCAAGCTCTCCCAAACGCAATATTTTAAGCAAGGTTTTTACCGAAAAAGATGATTGGGTTACGCTTTGTAATAAAATTGCTGGTTTTGCTTTTTTCCCGCTTGCGCCAGCGGCCATTGCTGGAGTAGTTTGTTCTAATTTAGTTAAAGACACCAGCAAACCAGCGGCTTCATCTTTAGTTCACAATATTGCTTATTTACACCCTTTTACCCAGCTTATTTTCCCGTTTATTGAATTGTTTTTGAGCCTTTTGTCGGCTTCTTTGTGTAGAATACAACCTTTTAGTTTTTTATTACCTTTGGGCATTTGGAACGCATTGAATGAGCTTAAAGCTTTAAAATTTGCCGACCAAATTAGAGATTTGCAAGAAGAAAAAAAACAAGTTCATTCAAAAAAACAAAAAAAATCTTTAGATGAACAAATCAATAATACTCAAGAAAAAATAAATGATAATAATTCTTTGCTTGGTTTTTTCACGAGAGTTCTTTGCATCAATTTACTTTTTCCACCAACCTATATTGTGCGCTTAGCTAATGTTTCAGGAGACACTCCTCTGGGTAAAGATTTAGCAACCACCCCTTTAAAAGCTACAACCAAAAATCGTTGGAAATTGTTGAAAAGCAATTTGAGCTTAGAATGGCAAGCTTTGAATAATGCCTTAAAAACAGTTTTCACTCCTTCAACTTGGAGAGGAACCGTTTTGGGTAAAAACGAAAAAATTAATAAAATTATCCGTGAAAAAAACTATGGCCCTTTGCCCGCTTTTGGTTTACGGCTTGTGGGTGGGTCTCTTAAAACGGCTCTTTGCTTAGGAATTATATTTTCACGTTATATTGCGTCTGCTTTATTTTTAATTTCTTTGCCAGTTTTGGGCTTAAGAGCTTTAAATGAAGGCTCCAAATCTTATACCAAAAAAGACGAATCTAAAGCAAATGAAAACAAAGTTTTTAAGTTTATTTTTGATTTAGCCAATAAATTTAGTGTATTAGGAATGTGGTTAAATGGCATTGTACCTCTAATGGCCATTACGCCTTCTAGTGTGAAATCGGCTGGCTTGGCTTCTACTATAGCAACCACTATGTTTGGTATTTTAAGTTTATTGTCTGGTCTCAGCGATTTTTTTAAACTAGATCCCGTCATGGGTCGCTCATTCTTTTATATGGGCAAAGGCTTTTCTTCTTTGTCTAATGCTTTAAGTAATTTATATCGTATTGTCACTGCAAACAAAAAATAAAAGCCAAACTCCTTAACTTGCAGGAAATTTGGCTTTTATTTTTGAAGTGAATTTATTAAATTAAAATTTTAAACATAGCTTTTTTTCAATTGCTCAAAAAGATCAGCTTTAAGTTCAAGTGAATGATTAATTAAAGCCGTTTTGTTTTGTTGTAAAGCGGGCACTTGTTCGGTATAACTTGGCCTTTCGGTATTATGATAAAGCACGCCCATAGGATATCTTCCATCATCTTTTAAAGCAAGTTCAAAAGCGTGTAGCATATTTGTTTCATCATAATTAGGGTTTTCTTCTTTGATTTTATAAGTTTGAGCTTTATACCAATCATTGTTTTGCCCTTTATTGTAGGTTGGGCAGGTTTGCAAGATTTCAACTAAAGCATAACCTTTGTGCTCTATAGCCAATTTAATTATTTCGGCGGCGTGTTTGGGGTCGCCAGAATAAGAACGACCAACAAAAGTTGCGCCAGCTGAAACAGCCAAAGAAAGAGGATTAATTGCAAATTCAATAGCTCCTTCAGGCGAAGTGCTGGTTTTAAAGCCACGCTTGCTAGTTGGGGAATATTGGCCTTTGGTTAAACCATAAACTTCATTATTTTCGATAATATGCACAATATCCATATTGCGGCGCATATTATGAACAAGGTGGCCAATTCCAATTCCAAAACCATCACCATCACCACTAATTGCAATAGTTACTAAATCGGTATTTGCCAAATGAAAACCAGATGCAATCGAAGAGGCGCGGCCATGCAAGGTCATATAACCATTGGCTCTTATATAATCTGGTAATTTGCTTCCGCAACCAATGCCACCAACCAGCATTACCTGCCAAGGAGCTATGCCAGCATTAATCAAAGCGGTTTGCACGGCACTCAAAATTCCAAAATCTCCACAGCCGGGGCACCAAGTGGACTTTTGGTCTGTTTTAAAATCTTTAACTGTTACTTGTGTTTTTTCTTGTGTGATAACCATTTTTTTCTCCTATGCTGTTGCTAATTGGGCTTGTTTTAAGACATTTTGAACATGAACACAAATCTCTTCGGGAGCCAATGGACGACCATCATATTTGTTGATTTTAACTTTAACATCATGGCTAGTTTCCACTTTTAGCAAACGTGCAAATTGGCTTGTATAGTTTTGCTCAACCGAAATTGTAAACTTGGTTTTCTTAAGAGCTTCTTCTGCCGCTTTGGTTGGGAAAGGCCAAACTTCGTAAAAATGAAGCAAATTAATTTTTTCTTTATTCTTTTCATCACGATTGAATAAATCAACAGCTTCACGAGCCGCTCCATATGTTGATCCCCAAACAATCATAGTTAAATCGGCATTTTCTGGACCATAAAATTCAGGGCCTTTCATTTCAGAGCGAGCAACTTCAAGCTTATGCATACGCTTATTCATCATTTTTATGCGATTATCAGCGGTTTCTGTAATATGACCCGTTTCATCATGCTCATCAGTTGCTGGCGCATGAACGGTTTTAGGATGGCCTTGCAAAGCTCTAGGAGAAACACCATCTTCGGTGAATGCAAACCTTAAATATTCGCCTTCGAGCTTGTCTAGCTGTTCTTTGCTTATAAATTTGCCACGGTCAATTTCGGGGGTATAAAATGCCGACAAATCGGTGTCTCTAACTTGGCCAGCCAATAATTGATCGGTCAGAATAATTACTGGAACTTGATATTTCTCAGCCAAATTATGCGCTCTCACGCCGGCATCATAACACTGTTCAATTGTGCCTGGAGTTAAAACAATTTTAGGGAATTCACCATGAGAAGCATTAATTGCAAAAAGCAAATCGGCTTGCTCTGTGCGGGTTGGCAAACCAGTTGAAGGACCACCACGCATAGCATTAACTACTACAACTGGAACTTCAGTCATTCCAGCCAAGCCCAGAGCTTCTACCATTAAGCAAAAACCACCACCTGAAGTTGTAGTCATAGAACGAGCACCAGCTTGCGCCGCACCAATTGCCATACACAAAGCGGCTATTTCATCTTCGGTATGCTTGGTAACAACCCCAAGTTGAGCATTGCGTTTAGTAAACCACTCAAAAACGGATGTGCCTGGTGTCATTGGGTAAGCCGAGATAAAGCGACAACCCGCCGTATAAGATCCCATTGCAATTGCTTCATTACCGTTTATGAGCATTTTATCGCCCATCTGCAGATTATAAGGTAGCGAAAACTTAAATTGAGAAGCATAATTTTGGATAGCATATTCATAACCAGCCTTGGCTACGGCTATGTTTTTTTCGGCAATTTCATTACTTTTTTTACCAAAATTTTCACGGATAACGCCTTCTAATTTTTCAAAAGGCAATTTCATTAAACCAGCCACACCACCGAGTGCAACGGTATTCATCATAATTTTGCTACCACCAAGGTCTGCGGCCAATTTACTTAAAGGCATCGCAAACAAATTAGCACCAACTTCTTGCAAGGTAGCCGTAATTTCTGGCTTGAGGGCGGTGTCTGCATCAACAATAAAACCAGCTCCTTCATGCAATTCCCTGATATGCGAAAGTGTATCTTCGACATTTTGAGGATCAAAGCTTATAAACAAATGAAACTTCTCGGTATGAGCATAAACAGCCTCATTGGATAAAGTAATTTGAAAGAAATTGTGTCCGCCCTTAATTAAAGACATATAATCGGAAACACCAAAAAGGTGCAAGCCGCCTCTACGAAGAGCTTTGCTAATTCCTTGTCCGCCAGACTCTACGCCTTGTCCTGCAGCTCCAGCGACTTTAATGCTAATTGTTTGTTTTTGTGCCATTTTTTTGTTTTGAATTTGTTCTAATTTTTGCTCTAGCCCCTGTTTAAAGGCCAATTATTAAGGAAAAATTCTTTATAATAAATTACTCTTTTTGCTTTCGCAGTATTCTCTCTTCGTAAACAAAGAAAAAATCAAGAATATAATTTATTAATTCAGATTTATTCCAATTTCCTTTAAAATCTTAATCTATATTTGGGCAATTTTGAAGATAAGTTTAAGATTTTCGTTTGATCAAATACTCAAAGCCGATTTTTTACAACCAAAACATCAATAATATTAGAAGCTCTTTTATTTGGTATGCCTAGAGTTTCTGATAGATGGTCTAAAAAGTCAATTTCTTTAGAATGAATATAATTATCCGAAAGTATTATGTCTACGGCGACTGCAAAAATTGGTTCACGCAGTTTTTCGGGAATAGTTTTGCAGGCCATCTCTAGAAGAACGTTTCCAGTGCCTTTACCCAAAACTTGCTCGACTAAATATTCAATTGAAGAGAATTTAAGGCTTTTAAAATTTCGGAATAAATGGTTTAAAAGACTAATTTCTTGCTCGGCAATTTTACCATCAGCACTAACCGATAAAAGCAAAATGGCAACAATGGCTTGCTCCACCGTTAAAAAAATCTCTTCATTTTTATTTTGCTCTTCCACTTGCAGTATTATAAACCTGTTTGAAATATGATTGCAAATGTTTGTTTAAAGCTCTTCAATAGCACAATTAGCAATTTAATAATAAAATCTTGCAAAAACTCTATTTAACTATATAATTATAAAGTAATAAGCAAAAATAAAGAATTATGCAAGATCAAATTTATGATTGTACTGTGATTGGTGGCGGAGCTGGCGGATTATCGGCTGGCATTTATTTGCAAAGATTTTTACTAAATAGTTTAATTCTCGAAAAAGGCAAAGGCCGCTCAGTTTGGATACAAAACCTAACTAATTATTTAGGAACTGCGCCCGAAACACCAGCGCACAAAATTTTAAAACAAGGTAAAGAACATTATTTAAGTTTAAATGGAAATTACTTAAATGGCTTTGCCGAAGAGGTTTTTGACGAAGGTGAATATTTTAGAATTAAAGTTAAAACCAATAAAAAACAAGCTGAATACAGAGAAATCAAAAGTAAATATTTAATAGCGGCCAGCGGCATTATCGATTTACTGCCCGAAATGGACAATATGCGCAATGTTTATGATTATGCTGGTTATAATTTGCACGTTTGCATGGTCTGCGACGGCTATGAAATGAAAGATAAAATTTGTGGTTTATTTGTAAATTCTGATGAGCGCATTGAAACCGCTCTTGCCTTAAAATGGTTTACTTCTAAAATCATTGTTTTTACTAATAATTCTTTTGCAATAAGCCTAGAGCGGCAAGCCAAATTAGAAAAACATAATTTTAAATTATAGCGTTCCCCATAAACAAAGCAGTATAATAAAGGAATGGCATATTCAATGGATTTAAGAAAGAGGGTAATTCAGGCTCTTGAAGAGGGAATGACCCAAAATGAAGTTAGTGAAAGATTTGAG
>CANLTT010000097.1 GCA_947494115.1 Candidatus Caenarcanales bacterium
ATTCTTCCAGAGCATGATTAAAGGTCAAAGTGCTATTAAAAGCATCAACGTAAGCATTAAACATTTATTTTTATAATATTTCTAATAATATATACTTCCAGATATTTGAACTGTTTATACAAAAATAAACCTATAGACCGATGAAAAACAAATTACCACAAATTTATATACCGCCCATGGCTGGAGTTACCGATTTGGTTTTTAGGCGTTTAGTGCGTTTAGTGCTTGGAGAACTTGCAAGCTCGGTGCTTTTATCGACCGAAATGATTTCGAGTAAAGGTATTATGTATCAAGAAAACCCAACTCGTATGCGCTTAGCCGATGATGAACAAGGCAAAGTAATTATTCAACTTTTTGGACATGAACCAGCTGTAATGGCAGAAGCCGCTCAAATTGCTGAAAAAGCGGGAGCTTCTGGCATTGATATTAATATGGGTTGCCCCGTGCCCAAAATTGTTAATGGCAAAGACGGAGCCGCACTTATGAAAGAACCTTCTCTGGCGGAAAATATTGTGCGTGAAGTGGTGTCTGCCGTAGATATTCCTGTCAGTGTAAAAACCCGTTTAGGCTGGAATGAACAAAATAAAAATATTGCCGAATTCGCTTTAAGACTGCAAGACGCTGGCATTAAGTTTTTAACCATACATGGTCGAACACGTTCTCAGGCTTATACTGGCAAGGCCAATTGGTTGGAAATTGCCAAAGTTAAAGAAATTCTTGAAATACCAGTTTTTGCCAATGGCGATATAGACAGCCCCACAACCGCCCAAGAAGCTTTAAAAACCACAAATGCACACGGTTTGGCTTGTGCTAGAGCCACAATTGGAAACCCTTGGGTGATTTTAAATATTGCCAAAAAGCTGGCTGGGCAAGATAATTTAACCGAACCCACTGTGGAAGATCGTTTAAAAGTTGCTCTTTTGCATACTCAATTGGCCTACGAAGACAAAGGCGAAAGAGGTGTACAAGCCTTAAAAAGACATTTTAGTAAATATGTTTCCGGTATTAAAACAGCTTCGGTTTGGCGACAAAAACTGGCTTTAGCCCCAAATTATGCTGAAATTAAAAATATTCTAGAGCAAATGCTTGAGCTTGATTTGAAGACAACTTTTGATATTCCAAAAATTGCTTTATTATAATAAATCTTACAAAAGCTAAAATTTAAAATGTTAGAAAATCAAACTTTGATTGTAACGGGCGGAGCGGGTTTTATTGGCTCAAATTTGATTCATTTTTTGCTTGCAAACACCAAAGCCAAAATTATAAATCTTGATAAACTTACATATGCTGGCAATTTAAGCTCTCTAGAAAAGGCCAAGAGCAATCCAAATTATATTTTTGAAAAAGCCGATATTTGTGATTCGGTTTCTATGACGAGAATTCTAGAAATTTACAAACCAAATGCTATTTTACATTTAGCCGCTGAATCTCATGTAGACCGCTCAATTGGCAATTCGATTGATTTTATACAAACTAATATTATTGGAACCTATACTTTGCTTGAGTCTGCTAGAGCGTATTTTAATAATGAAGCTGACGAAAATTTTAGATTTTTACACGTTTCTACGGATGAAGTTTATGGCAGTTTAGGTGCAAATGGCTTGTTTTCAGAGACCACGGCTTATGCTCCTAATTCACCTTATTCGGCAAGCAAAGCGTCTTCAGACCATTTAGTGAGGGCTTGGCAACATACTTATAATTTACCAACTTTAATTACGAATTGCTCTAATAATTATGGGCCTCATCAATTCCCCGAAAAGCTAATTCCGCTTATTATTCATAATGCTTTAAATCTTAAACCTTTGCCCATTTATGGTGATGGCCAGAATATACGTGATTGGCTTTATGTTGAAGACCATTGCAAGGGCATTATAGAAGTTTTACTTAAAGGCAAAATTGGTGAATCTTACAATATAGGCGGAAACAATGAGCGTAATAATCTTGATTTAGTAAAAACTATTTGTAAACATCTTGATAAACTGGCTCCAAGACAAGATAAACAAAAACACGAAACCGCCATCACTTTGGTTAAAGACCGCCCCGGGCACGATAGACGTTATGCAATTGATTCAAGTAAAATACAAAAAGAGCTTGCTTGGCGGCCAGAAGAGAATTTAGAATCGGGTTTATATAAAACAATAGAATGGTATTTGTCAAATCAAGCTTGGGTTGAAGAAATAATGTCTGGTCAGTATAAGGGTGAACGCTTAGGCTTATTGACCTAGAGCCTGAATTAGATTTTCTGCCAGAAGTTTTAAATTAATGTTATATTCTTTGCTAACCGATATTTTTATTAAGCTATGAAAGATCTGCATTTAAAAAAGGCTCGTCAAATCGCTGAATTGGTCAATTCCAAGCAAATAAAAGCGACTCAAGTTATTGAATATTTTTTAAAAAGAGCCGAGGAATTAAATCCTAAAATAAATGCCTTTAATTCAATTACCTCTGAGCTGGCTATTAAACAAGCAGAAGAAGTAGATAAACAAATTATGGCGGGCAAACAATTCGCTTTGGCTGGTGTTCCAATTGCCATTAAAGATAATTTATGTGTCGAAAGCACTTATACAACTTGCTCTAGCAAAATTCTTGAAAACTTTAAAGCTCCATATGAAGCCACGGTTACAAGCCGTTTATGGTCAGCTGGCGCAATTTGTCTAGGCAAAACTAATCTTGATGAATTTGCAATGGGCAGTTCTACCGAGCATTCAGCCTTTGGAGCAACCAATAATCCGTGGAATACAAAAATGGTGCCTGGTGGTTCTTCAGGTGGTTCAGCCTCTGCGGTGGCGGCTCGTTTGGCTCCTTTGGCTCTTGGCTCAGATACTGGCGGTTCAATTAGGCAACCAGCGGCTTTATGCGGCATTGTAGGAATGAAGCCAACATATGGTTTAGTTTCTCGTTATGGTTTAATTGCTTTTGCTTCTTCACTTGACCAAATTGGACCTTTTGCTACTGATATTGAAGATGCTAATTTATTGCTTTCTGTCATTGCTGGGCATGATGCCAAAGATAGCACTTCTTTACATGCGGACTTTAACTATAATAAACTCACTCAAAACAAAGATTGTAAAAATTTAAAAATAGGCTTAATTAAAGAATTAATGCTCACCGAAAGCAATGCCTCACCTGAACTAGTCAATGCAATGAATATGGCTATTGAAACCTTTAAGCGGTTGGGAGCGGATATTCAAGAAATTTCTTTGCCTTTAATTGCCGAACATTCATTAGATGTTTATTATATTATTGCGCCCTCTGAGGCCAGCTCTAATTTGGCTCGTTATGATGGTGTCCGTTATGGTGTGCGTGATAAAAGTGCCACTGGCATCAATTCAATGTATTCACAATCACGTGCTAAAGGTTTTGGCTCTGAAGTTGTTCGGCGCATTATTATTGGCACATATGCTCTTTCTTCGGGGTATTATGATGCTTATTATAAAAAAGCTCAACAGGTGCGCCGTTTAATCAGTGAAGAATTTAAAAAAGCCTTTCAGTCGGTTGATATTTTACTTAGTCCAACTTCGCCTTTAACGGCTTTTCCGATGGGAGCTAAATTAGACGATCCTTTGTCTATGTATCTTTGTGATATTGCCACTATTCCAGCAAATTTGGCGGGCATTCCAGCTTTATCTGTCAATTGTGGCTTTGATTCAAATAATTTACCAATTGGTTTACAATTAATGGCTCCTCAATTGGCTGATCGTAAGCTCCTAGAGACCGCTTTTGTTTTTGAACAGAATTGCCCACAAGCCGAAAAAATACCAGCTTTAGCTCTGTAATGAAAAAACAAAAAATTTTAAAGTGTCAAGCAAATTTATTAAAAACACCCTTGCGTGAGAGAATTAAAATAATCTTAAAGTTTCTAGAGAAAATCTAATAAATTTAAGAAGATTTCCCTAAATGGTGGAATATTAAAATTACTCAATAAAAAAAGAGGGCAGTTAATTTGTGCGCGGAAGAGAATAAAAAACTCAAAGTCCTAATGTTTGGCTGGGAGTTCCCTCCTTTTGTAGCTGGAGGATTAGGCATGGCCTGTTATGGATTGGTGAAAGCCATGATCAAAAGGGGCTGTCATGTAACTTTGATTTTGCCAAAAAATGTTACGGCCTCAAAGGAAGATGGTTTAACAATTTTGGGAGCTGATTTTTTTGAATTTTGTGTTAGAAAAGAAATTAAAAATTTAAAAATTGAAACAATTACCCTCGACAATCCAATTCAGGCTTATTCAACCGTAGATGAACCTTTAAGAATGAGCGTTTTAAGCGAAGAAGCTTTAGAGCAAGTTCTATTTGAAAAAATACAAACTGGTTCTTATAATCCCGAAAAAAAGGCGGTTTATGGGCCAAATTTAATTGAAGAGGTTAATAAATACAATCAAACAGCGGCTTCTATAGCGGGCAATCTTGATTTTGACATTATTCATTGCCATGATTGGCTAACTTTTGGAGCGGGAATAATTGCCAAACAGGTTTCTGGTAAGCCCTTATTTTGCCATGTTCATGCTACTGAATTTGACCGTTGTGCTGGCAATGGAAACGATGAGGTGCGCTATCTTGAAAAAGCTGGTTGTGAATATGCCAATAAAGTTTTTGCGGTGAGCAATTTTACTAAAGATATTTTAGTGAAAAACTATGGCATAGAGGCTCATAAAATCGAAGTTGTTTATAATGGCATCGATATGTCTGGAGTTCCAACGGCACCACGTGGCATTCAAGGCCAAGCACCTCGCATTTTATTTTTAGGTCGTGTAACTTATCAAAAAGGCCCTAATTATTTTATCGAAGCGGCTCATAAGGTGCTACAAATAAGACCAGATGTGCAGTTTGTAATTGCGGGTTCTGGAGATATGCTGACTTATCTTAAAGGCCGCACGCACGAAATGGGCATTCAAGAAAATATAACTTTTACGGGTATGCTTTCAGAAGACCAAGTCAAAGAGGCTTATCGTAGTGTTGATTGTTTTGTGCTCTCTTCGGTTTCCGAGCCTTTTGGTTTAACCGTTTTAGAAGCTTTGTCGCATCGACTGCCAGTTATAATTTCTAAACAATCGGGTGTGAGTGAGGTTTTGCGCCATGTCTTGCGTTATGATTTTTGGGATGTTGAGCGTTTAGCCTCTTTAATGCTGTCTGTTATCACTTATCCATCTTTAGCACAAGAATTAAAAGACCGTGCGGTTGATGATCTTTATCCGATCAGTTGGGATCAAGTGGCCTCTAAAGTAGAAAAAGGTTATTGGGAAACTTTAAACAACCATCATAAACCTTTGAGTTTTGCTTAAAATATTTGTATGCCTAGGCAAATTATAAGAAAAGCTTAAACTAAATTTAAGAAACTTCTTGCAAAATATTATTGCAGAGGTCTATAAAATCATGATCTATCATAAATATTCTTATAAAATTTTTAGCTTGATTTTCTTTGATTTATATTTGTGTTTGGCTAATTTTTTTTTATTTAATGAACTAATTAAAAATGCGCCAACTTACGCTTCTATAAACCTAAACCAAGAAATTATTTTGAATGCATTTTTGTTTGTTTTTGGGTTTTGCCTTCGGTAGTTAAAAAAAACTCTTGAAATTTTCCAAAAATGGTTTATTATTTTGTTCTTGGTTAGTTTTCGAAATACCTAAATTTTTCACAGCTGTCCAAGAAAGCATCGGTGACTACCCAAATCCGGGAAGTTAAATTGGGTAATTGTTGATAGTAATCTTGGGAGACAAAGAATGTTTGGACCACATTTAGTGCTTGAAGGCTATGAATGCGAAGCTAAAAATGCTTTATCAGATAAATTGGCTGTAACAAATTTACTGGCCGAATTTCCGCAAAAGCTAGACATGAATATTATTTTACCGCCTCAAGTTATGTATTATGATGGCGGCGAAATTCCTGAAGACAATGGCGTTTCGGGTTTTGTAATTATTGCCGAATCTCATATCGCTGTGCACACTTTTGCGGCAAAAAGGTTTTTCACGCTTGATATTTTTTCTTGCAAGCCTTTTGAAATTGAAAAAGCAATTAAATTTATCGGTGATTTCTTTAAGCCACAATATTGTGAACATAAAGTTTTTGAGCGTGGCCGTGAATTCCCTCGTTCTATTGGACGGGCGGCTCATATTGTTGGCTCTGAGCGTGCGCAATTACAAAGAGAATTAGCCGAAGTTTAAGGGAGCGTCCCGAATTTGAGAATTAAAGAAAATCAACTTACGATTTAGGAAAAGGTAGACTTTATTGTTAGCCTCACCCCCAGCCCCTCTCCAGACGCAGAGAGGGGAGTCAGAATTCTTTGCACTTTTGAATCAAGTCAAACTTTTTTGAAATCGGGATGCTCCCAAGTTTAATATTTCTAATAAAATCAATTTAATTAAACCCAAGCATTACTCAATAAAGCAGAAACATTAATATCTTGATAATTTGCAAAATCAATGTCTTCGATATAACCAGTACCAGAGGCGGTTCCAGCTTCATCAAAGTAGTTCTGAATAGTTATAGTACCATTAGCACCTAAACTAATTAATAAATCATCACCAAGTGCACCACCTTCAACTCGGCTAAATGGGTCTGGGGTAAAAGCAAAAGCACTTAAATCTAAACTATCAGCGCCGCTAGTATCATTGATTACATCATTGCCAAAAGTACCATTGAAGACATAAAAGTCATTGCCTGCATTGCCGTTAATACTTTCATTTCCAGTGCTTGAGACAAATACGTCATTGCCAGTTGTATTTATAGCTACTGAGACTGGAGTTGGACTATTAGTATTAGTACCCCCATCTCCTAATTGTCCAGTGTTATCAGATCCCCAAGACCAAATAGTACCATCATTTTTTAAAGCATATCCATTATTCCCACCCCCTGCAATTAAAGTAATGCCGGTTAAACCAGAGACTTGAACTGGAGTTGAACTACTAGTATTAGTGCCCCCATCTCCTAATTGTCCATTACTATCAGATCCCCAAGACCAAACAGTACCATCATTTCTCAGAGCATATCCATTATTCGACCCACCAGCAATTGAAGTAATGCCAGTTAAACCAGAGACTTGAACTGGAGTTGATCGATCTGTATTAGTGCCCCCATCTCCTAATTGTCCATTACTATCAGATCCCCAAGACCAAACAGTACCATCATTTCTCAGAG
>CANLTT010000098.1 GCA_947494115.1 Candidatus Caenarcanales bacterium
TTGTAATGGTCATGGAACCAGTATAAGTACCAATATCATCAGCATTAGAAACAGAAGCTTCAATTACGTCACCGAGTAAATTAAAGTTGCCTCTGTTATCAGTATCCATAGCAGTATTTGTACCATTGGTAATAGAAGCTGAAGTACCTTCTAAAGCGGCAGTAGCACCACCAATAAATGAACCATTAAAAGCTACATCAATTGCGCCAGCTCCACCACTTTGATTAGTGAAAGATACCGAAATTGAATTAGTTGGCAAGCTTGCAGTTCCACCAACAGTACCAGGTTCAATAGTTAAAGTACCAGCACCAGTGCTTGAATAAACAACACCATTAATTTTGAAGTAATCAGTATTTGTACTAGAGTCAACTTCATTAGCATCTTTAATAATGTCATTCAAAACATCGTCTTGATTATTAACAACCATATCTGAGTTACCAGCACCGAGGGCAAATCTGCCAGCTAAAAGTGGGGCACCTTGTGTAGAAGTAATATCACCAGCGGTATAAACACCAATAGCAACTACATCTGGAATTTCATAATCCATTTCGATGGTAGCAGAAGCACCAGTAGTACTAGCATCAGCACCAGTAGTTTGAGCATGTTGAGTATCGGTAATATCACCAGTATAATCAATACCAGCGGCAAAAGCACCTTGACCAATAAGAGCTAAACCAGCAATAAACAAAAACTTTAGACTAGATTTCTTTAACATTGTTTCTCCTCTTTGTGTAATTTCTTTTTTTGAATTTTGGCCTTTAGACTAGATTGCTTGGCCTAGGTATATAATCGACAAAAAGATCAATTCTTTAACCCAGCACAATGGTAATCCATGATAACTAGGGTTTATTCAGCATTTAAAAGTTATAAACTAGTAAGAGTTACTTTTAATTCTCCACGGTAATTCCCTATATCGTCGGAAGGATCTAAGGTTTCTTCAATAACGTCGCCAGTTAAACTAAAATTTCCTCTATTATCAGTATCCATAATGGTATTACCTTCATTTGTTATAGCTGAAGGGGTTCCGACCATGGCGGCTAAAGACTGGCCTTCAAACATACCCTTAAAAGCCACATCAATAGAACCACTATTAGTTTGATTTGTAAACCTAACCGACAAAGCATTATTTGGAATATTAGAGATGCCGCCCGGCACTATAGGCTCAACCCTTAGCAAGCCCAATCCCGTACTTGAATAAACAACACCATTAACATTAATAGTTTCGGTATTAGAAGTTTCATCATCTTCATTGCCGTGTTTTATTAAATCGTTCAGAATATCATTTTTATTTGTAATTGCAAAATGCGAACTATCACGTCTTTTAATTCCTGCACTATAACGTCCTTTTAAGATTGGTGCTCCACTTTGGGTTTCAATATCTCCATTTGTGAAAATACCGATAGCAATTCCGCTTGGTATAACATATTCCATATTAACCTGAGAAGAAGCACCAGTTGTGCCAGCATCAGATCCAGTAGTTTGCGCATATTGACTATCATTAGAATCACCCGAATAATTAATACTTGGATCGCTATAAACCGCTAAGCCAATACTTAAGCACAATATAGTAGGTATAAATATTATTTTTTTTGGCATTTTTTGTACACTAGTAAGTATAGGTCAAGCAAACTAATTAGATCGACCTATACTTAGCTAGCACTTAATGATCGAAGATTTAACCTAAACAAATGGTCTTCTTCTAAATCTACCAAAAACTCCTTAATATATTAAAGTGAAGTAATAATTAAATCGAATTCCCCTTTATAATTTTTTTCTTGGCTCCCTAAGGGCGATTCGAGATTGCCAATAATATTAAAAACAGCTCTATTGTCTGAACCTAAATTTGAATTATTAATATTACTAATACCCTCTGGAGAAGCACTGAGCAGACTTATATTTTCCCCTTCAAAAACCCCTTGAAAAGAAGCCATGGCTTGTACTTTATTATTTTCGGGGTTTACCAAAGAAACAATTAAAGAATCTCCTTCAACCGAATAAGATTTAGGTTTAAAAGACAAAATTATGTTTCCAGAGCTGGCGTAAATTATGCCTTTGATTTTAAATTGCTGTGCTGTTTCTAAGACAGTTAAACGTGAGTTTTCGGTATATTTTCCTTGCAAAATTGAAGTTCTTTCTACAAAGTTTATTTCTCCGTCTGTATATAAACCCCATACAGCTTCGGCGTTAGAAGATAAGCTAGAAAGACAAAGTATAAAAACTAAAAAAATAATCTTCATGACAATATGAAAAACGAGTTAGTACGATTTAAATACTAATACTTTTAAACCTGTTTATTTATTTTTGTAACAACTTTTGGGGCTGTATTGTATTGTCTAGAGTTTTCCTAATAAAAACTTTTTTAAACCAAAAGAAAATCACACCCTATATATTTGTATTGTAATTATTTAATTTATGCAATTTGATTTTAAAAATCTAGATAATAAATTTGGAGTTTATTTATTTAAAGATGGCTCTGACAAAGTGCTTTATATCGGCAAAGCCATTAACTTGCGGGCAAGAGTGCGTTCTTATTGGCAAGAAAAAAACTGGAAAGACAGACCTAAATTAGCGGTTTTGGTGCCTCAAATTGCCGACATAGAAACAATTATTACGCAAAACGAAAAAGAAGCTTTAATGCTTGAAGCTAGCTTAATCTATAAATATCAGCCGAAATACAATGTTTTGCTCAAAGATAATAAAAACTTTCCATGGATTGCAATCAGTTATGGTGAGCCTTTCCCAAGATTAATACCCGTTCGAGATTTAAAATGGATTAAAAAAAAGTATCCATCTGCTAAGCTTTTTGGCCCTTATACGGCCGCTGGCTCAATGTATCAAACTTTGCAAACCGCCCGTGAAATCTTTCCATTGCGCAAGCGAGCCACCCCTTTGTTTAAAGACAGGCCTTGTTTAAATTATCATTTAGGCAAATGTTTAGCCCCTTGTCAAGCCTTAGTCAGTGAAGAAGAATATAATAATTTACTTAAACAACTCGAAATGTTTTTGCAAGGCCGCCACGCTGAACTGATTGAAGAATTAAAAAATAAAATGCAAATGGCCTCCGAAGAAATGCGCTATGAGCAAGCTGGCAAATATCGAGATCAAATTAAAATTCTTGAAAAAACACTTGAAAGCCAAAGAATAATAACTGATGACCCTGATTGTGAGCGTGATTTAATTGGTTTTGCTTTTAATGAAACTGATTTGTGCTTGCAAATTTTTAAAATGCGGACTGGCAGGCTAATAGGTCGAGAAGCATATGAAGCTAATTTTAATGAATTACAAAGCCGTGAAGAATCTTTAATGTCTATGCTCGAACAAGCTTATTTATTAAGGCCAGTCGAAGATATTCCTAAAGAAATTTTTTTGCAAGAATATTTTGTAAACTTTAATTTAGCTTCAGCTTTTGTTCAAGAAAAACCTTTTGATGAGCATTTAAAACAATTTTTAAGTTCACTTAAAGAAAAATCAAATTTGCAAGTGCTGTTTCCAAAGCGGGGCGAAAAAAAAGAACAAATTGAATTAGCGGCTTATAATGCTCTACAACAGCTAGAATCTCAACAAAAACAAAAAACTAAAGCTTTGCTTGCTCTTGAAAACCTTCAAACAGCCTTAAATCTAGAAAATATTCCTTTAAAAATTGATTGTTTTGATATTTCGCATTTGCAGGGAACTCAGGTTGTAGCGAGTTGTGTGCGGCTTAAAGATGCTTTGCCCGACAAGTCTAAATATCGCAAAATAAAGCTCTCAATCGACCAAAACAATGATTTTTATTCTATGAAAGAAGCGGTGTTTAGGCGTTATAACCAGTCGCAGTCAGGTAAAGAAATTGACTTGCCAGATTTAATTGTAATTGATGGCGGAAAAGGTCAATTAGGAGCGGCTATGCAAGCTTTGGAAGAATTAAATTTAAGCCAAGATGTTTCTATTATTTCGCTTGCAAAAAGAGAAGAAGAGATTTTTACCAGCCAAAATCAAAAAATTGTACTTTCTCGTAATTCACCCGCTTTGCAAGTTGTACAAAGAGCCAGAGACGAAGCGCATCGTTTTGCTTTAAACTATAATCGTGCTCGCAGAGCCAAAAGCCTAAAACAATCTGCCTTAGATGAAATTGTGGGTATTGGAGACGGCCTTAAAGAGCGTCTAAAGAAAAACTTCACACTTAAAGAATTGCAAAATGTCTCTCCTCAAGAACTTGAACTAAAGCTTAAAGTGAATGCTAAAAGAGCCGACCGCATTTGGCAATTATTGCAAAACCAGCTTCGAGAGAACTAGTCTAGAGTTTTGCATTTAAGGCCGCCTGAGCGTGTGCTTCTAATCCTTCCATCCGAGCCAAAACGGCTGTGGCTTCAATTAATTCTTGGTTTGGTTTCAAATCGATTAAGCTCATTCTTTTTAAAAAATCGCAAACCGAAAGCCCAGACGAGAAACGCGCCGACCGATTAGTGGGCAAACAATGGCTTGGACCTGCTAAATAATCGCCCAAAGCCTCATTTGACTGATTTGTGAAAACCGCCCCAGCATGCTTAATAGCCGAAATGTATTTATGCGAATTCTCAATTTTCAGCTCTAGATGCTCAGGTGCAAAAAGATTAGCCAATTCAATTGCTTGCTCAAGATTTTCGGTAACACCAATTAAGCCAAATTTTTGCCAAGCTTTTTCAATGGCGCTTTTATTCGGCTGATTTAATAATATTGTTTCAAATTCTTTTAAAACGGCAGTGGCCAATTGGTCTGAATTAGTAAAAAGACAAGCCGCTTCTAAGCCCGAACCATGCTCTAATTGGCTCATTAAATCGCAAGCTAAAGCTTTAGGATTTTGGCTTTCATCGGCAATAATAACCAGTTCACTTGGCCCATACAAAGCGTCAATTCCAACTTGTCCATAAACTAATTTTTTAGCCAAAGTTACATATAAATTGCCAGGCCCAGCTATTTTGTCTACTGGTTCTAAGCCAATTTCGGGCAAGCCAAAAGCCAAAACCCCAATCGCCTGCACGCCACCAATTTGATAAATTTCTTTTAAGCCCAAATAATCGGCCACCGCCAAAATGCCTTTATGAATAGTTGGTGGTGAAACAATAATAATACGTTCAACTTTAGCTGTCAGAGCTGGAATTGCTGTCATCAGTAAAGTAGAAACCAACGGAGCTTTGCCGCCCGGTATATACAAGCCAGCCGACTCCAGAGGCCTAAAAAGCACTTCCAGACGACCCAATTCATCCTCCAGAAAATATTGCTTCGGCAAACAAGCTTCCTGAAAAGCCTTAATACGCTTAGCGGCCAATTTAATTGCTTTTTGTTGTTCTGGCTCAACTTGCTCAAAAGCCCCTTCAGAACTAACCTTAAAATTGTCAATTTGTTTTTTATCAAATTTAAGTGTAAATTTTTGCACTGCCTTAAGGCCACCAGAGCGCACTTCGTCGATTATATTTTTAACCGTTTTTTCGATTTCTTCGGTCGCTTGATTACGAGAAGCAATAGAGAGAACTTTGGTTTTTAATTCTTCAAATTGTTTAATGATCATATTTTTAGCTGAGTAAATAAAGGAATTATAGCGATTTAAATCTTTCAAAATTGTCTAGGAAAACAACTTTATTTAAGCGGTAAAACCCTGTTTGCGAACTAACAATGTCTTAACTTGGGGAATTTCTTAATCGATAATATAAAAAATCATATTTAAATGAAGTCGAAAAGACAAATTAATTTTGAGGTCAAAGAACGCATTGTGCCAGGATCTGTATTAGGTGTTCTACCTTTTATTTCGGAAGCTATTGCGCATTTAACGGCTTTGCCTAATTTTGAAGAAAAGCTTATTTATTTATTGAAGACGAGCCTTTGCAGTATCCCGATTTTGAATGGGAAGAACATTTAGGCAAATTTGGTTTACCTGAACCACGATATCCAGCAATTGAAGCGGATAAAAGCCCCAAAACTTTTCCGCCAGAAACTGATGAACGTATTGATTCAGCCTTGAAACAAGCTTTGATTGAAGAATATACTCCCCAAAGAAGCTCTATTCCTCTTGAATACCTGCAAGAACAAAACAATCAAGTTCAATCAAATGGGCATTTTCATAATTTGGCCAATCAGGAGCTGTTTTTAAGCAATTCTGAAAATGATGAAAACAGTTTAAATAGTTCTAGCGCTCATGAATCAGGCACTACCGATATTCCGACCATAAATTTTTCGCCTTTTGTTTCTTTAGACCTTGATATAAGTGGTGGAGTTGGCAATCCAATTTTGTTTAATGCTAGCAGTTCTTTTGATCCAGACGGTAATATCACAAGCTATACTTTTGATTTTGGTGACGGTAGTTCTTATACTGAAACAGCAGATAATGCTCCAGATGGTATATTTGACGGTAAAACAACGCATATCTATTCAACAGACGGTGATTATCAAATTTCACTAATAGTTACTGATGATAAAGGCGAAAGCACAAGCATAATCGATAAAATAAAGCTGGAAACAATTAAATATAATCCTGTTTTTCTTGCACCTAGTGATACAGACCCAATAAAAGCGGGGGTTGAAAATGTGGCTTTAGCTGATGCAGGACATGCCGTTGAAGACAAGTCAAATACGCCATGGGTTGAAGGCCGCTTAGACGCAGTTGAAAACACGGTTGGCACTTCTATAGCACTCCCCGTTTAAATAGAAGCTGAAATTGTTTTTTGAAAATGGCGAAAATAGGAGGAAAAATCCGAATCTATAATTTCAAGAAAAGCCCAATCTATAGCCGCATTTACTGATTTCTGAACTTGTCTCATTGACTTCTTGATAAGACGCTTTAGCTGAGACCATAACTGCTCAATCGGGTTGAAATCTGGTGAATATGCTGGCAAAAAGAGCAACTTGCACCCCACCTCTTCAACCGCCCTCTGTATACCCTTTCTCTTATGGTAACTG